>JAJPJT010000029.1 GCA_021324095.1 Gammaproteobacteria bacterium
CGAGGCGACCAGTGAATACATCGCGCCGTTCGAGGTCGACCTGTTCCTGTCGGCCAACGCCGAAAACGTGGCGCGTGCGCTGAACTCCGGCGTGGCTGCGGCGACGATCCTGCCCTCGCAGGTGCGCGAGACACACCCCGGGCAATTGCGGATCGCGTTCGACGGCGACGCGGTGATCTTCGGCGACGAGTCCGAGCGCCTGTCGCAGGAGCAGGGATTGGATGCGTTCCACCGCAACGAGACCGAGCGCTGGAACGAGCCGCTGTCCGGCGGGCCCTTCCGCAACTTCCTTGCCGCCCTGCATCGCCTGCAGGCCGCATTCCCGCCCGAGGATTCGCCCATCCGCACGGCGCTGGTGACGGCGCGCTCGGCGCCCGCGCACAAGCGCGTGATCCTGACGCTGCGCCGCTGGGGCGTGCGTATCGACGAGGCGCTGTTCCTCGGCGGCCGCGACAAGGGCCCGTTCCTCGAAGCCTTCGGTGCCGACCTGTTCTTCGACGATTCACCCATCAACGTGGAATCCGCGCGCCGGCACGTGGCGACCGGCCACGTACCGCACGGTGTTTCGAATGCCGGAAATTCCAGGAAATCCTGACAGGTCGAAGCGGCAGCTCACGCCGCCACATGCAGCGGCACCGGTTCCGGTCTGGCGCGGTGGTCGTCGGCGAACTCGTCCTGCCGCGCAAGCTTTGCGAACAGCCCGTTGCGGCGAACCAGGTCTTCGTAACGGCCCTGCTCGATGATCCGGCCGTGGTCCATCACCAGGATGAGGTCGGCATTGCGCACCGTGGACAGCCGGTGCGCGATCACGAAAGTCGTGCGGTTGCGGCACAGCGCGTCCATGGCGCGCTTGATGTGCGCTTCGGTCACGTTGTCCAGCGCGCTGGTGGCTTCGTCCAGGATCAGGATCGGTGCGTTCTTCAGCATTGCGCGCGCAATTGCGAGGCGCTGGCGTTCGCCGCCCGAAAGCGAGCGGCCGCGTTCGCTGACCGGCGTCGCGTAGGCCGCCGGCTTCTCGGTGATGAAGGCGTCGGCCTGCGCGGCGCGTGCGGCGGCCTGCAGTTGGTTGGCATCGGCGCCGGGGTTGCCGATGCGAAGGTTCTCTTCGATGCTGCGGTTGAGAAGGCCAGCCTCCTGGAACACCACCGCAACATTGCGGCGCAGCGATTCCAGTGTGACGTTCCGGACGTCGATGCCGTCCACGGTGATCCGGCCGCGGCTCGGATCCGCAGCGCGATACAGCAGGCTCAGCGCGGTGGATTTGCCCGCGCCGGTGGGTCCGACCACCGCCACCCGTGCCCCCGCCGGGATGCGGAAGTCGAGGTCGCGCAGCGTCTGCTGGCCGACTTCGTAGCCGAAATCCACGTGTTCGAATGCCACCTCTCCGCGGACGCGCGGCAGCGCGATCGCATCGGGCGCGTCGACCACGGCCGACTTCGTGTCCAGCACGTCGAAAAAGTCGTGTATCGAATTCGAGTGGAAGAACAGGTTGGAAATGAACGTGGCGAATTGTTCGAGCCGGCCGATCAGCATCATCGCGAAGCCGACGAAGAACACGATGCCGCCCACGCTGATCTTGCCGTGCGCGTGCAAGGCGGCGCCCAACCCGAAGATCGCCACCACCGACAGGGTGCTGGCGGTGCGCGAAAACACCGACAGCGTCGCCCAGCCGGTCAGCACCGGGTACTGGGCGGCCAACGCCTGGGTGATCAGGTGCTTCAGCCCGCGTACTTCCTCGCGCGTACGGGTGAAACTCTGAACCACGGTGACGTTGCCCAGCACGTCGCCGGTGCGCGCGGCGATCTCGTTGTTGTACTGCTGGACATTCTCCTGCGCGCGGCGGGTCCGCTGGATCGCGACCGCATTGAAGGTGGCAAAGCAGCCCAGCAGCGCAATCATCAGCAGGCCCAGTTCCCAGTTCCTGGCCAGGGCGATCGGGATCATCACCAGGATCGCGAGCAGGGTCGTCATGTGCTCGCGGAAGAATCCGAGCCACAGCATGAACAGGTCGTCCGAGCCGATCTGCATGATCCGCAGCAGCTTGCCGGTGTGCTGGCGGCCGTGGAACGACAACGGCAGTTCGATCGCGTGTTCGAAGAAGCGCCGGATCGCCCCCAGCCGGCGGCGGTGCGCCATCCTGTCGGCATTCAGTGATACCAAGGCGCCCACGACCACGCCGCCGAACCCGACCAGCGCCCAGGCGCCGATCAGGAGCCACGCGTTTCCGCGCGGCTTGCTCAGCGCGTCGATCACCCGGCCAAACAGCATCGGCTCCAGGAACAACACACCGGCCAACGCGAGGTTGGCCACGCTCAGCACGATCGCAAGCACACGTTCGGGTGCAAGGAGGCCGAGCACGCGAAAATACAGCCGCAGGATGGACATCGATTTTTGCCGTGGATGGAATCCACGTACAGTGGATCATTTTTTCGCTTTCAAGCCGCTGAATGCCGCGACGGCGGATTCAGACGGCGTTGCGAAGCCAAGTGGTACTCCCCGGCCCGGACGCGCCCGCCGGGCACCGGTTCCGCGTCGAAGCGGGACATCGGGCGCGATTGCCGGCCTTGGCGGCCGCGGCGTGGCCACCGTGGTAACGCTACAATAACGAGCTTCTTCTGCCGCCGAGAAGCCCGAATGGCTCCCCGCCTCGACCCCCTCGACCTGTATGGCGTCCGCGCGCTGCTTTCCGACGAAGAACGCATGGTGCAGGACTCGGTCGGGCGCTTCGTCGACGACAAGGTCCTGCCGATCATCGGCGACTGTTTCGATGCGGCGCGGTTCCCGGCCGAACTGATCCCGGAAATCGCGGGACTGGGCGTGCTCGGCGCGACGATTCCCGAGGAACACGGCGGTGCCGGGATGAACCAGGTCAGCTACGGGCTGATCTGCCAGGAACTGGAGCGCGGCGATTCGGGGCTGCGCAGCTTCGCGTCGGTGCAATCGTCGCTGGTGATGTATCCGATTTTTGCGTTCGGCAGCGAGGAACAAAAACGCGAATACCTGCCGAAGATGGCGCAGGGCGAAATCATCGGCTGCTTCGGCCTCACCGAGCCGCACGGTGGTTCCGACCCGGCCAACATGAAGACGGTGGCGAAGCAGGACGGTGGCGACTGGGTGATCAACGGTTCGAAAATGTGGATCACCAACGGCAATCTGGCGCACCTCGCGCTGGTGTGGGCGAAGACCGAAGACGGTGTGCGTGGTTTCCTGGTGCCGACAAAGACCAGGGGTTTCGCGGCGCAGGAAGTGCACAAGAAGATGAGCCTGCGTGCTTCGGTCACCTCGGCATTGTTCCTCGACGACGTGCGCGTGCCAGGCAGTGCGATGCTGCCGAACGTGAAGGGCTTGCGCGGGCCGCTGAGCTGCCTCGACTCGGCGCGTTTCGGGATCAGTTGGGGCCCGATCGGCGCGGCGCAGGCGTGCCTGAAAGAGGTGCTGGGTTACACGCAGGAGCGCGTGTTGTTCGGGCGGCCGCTTGCCGCGAATCAGGGCATCCAGTTGAAGCTGTCGGACATCGCGCGCCGCATCACTACGGCCCAATTGCTGGCGTTGCGGCTGGGCCGCCTGAAAGATGCAGGCGAGTTGCACGCGACCCAGATTTCGCTGGCCAAGTGGAACAACGTGCGCATGGCGCTGGACGTCGCGCGCGAATGCCGCGACATCCTGGGCGGCGCCGGCATCACGACCGAACACGTCGCGATCCGCCACGCCTTGAACCTCGAATCGGTGGTGACCTACGAAGGCACGCAGACGGTGCACCAGCTGGTGGTAGGAAGGGAACTCACTGGCATCAACGCGTTTTGATCCGATTCAATCGTGCTGCGCAGAATGCGCGCCAATCACTCTGAGGATCCCGAAATGAAACGTCGCACGAAACTGTTCGCCTGCCTCGCTGCGGGCGCGATGTTCGTATCGGCCGGTGCAATGGCCGCGGTCAACGCCAACGAACTCCATCTGGCGTTGACGTCGTTGCGCCTTGCGCTGGTGAAGATGGGTGTCGCCAACGCGATGCTCTCGAATCCGACGCCGCCCTCCAGCAATGCCGAGGCGCATGTCGCTGCGCCCAATCGGATGTCCACCGCCGAAATCAGTTCGATCCTGGTCAGCACGGGCGGGGTGATCAATGTGTATCTCACCCCGGCCGTGGGGATCACCGATGGCATCGTGCAACTGGTGCCGAAGATCGTGACCGGCAAGGACGGCAAGAAGGGCGTGCAATACACCTGCTACAGCCCGAACATCGCCGACATCGCGGCCGCGGCGCCGGAATGCAGCTACCGGCCGGCGGGCAAGTAAGCGCGATGGCCGACGCCATGCCTTCGCCGGAGCCACTGCTGCAGACCGCGCGGCTAATCCTGCGCGTGCCGAGCCGCGATGACTTCGAGGCCTGGGCGGCGCTCGGTGCGGACGAGGTGGCCACGCGCCACATCGGCGGCGTGCAATCGCGCTTTGCGACCTGGAACCGCCTGATGGCGACGATCGGTTCGTGGCACGTCCTTGGCTTTGGCGGGTTTTCGGTCATACGTCGATCCGATGGACGATGGATCGGACGCGTCGGCCCTTTGCATCCGGAAGGCTGGCCCGGCGACGAGATCGGCTGGACGCTCGCGCGCGAAGCCTGGGGGCACGGCTATGCGACCGAAGCCGCGGCCGCCGCGGCCGACTGGGCGTTCGCGAACCTCGGCTGGCCGCGCATCATCCATTGCATCGCACCGGAGAACGCGGCGTCGCAAGCGGTCGCGATGCGGCTCGGATCGGTCCGGCAAGGCCCGGGCAAGCTGCCTGCGCCCTACGACAAGGATCCCATCGAGATATGGGGCCAGTCGCGCGGAGAATGGTTCGCACGTCGCGCCCAACGCATCGCCTGATCATTCTCGACATGAACGCCATCAAGACTCCGGTCCCGTCCCGCCAGAAGGGCTTCAATCGCGCCGAAATCGTCGACCAGAACTTCACCGAGTTCGTGCAGGCGTGGCAGGGCGACGCCGCAAGCAAGCCGCGCGACAACGAACCGGTGTTGCCGGGCAGCGCGTGCAGCGCACGCGATTTCCACGAGATGCTGGAATCGCAACTGATCTCGCGGCATTTGGACTTGATGGCGCGCGTGCTGCGTGTGCAGAACAAGGTGTTCTACACGATCGGCTCGTCCGGCCACGAAGGCAACGCGATGGTGGCGCGGCTGACGCGGCATACCGATCCCGCGTTCCTGCACTACCGCTCGGGCGCGTTCATGGCCGAGCGTTTTCGCAAATTGCCGGGCATGGATCCGGTGATGGACTCGGCATTGAGTTTTGCGGCGAGCAAGGAGGATCCGGCTTCGGGCGGGCGTCACAAGGTGTGGGGTTCGAAGCCTTTGTGGGTGCTGCCGCAAACCTCGACCATCGCTTCGCATCTTCCGAAAGCATTGGGCACCGCGATCGCCATCGAGCAGGCGCAGAGGATCGGACACGCGCTGCCGGTGCCGAACGATTCCATCGTGGTCTGTTCCTTCGGCGATGCGTCCAGCAATCATGCCACCGCGCAGACCGCGTTCAATGCGGCGGCCTACACCGCGTACCAGCGGCTGCCCGCGCCGGTGCTGTTCGTCTGCGAAGACAATGGCATCGGCATTTCGGTGAAGACGCCGTCGGGCTGGATCGCCAACAATTTCCGCGACAGAAAGGACCTCGATTATTTCTTTGCCGACGGCCTGGATCTGGCCGAAGGCTACGCGCAGGTGCAGCGCGCGGTGGAACATTGCCGCGGCACGCGCCGGCCGACCTTCCTGCATCTGCGGACCACGCGCCTCACCGGCCATGCCGGCACCGATTTCGAAATCGAATGGCGCAGTTTCGAGGAACTGATGGCGCTCGAAGCCACCGATCCGCTGCTGCGTTCGGCCGCCATCGCCTTGCAGTCCGGGTTGTACACCCGGAACGCGCTGCTCGCCGAATACGAAGCCATCCGCACGCGCTGTTTCGCGGCGGCCGAGCAGGCGGACCGCCGGCCGAAGCTGGAATCGCTCGGCGAAGTAATGAAACCGCTGGCGCCGTACACACCCGGAGCAGTCGAGGCCGAAGCCGAACGCGCCGATTACGGCGACAAGCGTCTGGCAATATTCGGCGGCGAGGACAAGCTGCCGGAGAAGCTGCAACCACGGCATCTCGCGCTGATGATCAACTCGGCGCTGCACGACCTGCTGGCGAAGTATCCCGAGTCGCTGGTGTTCGGCGAGGATGTTGCGCAGAAGGGCGGCGTGTACACATTGACGCGCGGCCTCTACAAGGCGTTCAAGGGTGCGCGGGTGTTCAACACGCTGCTCGACGAAACGACGATCCTCGGGCTCGCGCAGGGCTACGCCAACATGGGCATGCTGCCGATCCCGGAAATCCAGTACCTCGCGTATTTCCACAACGCCTGCGACCAGATCCGCGGCGAGGCGGCATCGCTGCAGTTCTTCTCGAACGGCCAATACCGCAATCCGCTGCTGGTGCGCATTGCCTCGCTTGGATACCAGAAGGGATTCGGCGGCCACTTCCACAACGACAATTCGATCGCGGCGTTGCGCGACATCCCGGGGCTCGTGGTCGGTTGCCCTTCGCGCGGCGACGATGCAACGACGATGCTGCGAACGATGGCCGCGCTGTGCAAGGTCGACGGCCGGGTGTGCGCGTTCCTGGAGCCGATCGCGCTGTACATGACGAAAGATCTGTACGAACACGGCGACGGCCAGTGGCAGTTCGAGTACCCCGCACCCGCCGAAGCGATACCGCTCGGCGAGGGGCGCGTGTACAACGCCGGGGCGAAGGACCTGGTGATCTTCACCTTCGGCAACGGCGTGCCGATGGCCCTGCGCGCCGCACGTGACATCGAAAAGCTGCACAACTGGAAAGTGCGCGTGGTGGACCTGCGCTGGCTCGTGCCGCTCAACGACAGGTTCATCGTCGAACAGGCGCGCAGCGCGAAACGCATCATCGTGCTGGACGAGGGCCGTCGCAGCGCGGGGGTGGGCGAAGGCGTGATCACCGCGATCGTGGAGGGAGGTCTCGGCGCGACGCCGCTCGAACGGGTGGTCGGCGCCGACACGTATACGCCGCTCGCAGGCGCGGCCCTGCTGGTGCTGCCGGGCGAGGCTGATGTCGTGGCGGCTGCAAAAAAATTGTCGGAGACGTCCGGGAACAAGGCATGACTCTCGTAGCGAAACTTCCGGTGATTGCGGTTCTGGCGGTGGCTTGTGTCGCGTGCTCGAACCAAGGCAGCATGCCGGCTCAGGGCACTCCGGCGCCGACTGCTTCGGCCCCTGAATCCAGCCCGGCGCCTGCGACGTCCGCGATTCCGATGAGGGCGCCAGCTGGAGGCATATCAACGGCCGCGCCACTCAGCGCACCCGCCGGCGCTCCGTCACTGGACGTTATCCTGCGGAGACCGAGCTTTGCGAAAGCGTTTGCCACGATGCAAGGTGCAGCCTCGCTGCCGGAATGGGTCCGAAGCAACGCGTCCGCGCCATCCGTACGGGTGCGGGTGGATGGCAAGACCATGTGGCTCTCGCAGGTTTGCCAATCGGCGGATTGCCAGGGAAGGCGGGTTTTCGTGTTGACCGACCCCGCCGCGCACACGATGGCGGGCTTGTTCGTGCAAGCGTCCGGCAGCGCGGGCGCGTCGGTGCATCGGCTCACGTGGCTCGGCAAACCAGACACCGCCGCGCAGGCGTTCCTGAAGTCCCGGATAGCGGCGGAATGAAACGTCGATTTTCCGGTTGCTGCCCCCGTCCTCGACGACAACGCTCGCGGCGGCTGGAATAATGCGTGCGGCCAGCGGACGTCTGTAACGGCCGCATTGCCCACTCGATTGGCGCATCCCTCTCACCTGACATGAACCTGGACGTGACCAGACCAGACGCGGGTAGCCCTGCGTCGCCGACCGGCGCGGAGGCGGACGTGACTGCCGGCAAGCGGCAAGGTCCCACGCATTACGGCGTGCTGGGCGCGGTCAGCTTCGTGCACGTGTTGAACGACATGATGCAGTCGGTGATCGTCGCGATCTACCCGCTGCTCAAGGGCGATTTCCATCTCAGCTTTTTCGAGATCGGAGCGATCACACTGACGTTCCAGATGACGGCATCGCTGCTGCAGCCGGTGGTCGGCATGGTCACCGACAAGCATCCGCTGCCGTATTCACTGCCGATCGGAATGTGTTTCACGCTGGGCGGTCTGCTGCTGCTGTCGGCAGCGCCATCGTATGCCATCTTGCTGCTGGCGGTCGCCCTGATAGGTTGTGGTTCGTCGGTGTTCCACCCCGAGTCCTCGCGCGTCGCGCGAATGGCTTCCGGCGGACGCTACGGTTTTGCGCAGTCGGTGTTCCAGATCGGGGGACAGATCGGCGGTGCGCTGGGGCCGCTCCTGGCAGCCGCCATGGTATTGAAGTATGGCCGCTCGCACGTGGGGTGGTTCGGACTGTTCGCACTGCTCGCGGTGGTCGTCCTGCTGCAGGTCAGCCGCTGGTATCACCGGCACATCGACGAGCGCACCCACAAACGCTCGGCGGAAGAAAAGCCGCTGTACGCCGCGAGCGTGGTACGTCGCACGATCGGCGTGCTTTTTCTGCTGATGTTTTCGAAGTTCTTCTACCTCGCCAGCATCAGCAGCTACTACGAGTTCTACCTGATCCATCACTTCGGCGTATCGACGCACAACGCCGCTTACCTGCTCTCGGTGTTCATGTTTGCGATCGCCGCCGGCACCCTGATCGGCGGACCGCTGGGTGATCGCATCGGCCGGAAGCTCGTGATCTGGTTTTCCATACTCGGCTGCGCGCCCTTCACGTTGCTGCTGCCGCACGTCGGGCTCGGCTGGACGATCGGCCTCAGCGTCGTGATCGGATTGATCCTGGCGTCGGCATTCCCGGCGATCATCGTGTACGCGCAAGACATGTTGAGCCACCGCATCGGCATGGTTTCCGGCTTGTTCTATGGTTTCAGTTTTGGCCTGGGCGGCCTCGGTGCCGCGGTGCTGGGCGTGATCGCCGACCACTTCGGCATCGTGTTCGTGTACCAGGTCTGCGCGTTCCTGCCGCTGCTCGGGTTGCTTGCCGTGTTCCTCCCCGATGTGCGGCCACCGGAATGGGCGCACCCATCGGGCACGACTGCAAGGTGAAAACTTCCGATCAGCGCACCAGCAGACGCAGATGGCGTTCGCTCGCGAGCAGGGCAGTGAGTCCGAGCGCGAGGAAAAACACGATCAGCGGGAACATGAATTCCCAGACATAGCTGTGGAAGTACGCGTGCAGGAACCACGCCGGCTCGACGAACAGGTCATGGCAGACGTAAATGCCGAGCACGTAGTACGCGCCAATGCGCGGCCACCAGGTGCCGCCCAGCCACGGCACGGCGAGTCCGAACAGCAGCACTCCCACACCGAACACCGGCGTGAAGAGGCCGTAATCGATGATCGGCGGGTAGTGGCTCGAGAACAGCGGTATCCAGTTCAACTCGGCCTCGAATCCCACCAGGCCGATGGCCGCCAGCACCAGTGCGGGAACCGGGCCGATTCGACTTCGATGCCCCGCCGCCCAGTAGCCGCAGGCCACCAGCAGGGTGCTCATGAATGGACCATTGCGCGTATCGAACGGCAGGTGCAGGCCAACCACGGTGTTCGCGTACAGGCCTGCCACCAGGCCCAGCAGATAAAGCGCAACGGCCAACGCGTAAAACACGGCTCGTGCGCGCAGCCGCTCGCATACCGCAGCGATCGCGAGCGCCATCACCAGCGCCATCAGGAACCACAGGTGCCCCTTGCCACCGACCCAGATGATCAGCAGCGGGTGCGCCGCCATGTGTTCGAACTGGTGCACGACTGCGGCTCCCCAGCCTTGGTGGAACCACTGGCCGAGCCGCAGCGGAAGGCACAGATAGATCAGTGACCACAAAACCCAGATGCGCAGCAGCCGGGTAGCGTAGTGCGCGAACAAGGGCAGCGGCGGCGAGCCTGAGTGAATCTTGCGCCCGAAGAAGTAGCCGGAAACGACAAAAAAGAACGGCACGGCGAGCCGCCCCGCGCCGGTGATCATCAGATTCACGAGCTGGTCCGCGGCGCCGCCAAAGACCTTCGGCGTGACCGGGCTGGTGTGCACGATGATCACGCCGAAGATCGCGACCAGGCGAAACAGGTCGATCGTCGAGTTCCGCGTGCCGGCTGCGGTAGGCGAATCGGATTTGCCCTTCGCCGCCGCGAGCGGTGCCGTTGCTTCCGTGCTGCGGAATGATTCGGGATCGGTTACGTCCATGTCATCGGATTATCGGATGCGCTCCCTGACTGCCGCCTTGCAAGTTCATCCAGTGTCAGCTTGTAGCAGCGAAGTCCCCCCTCACCCGCCAAGCCTGTCCTGAGTGCCGTCGAAGGGCGCTTCGCGCTTGTCTCCCTCTCCCCTTTGGGGAGAGGGCAGGGGTGAGGGGGGCACGAAGCTCACGATCCATTTCCATCTGATTCCAACTGATGCACTAGCACAAGATGGACGTTTTCGCGCCGTGCCGGTGTATCCTGCGCCGTCCCGTGAGCGGAGGCGGCACGATGAAGCGACGCACGTTGCTGAAGTGGATGGCCGGTGCACCGTTGTTCGGGGTATTGCTGGCGAACCTGCCGGAAGCCGCATGGGCCAGGACCGTGGCTGCTATACGCACGCTGCGGCGCGTGCGTCCCGGCGACGTCGGGTGGCCTTCCGCGGCCGAATGGGACGGCTTGAACAAGCAGATAGGCGGTCGCCTGATGAAACTGGCCGACCCGCTGGCCGCGTGCCGCGCCGATCCATCCGGCAAGGCATGCAGTGATTTCTTCGCGGCGATCAGGAATCCTTTCTACATCCGCGATCATGCGAACCTGACGCAGACTTCGGGTTGGGTGGACGCATGGACGTCCAGACCCAGCGCCTATGCCGTCGCGGCAAAGAGCGCGTCCGATGTCGTCGCCGCGGTGAATTTCGCCCGCGAACACAAGCTGCGCCTGGTGGTCAAGGGCGGGGGGCACAGCTATCAGGGAACGTCCGATGCGCCGGACTCCTTGCTGGTGTGGACGCGTTACCTGGACGACATCACGATCCACGACGCGTTCGTGCCCAAGGGCTGCGCGGCCAAGGTCAAACCGCAGCCGGCCGTCAGCGTGGGAGCAGGGCAGATCTGGGGCCACACGTACGACGCCGTGACGACCAAGGCCGGCCGCTACGTGCAGGGCGGCGGCTGCATGACGGTGGGCGTGGCGGGGCTCGTGAGCAGTGGCGGCTTCGGGAGCTGGTCCAAGCGCTACGGCACCGCGGCGGCAAACCTGCTGGAAGCCGAAGTGGTCACGGCCGACGGAAACATCCGCACGGTCAATGCGTGCAACGATCCCGACCTGTTCTGGGCGTTGAAAGGCGGTGGCGGCGGCAGCTTTGGTGTGATCACGCGGCTGACCATGCGTACCCACGAATTGCCGGAATTCTTCGGCGGCGTGAACGCGACGGTGAAGGCGAACTCCGACGACGCGTATCGCAAGCTGCTTGCGCATTGCCTCGAGTTCTGCCGCAAGAATCTCTTGAACCCGCACTGGGGCGAGAAGATCCATTTCCACTCCGGAAACGTGTTGCGCGTCGACCTCGTGTTCCAGGGGCTCGACAAGGCGGGTGCGGAAGCGGTCTGGAAGCCGTTCTTCGACTTCGTCGCGGCATCGCCGAAGGATTACGTGGTTACGACGCCCCTGCGGGTGGACGTGATTCCTGCGCGCGCGATCTGGAACCCGGAAGTGTTGCGCAAGATCCCGGGCCTGGTGGTGGCCGATTCGCGCCCGGATGCGCCGATCGACAACATCGTCTGGGCGGGCGATGCGGACCAGACGGGCCAGTACATCACCAGCTTCGGCTCCGCGTGGCTGCCGCAAGCGCTGTTGCAGCCATCCCGGCAGGAGGATCTGGTGGGTGCGCTGTTTGCATTCACGCGTGGGTACGGTCTTGCCCTCCATTTCAACAAGGGCCTGGCCGGGGCGCCGAAG
Source organism: Gammaproteobacteria bacterium (assembly GCA_021324095.1). Classification (GTDB taxonomy): domain Bacteria; phylum Pseudomonadota; class Gammaproteobacteria; order Xanthomonadales; family Rhodanobacteraceae; genus 66-474. Next base: position 11,994 of record JAJPJT010000029.1, read on the forward strand.
CAGCAACTCGACGCGGCGCGCGACACCGCGACCAACCCGCAGGTGGTCGACGCTTTTGCACTTGCGCTTACCGGCGGCTCCACCGGTCCTGCATTCCCCGGAATTGCGGGTCACGAGCCCAATCTTGCCGCCGCGCGCAAGAATGCGGCGGCTTGTGCGAAGGCGATGCAGGCGCTGTACAAGATCGTTCCCGACGCGGGTTCCTACGTTTCCGAAAGCGACTTCTTCCTCAAGGACTGGCAGCGCGCATTCTGGGGATCGAATTACCCGCGCCTGCTCGCGGTGAAGAAGCGCTACGATCCGGATGGCCTGTTCACCGTCCACCACGGCGTGGGTTCCGAGCAATGGAGCGCGGACGGCTTCACGCGTGTCGCGTAGCGCTTGATCCGCTGATTCGATTCCGCATCGAAGTGCTTGAAATCCGGAACCTTGGCGCCACGTAGAGGTCTGTGTGCGTAGCGGTGCGGCCCTGCGTCCGCTAGAGTCGCATGGATGCGGCAAGCGGCGGGCCGCATCGACCCATTCGAGAGAGAACTCCCATGCCCTTGCGTACCGACAGTCCTTTGCGTAGCAGCAACCCCGTCCTGCGCGGGAAAGTTTTCCAGAACCTGCCTGCGGCCACCGGCGAGCCGATGACCGTCAACGGCACGATCGCGCGCACCGGCCTGCTGCTGGTGCTGATGCTGATCACTGGTTGGTGGACGTGGCACCATTTCATGCTGGCCGGCGGTGCCGTGAACCCGGTGGCGGGCATGTCCGCAGTGCAGCCCTTCCTGTGGGGCGGCTTGATCGCCGGCCTGGTGCTGGCGCTCGCAGGTTCCTTCAAACCCAACTGGACGCCCGTCACCGCTCCGCTTTATGCCCTCGCCGAGGGCACCTTCCTCGGTGGCATTTCGGCGATGTTCGAGGTGCAATACCACGGCATCGTGCTGCAGGCGATCCTGGCCTCGGTGGGCGTGCTCGTGGTGATGCTGGCGCTGTACCGCACGGGCGTCATCAAGGTGACGCAGAAATTCCGGATGGGCGTGATCGCGGCCACCGGCGGCATCCTGCTGCTGTACCTCGCGGCGTGGCTCCTCAGCGCGTTCACGCATGTCAACATGTCGTTCGCGTACGGTGGCGGTGGAACCTGGGGCGTGGTGTTCAGCCTGTTCGTGGTGTGCATCGCCGCGCTGAACCTGGTGCTCGACTTCGACCTGATCGAACGCGCGGCCGAGCAGGGCGTGCCGAAATACATGGAATGGTACGGCGCGTTCGCGCTGATGGTGACGCTGGTGTGGCTATACATCCAGATGCTGCAGTTGCTGGCCAGCTCCAGGCGTTGAGTACGTGTCGCGAGCGCGCTCGCTCCTACAGGTGATGATGACTTTATTCGAAGCGGCTGTTGTCCAAAGTCAGGCCATGGATGGCCGTTCTGATGCACGCTGAGCACCTTGCAGCCAAGGCAAGAGCGGACTTCAACGAAACGGCGATCAGGGAGGATCGCAAAGGAAAGCATCCATGATCATCGTGACGAGCGAGAACGTTGCGGGTTACAGGATCACCGAAACCAAGGGCCAGGTTTTCGGGCTCGTGGTGCGCAGCCGCGGCATCGGCGGCAACGTGATGGCGGGCTTGCGTTCCATCGTCGGCGGCGAGATCAACGAATACACCCAGATGCTGGAAGAAGCGCGCCGCCATGCCACCGACCGGATGGTGCAGAACGCGCAGGCGATGGGCGCGAACGCCGTCGTGATGATGCGTTTCGACTCCTCCGAGATCGGTCAGACCATGAGCGAGATCGTGGCGTACGGCACGGCCGTGGTCATCGAGAAAGCCTGACACGCCATGCTGATGATCGCGCTGTACGTCGTCGGCGCCATCCTGCTGCTGATCGCCGCGATCGCGTTGTTGGTCGGCGGCGCACTGGCGCTGTTCCTGCCGCAACTCGTCATCGGGGGACTGTTCCTGATCGTGGCGCTCGCGATCGAGCGCTGGCGTTACAAGCCGGTGAGCGAATCCCGTCCCGATCCGCGCTGGACCGACACCGGCGAGCGTTTCGTCGACCCCGAAACCGGTGTGCTGACCGCGGTGTATTTCGATCCTGCGAAGGGCGAGCGGCACTACCTCGCTGCGCCGCGGGCGACGCCCGGCCCCTGAATGAAGAAGCCCGGCCTTGCGACCGGGCTTCTTCGTTTTGGCGCAACACCTCAATGCTGTTTCGGCGGCGGCCCCTGTACCACCTGCACCAGATCCGCGGGATGTACGTACTGCCTGAAGGCGTCCTGCACCTGTGGCGCCGTGAGGTCGAGGTAATGCCTCGCTGCCACCATCGGCTCATCCAGCGGTTCGCCCTTGATGCTCCAGTCCAGCAGCGAGCGCGCAATGGCGTCAACGCTGGACACCTCCAGCGGGATCGAGCGGATGCGCGCCTGCTTCGCGTTGAGCAGTTCATCGGCATTCACCGGCGTATCGCGCATTTCCTCGAGATTTTTCAGCACGAGCCGATCGACGGGTTTCACCTTGTCGGGATCGCTGCCGTAGTAGACGTACAGGAGGGAGCGCGAACGATCGAAGCTCATGAAGGAACCGGCGCCGTAGGCATAGCCGTGATTGACGCGGATGTCGACCATCAGGCGTGAAGCGAAACCGTTGCCGCCCAGTACCTCGTTGCCGAGCTGCAGCGCGTAGCGGGCGGGATCGTGGATATTCAGGTCCAGCATCTGTCCCATGAGGACCTGATCCTGCGATGCATACGCGTTCGGCACCACGGTGTAAACCGCGGGGTTGCCCGCCACCGGCTTCGGGATCACGTTGGGCTTCGGACCGTTGGCCTTCCAGGCGCCGAAGGTCTTTTCGACTTCCGTCTTCGCCTGTTCGGGCGTGACGTCGCCGACGATGACGATCGTGGTCATGTCCGGGCGATACACCTTGGCGAAATAGTCCTTAACGTCTGCAAGCGTCAGACCATCGACGGTCTTCGGCGTGGCTTGGCGCAGCCCGGGATCGCCCGCGGGCAACAGCCCCTTCCTCAACGCGCGCATCATCTTGTAGCGCGGCGATTCCAATTCGCCGGCCAGCGTGCGGGCGAGGGTTTTCTGCTGCACGTCGAAGGCGGATGACGGCAGCGCCGGATGCAATTCGTTGTCGGCCAGCAACTGCATTCCCTTGTCGAAATGGACGCTGGGTACCGCGAGATTGAAGCTGCTGCCGCCGGATTCGGTCGCGGCGATTTCGTCCAGCGCCTTGTGGAACGCCGCGCGATCCAGCGTCGTGGTGCCATAGTCGAATAGCGAATCCAGCAATTTGGCGACGCCTTCCTGGCCTTTGGGCGCCTGCAAGTCTGCGTCGCTGTCGATGCGGCCGTACACCGTCACCGTCTTGCTGACGTGGGTGGGCTGCACGATCAGCGTGATGCCGTTCGTGAGGATCATCTTGACCGGATCGAGCGTCCAGTGCGGCATTTGCAGCCGGGCGAGTTGCTGCGTGGCCCACTCGGGCAACGGTCCGTTCAACTTGTCGTTGCTGGCGAATTTCTCGGTACCGCCGAATCCATTGCTGTCGGGCGGCCGCTTGCCGTTTGGGTTGGGCGTCAGCACCACTGTGATGCGCTGGTCTGGCTTCAAGTACTCCCGCGCGACGCGATCCACGTCCGCAGGCGTGACCGCGAGGATCTGATCGAGCGCCTCTCTTGGCGAATTCAGACCTTGCCATGCAAGCGCCTGCGACCACGCTTCGGCAAGGTTCATGGGGCTGTTCTTGTTGAACTCGAATTGCGCCTGCTCCTGCCGCTTCGCCGCTTCGACCAGATCGATCGGAATGCCGTTCTTCAATACGCTGTTGATCACGCCATCGAGATGGCCTTGCGCCTGCCTGGCATCGCCACCCTTTGGAAAGCCGACTTCGACCACGCCGATTCCGCCATGGACGAACGGCTGCGACCAGGCATCGGCGGTCAGCACCTTGCCCTGGGCGGCCAGATCCGAAAGGGCGCTGCGCGAATTGTTCAGCACGTCGAACAGCACCTGCGTCGCTGCATAATCCTTCGATTGCTGTCCCGGCATCCGGAACAGGTATTGCACGGTGCCGGTGGCGTCCGGCGTCGCCTTGGCAATCGTTTCGGGCTTGAACGGCTCGAGCTTCAACGGGGCGCGTGGCGCGAGTTCGCCCTTGGCGATGGGCCCGAACAACGCCTTCACCTTGGCCAAGGTCGCCTGCGGGTCGACGTCGCCCGCGATCACCAGGATCGCGTTGTTGGGCACATACCACTCGTTGTAGAACTTCTGCAGGATCGCGCCGGTGGTCGCATCGAAGCTCGGCCGCGAGCCCAGCGCATCCTCGGCGTAGCCCGTGCCGGCGTAAAGCGTGCGCTCGGCCTGCTCGAACGCGAGGTACCCCGGATCGGAAATGTCGCGCGAGACTTCCTGCTCGATCGCGCCCTTTTCCAGGTCCCAATCCTTGTTGGTCAACTGCGCGCCGCGCATGCGGATCGCCTCGATGTGCAGCAGCATGTCGAGGTACTGCGCGGGCGCGACGAAGAAATACTGCGTGGCGTCGTTGGTGGTGAACGCGTTGTTCTCGGCGCCCATCTTGCCGGTCATCTCGTTCAACTGCGCTCCCGTCATGCCCTTCGAATTGCGGAACATCATGTGTTCCAGCGCGTGCGCGGTGCCGGGAAACCCTTTGGGCGCTTCGTAGCTGCCCGCCAGGTAGGTGATCTGGGTGGTCACCATCGGCGCCAGATCGTCGCGCACGATCACCACCCGCAGGCCATTGTCGAGCGTTGCGCGGGTGACGTGTTCGTTTGGCGTCGTCGCCGTTGCCGCGGGCACGTCTGCCGCGAGAGCAGCCGACACGCCGGACACCGAAAGAACGAGACCAGGCAGGACTCCGAACGCGAGAGCAGCAAGCTTGCCATGCAGCTTCATCGACGTACTCCCACACGCGGCCAGCGGACGGCAAGCGATGGATGCTACCGACGCACCGTGAGCGCAGCAATCGGCCGACCGGCGTCAGGTCGCGTGGCGCTCGGCATGGGCTGCATCTTGAACGCGTCGGCTGGCGGCATCGCGTGCAGCAACACGCCCGTGGCGCCGATTGCGAAGAGACCGAGAACGCTTTCGATCAGCACCGCACGTGCGCAGGAGCGCAGCACGTCGGCAACTCCAGGTCCCGACGAGGTCTGCGCAAGTCCCAGCAGCCGGATGCCGGCCACTGCTCCGGATCGCACCGGCAGTCCTGCATGCGCCAACAGCCGCGGCAATTTCACGTAGCGGTTGTGCGCGCCGATCGCGATCATCGTCAGCACAATGGCGAGCTTGACGTCCAGTACCACGCCGTAGCGCGTCGTCCACAATGACGATGCGCCGCCCAGTTGCTGGGTCACATTGAAAATCCCGGCCGCGACCAACACCGCCAGTGCGATGCCGGAGAGCGTGGACAGGCGCTGGAAGACGATCGCACCGGAAGCGGTTGCGGTGTCGCCCGCGCGCAGCAGTTTCGGGAAAACGACCAGCGTCATCCCGAACAGGCTCCCCACCCACGCTCCTGCGGCGAGCAGGTGCAACCAATCGACCCAGACTGCCGCCGTGAAGTCGCCGTTGTCGGCAGGGTGTCCGGTTTCGCTGCGGGTGAGCGCGATCGCGGCGATGGCCAATGCCATCACCCATGTCTGCCGCATGCCGCGCTGGCGGAGCGACCACACCCACGCCAGCCATGCCACCACCAGTGCGGGAACCCGCCACCACCAGACGTGGCCGAAATGGGTCACCGTGAGGGCGAGCCGCATGTCGTGCCAAAGCGTGCCCCAATCGCCGCCATTGAGCTCGATGGTGCGCGACAACAGGATGCCGAAGCTGGCAAGCGTGAGCAGCGCGAGGGTGATCCCGAGCGCATGCGCGAGGCGGCTGCGCAGTTCGGCATCGTCGCGCGGCAATACAGCCAGCCAGCACGCCAACATGCCGATGGCGGTGATCAGCGAGCAGATGTCGAATGCGCTGAGTGCGATCGGGAGTGGCGTGACGATTCCCTTATTTCACGGTGAAGGCAAAATGGCCTTCGGTGTGGTGGCCGTCGTGCGCGATGACGCTCCAGTACACCTCGTATTTGCCGGGTGGCAGCGCCGTCGGCAGTGCAGTTTGGAGCAGCGCGTGGTTTTTTGCGTCCACGTTGCCCTTGCCGGCGCTGACCTGCTTGCCGGCTGCGTTCTTGACGATCAGGCTCGAGAACACCGGCTCGATTTCGCCGTCGAACCACACCTTGACCTGCCTGGGCGCGGTGTCCACCGTGGCGCCGACGTGCGGCGACGAGTTGTCGGGGAACGCATGGGCCGACGCCAGTGGGGCGGCCGCGAATGCGAACAGGAAGAAAACGATACAAGCCAATGAGCGGGCCATGGGACAGTCCGGTTCAGTGAAACAGCGGCGCGCCGAATCCGTGCGGCGCGAGGTCATCGAGGTAAAGATCGAAGCCGAGCATCACGCCGACCGAGTTGCCGGTGCGTTGGTTCACCGGCACCAGCAATTCGACGCCCCACTGGAAGTAATGGCCCAGCCAGATCACCCCGGGCGCGACGTAGCCGGTGGTCTGGCCATGGCAACCGCGATCGAGGCAGGTCTGCATTGGCAGTTCGATGACCGGGATCATGTTGTTGAAGGGCGCCTTGATGCCTGCGTACTTCACGAAGTCCTGCAGATAAGGGATGCTGTATTGCAGCGACAGGCCCCAGTTCAACATGCGTGGTTCGTCGTGTGCGTTGGGCAGATCCAGCGAAATCGAACCGGTGAGCGCGAACGGCCGCAACCAGCTTGCATCCGACTGCCCAAAGCCCTTGCCGAAGTTGAACGTGGGGGACCATACGGAAAAGTCGTCCCGTACGGCGCGGCTCCCGGTGTGTGCAAAACTGCGGCTGATCGAGAACGAACCGATGGATTCCGATTCGGGGTCACGATAAACCTGCCATACACCGCCCAGTTCGAAGTTGCTCCAGCCGTGCACCGCAGGTGAACCGGTTTGGGTGAGGCCGAGATAGTCGCTCCCTGCGATCAGCGAAAAGTTTGGAGTGATCGGCTTGGTGACGGAAATGCCGAAATCGTTTTGATAGACACCATGATCGCGGATCCGGCTGAACACCAGCGGCAATTCCGCCCCGATGCCGGGGTCGTCGAAGGTCAGGGTCGATGGGAATAATCGCTGCCCCGCGATCGCGTGGGCTCTTGCGGAGCCAACGCTGCAGAGGGCCAGGACGATTGCCGTGATCGGCAGCGCGTAATTATTGCAAACGAATCGCATTCGCAAATTATAGACACACGGCGTCGAATTACCAAACCGCGATGTGCAAACCCGACAGAATCGTTCGCTCAGGCGCCGATGATCCGCGGTTCCGGTTCGAGCAGGATCCCGAATCGCGCGCGCACGCCTTCGCGGACGCGTTGCGCCAACGCCCAGAGCTGGTTGCCGGTTGCTCGGCCGTGGTTCACCAGGACCAGCGCGTGGCGGTTAGAGATGCCGGCATCACCCTCGCGCGAACCCTTGAATCCGCACGCCTCGATCAGCCATGCCGCCGAAAGTTTCGAGAGGCCGTCGCCGGCAGGCCAGCTCGGCAGTTGCGGATGCCCGGCACGCAACGCATCGGCCTGCGGCGTTGGCACCAGCGGGTTTTTGAAAAAGCTGCCGGCGTTGCCGATCACCGCAGGATCGGGCAGTTTGCGGGTGCGCAGGTCGGCCACCGCGTTGGCCACGTGGATGGGTGCGGGATGCTCGACGCCCATGCGTCGAAGCTCCTCCTGCACGCCCGAATATTCGATGCGAGGGGTCCAGTTGCGCGGCAGCCGCAGGGTGATCGCCGTGATCAGCCAGTGATCCGGATTGCGTTTGAAAATCGAATCGCGGTAACCGAATTCGCAGTCGGCACGTGCGAACGTGGCGAAGCGGCGCGCGTGCAGGTCGAAAGCCTCGACCGATTCGATGAATTCGCCGACCTCGACGCCGTACGCACCGATGTTCTGCATCGGCGCTGCGCCCACGCTGCCGGGGATCAGGATCAGGTTTTCGAGGCCGGCGTATCCGTGCGCGAGGGTCCAGCGCACGAAGTCGTCCCAGTGTTCGCCCGCGGCGACGCGGATGCGGCTGACATCATCGTCGTCTTCCAGTATCTCGACGCCACGCGTTTTCATCGTCACGACGGTGCCCGCGAAATCGTCCACGAACAGCACGTTCGAGCCCTCGCCGAGAAGCAGCAGCGGATTCCCGCGCAGCGATGGGTGGTTCAACAGCTCCGGAATGGCCGCGGCGTCGTGGATTTCGGCGAGCCGTGCCGCGCGCACGTCGATGCGCAAGGTGTTGCGGCCACGCATCGATGCGTTTTCAGTCAGCGTGAATCCATCGCGATTGGCCCCACCCATACCCTCCCCCTGAGGGGGAGGGTTATTGGAAGCGGATGTCGCTGTTACTCCCTC
>JAJPJT010000019.1 GCA_021324095.1 Gammaproteobacteria bacterium
CGCTTCCGCGTGCGGCTGAACCTCGATGGGCGGAGCGAACGTGGAGTGTCCCGACGCCTTCGCCCGCGCAAGCTGGTAGGCGACGATCTGGTCCATGTGCTGCACCTGGTCCAGCAGGTCCCGGCGTACCTCCGTTTCGCCGTCGCTCGATTCCAGCCGCGAGCGTGCGACCGCCAGTGGCGTTTTGAGGCTGTGGGCCAGGTCGTCCAGGGTGTTCCGATAGCGCTTCAAGTGCTCGCGTTCGCTTTCGATGAAGCGATTCAACCCGCGCGTCAGCACCGAGACCTCGCGGGGGTACGGGCCAATCAGCCGCTCCGCGCCGCCGCGCTCGATCTTCGCGATGTCTCGCGCTACCCGTCGCAACGGCGAAAAACTCCAGCGCAGAAGGATTTGCTGCAACACCAGCAATGCAAGACCCAGGGCACTCAGCCAGCCGACCAACGTGCGGCGATAAGCCCCCAGCGCCGATTCGTACAGCGCGTCGTTTTCCGCGATGTAGAGCGTCAAGCGATAGCCCCTCTTGCTGTTGCCGGGCGGCATCAACTCGACGCCCTGGCTCAGCACGTACAACTGGCCCGCCGATGTCGTTACCGGCCCTTTGAATTGTTTGACACCGGGCTCCAGGAGGGTATCAAAAGGCAGGTCGCGGCCGAGCGCCGAAGGGGTCTGCCAATGGAAATCGTTCTGCCCGACGATCACCGCGTACAACCCGGAACCGGGGCGCGCAAAATCCGGATTCGGCGGGGGCATGTCCGGCGGGATCACGCGATCGCGGCTGCTGATGTCGGTGCCGCCGAGATAGGCATACAGATAGCTCTGCAGGCGGGCTTGCAGACCCGCCAGCGCGGCATTGGCGTAAGCGCGGTCCAGCGCGAAGCCGGTCACTCCCAGGAATCCCACCAGCACCAGCAGCGTCGCAATGGTCGAACGCGAAACCAGCGACAGCGGCCTGTGCGAGGCGGTTTCCCGGGAAGCCATCCCACCGACTCTTGAAGCAGTCACACGCGACTGCGATGGCGGCCATCATCACCGCGGGTGCCGTGCGCGCGCAACTGCGGGCACCGCCGGCGGCAATTCATTCGGCCGGAACTTCGTCGCGCGGAATGGCAAAGCGATAGCCGCGGCCGCGCACCGTCTCGATGGGTTTCAGGCTGCTTTCCGGGTCGAGCTTGCGGCGCAGCCGGCCGATGAACACTTCCAGCACGTTCGAATCGCGATCGAAATCCTGCTGGTAGATGTGTTCGGTCAGGTCGGCCTTGGAAACCAGTTCGCCGGCGTGCAGCATCAGGTATTCCAGCACCTTGTATTCGTAGCTGGTGAGGTCGGTGGGTTTGTCATCGACGGTCACCGTCTGCGCGGTGGTGTCGAGGCGGATCGGTCCGCACGACAACACCGGCTTGGCCCAGCCCGAGGCGCGCCTGACCAGCGCGTTGATGCGCGCCAGCAGCTCCTCGACGTGGAAAGGTTTCACAAGGTAGTCATCGGCGCCGAACTTCAGCCCTTCCACCTTGTCCTGCCACGACGAACGCGCGGTCAGGATCAGGATCGGATAGCTGTGCCCTTCCTTGCGCAGGATCTCGACCAGTTCCATGCCCGAAAGCTTGGGCAGCCCGAGATCGACGATGGCAAGGTCGAAGGGAACCTCGCGGCCGAGATAAAGGCCTTCCTCGCCATCGGCCGCGGCGTCCACCGCGAACCCGTCACGCTTCAGCCGCGCAGCCAGCGTTTCGCGCAACGGCGCCTCGTCTTCCACCAACAGAATTCGCATCGCTACCCTCCTTGATCGAATCCGGATTTGCCTGGATGACCTTGGGACCGTGGACTGGAATTCAACTGCATCACCTGGACCTTGCCATCCGGCTTCAGCACCTTGATCCGATACACCTGGGTACGGCCGCGCGAGAACGTGTCGGCTGCAAGGATATGCCCACGCGTCTGGTGCTGCACCTGCTTGACGGCCTGTTCCAGGCTGTCGGGGTGCGGTGGCGATGATGGCGGCGCCGAATGCGGCGGTGCCGCCAGCGCGGCGGCACACGTCATCAAGGCGCTCGCGAGCGCCATGGAAATGATCCGGCTTTTCATGGCTGTTGCATCGGAGTTGCGCAAAAACTCAACCTCCGATCATCCGGCCACCCATTGAATTCGTGCTGAACGCGAAAATCCGCGTGCTCCCAGCCGATCCGGCAATATGCGGCAATCACGCAGCTTTGCGATCGGCGGGTGGACGAATTTCCCGCAGGGCGGCTTCGACGGCCTCCCAGCCCGCGTCGGCTGCATGCGCCCGTTCGGACAGCACACGCCGGAATGCCTTGCCGCCCGGCTCGCCGTGGTAGAGCCCCAGCACGTGCCGCGTCATCGCCGCCAGGCGGGTGCCGCTCGCGCAGCGTTCGGCGATGTACCCGCGCATCTGCCGCAATGCTTGTTCGCGCGACGGCGCTGCGTTGCCCCACAGCGCGGCATCGATGCAGGCCAGGGCATGCGGGTCGTGGTAGGCGAGCCGTCCGAGCATCACGCCGTCGACGTGCTGCAGATGCCTGCGTACCGCGGGAAGTGCATCGATGCCCCCGTTGATCACCACCGTGAGCGCTGGAAATTCGCGCTTCAGCCGATACACCCGCGTGTAGTTGAGCGGCGGCACTTCCCGATTCTGCTTCGGCGACAGCCCCTGCAGCCACGCCTTGCGCGCGTGCACGATCAGCACCCGAATGCCCGCTTCGGCCATGTGCGAAGCGAACGCGAACAGATCCGCGTCGTCGTCCTGATCGTCCACGCCGATCC
>JAJPJT010000005.1 GCA_021324095.1 Gammaproteobacteria bacterium
TCTTCCTTCAGGTATTTCTCGACCTGCTGGTCGATCGCGGTGTTCATGAACATCGCGAGGATCATCGGCGCGGGGCCGTTGATGGTCATCGACACGCTGGTCTTGGGGTTGCACAGGTCGAAGCCGGAATACAGCTTCTTCATGTCGTCGAGCGTGGCGATGGACACGCCGGAGTTGCCGATCTTGCCGTAGATGTCCGGGCGCGGCGCCGGGTCTTCGCCGTACAGCGTGACCGAATCGAACGCGGTGGATAGCCGCGATGCGGGTTGTCCGCGCGAGACGTAATGGAAGCGGCGGTTGGTGCGCTCGGGCGTGCCCTCGCCCGCGAACATGCGGGTCGGGTCTTCGCCGGAGCGACGGTACGGGTACACGCCGCCGGTGTAGGGATACGCGCCCGGCAGGTTTTCCAGCATCAGGTATTTGAGCTCCTCGCCCCAGTCGTTGGTGGTGGGCGGCGCGATCTTGGGCACCTTCTGGTGCGACAGGGTTTCCCAGTAGTTCTGGACCTTGATGGCCTTGCCGCGGACGGTGTATTCGTTGAATTCGTTCTGCACCGCTTCGCGGGAAGCGGGCCAGGCGCGAAGCAGGTTGATGGCTTCGGCGCTGAGTTCCTTGACGGCTTCGTTGTAGCGTTGGCGGAGGGTGAGCAGCGAGCGGTCGGGGTTGTCTCCCCTCTCCCCTCGGGAGAGGGGTTGGGGGTGAGGGTTCGGGTCTTGCGCGGAACTGGAGTGAGCGGCTGACCTCGCTTCGCCCGTACCCTCACCCTCGGTCCCTCTCCCGGGGGGAGAGGGATGCAAAGCTGCTTCGGCCGGAGAGGGATGCAAAGCTGCGGCATCGTAGAGATCCAGCGCGCGGGGCAACGCTGGATCGCCGAGTTCCTTCAACGACTCGTAGTAATGCTGCGCCTTGGACGCGGCTTCGGCCATGCGCCTCGCATCGGCGTTGATGCCCCTGCCCTGCTCGGCGATTTCGGCGAGGTAGCGGACGCGCTTGCCGGGGATCAGCACGGTGGCGCGGGGTTCCTTGAGGGTAGTGTCGACTTGCGGGTTGAAGTCGCAGCGGGGGCTTTCTCCCCTCTCCCCTTGGGAGAGGGGTTGGGGGTGAGGGTTCGGGGCTTGCGCGATGTTGGGGTGAGCGGCTGACCTCGCTTCGGTCGCACCCTCACCCTCGGTCCCTCTCCCGGAGGGAGAGGGATGCAAAGCTGCGGCCCCGGCGGCGTGCTCTGCGAGTCCCGAGTCCCGAGCCCCGAGTCCCGGGATCTTCTCCCGCAACAACCGGCACAGGTTCACGAACATCCAGGTGACGCCGGGGTCGTTGAACTGGCTGGCGATGGTGGGGTACACCGGTACGTCTTCGTCCGGGGTCTGGAACGCGGTGTGGTTGCGTTTCCACTGCTTGCGGACATCCCTCAAAGCATCCTCGGCGCCGCGACGGTCGTACTTGTTGAGCACGACGAGTTGCGCGAAATCCAGCATGTCGATCTTCTCGAGCTGGCTGGCTGCGCCGTAGTCGCTGGTCATCACGTACACGGGGAAATCGACGAGGTCGACGATCTCGGTATCGGCCTGGCCGATGCCCGCGGTCTCGACGATCACCAAATCGAACGGCAGCGATTTCAGGAACGCGATGCAGTCGTGCAACACGGTGTTGGTGGCCGCGTGCGCGCGGCGCGTGGCCATCGAGCGCATGAACACGCGATGCGAACGCAGCGCGTTCATGCGGATGCGGTCGCCCAGCAGCGCACCGCCGCCCTTGCGCCGGGTCGGATCGACCGCCAGCACCGCGATCCGCATTTCGGGGAAGGAATGCAGGAAACGCAACAGCAGTTCGTCGACGACGGAAGATTTGCCCGCGCCGCCGGTGCCGGTGATGCCGATCACTGGCGTGATCGGCGGGGGCTGGGGGCTGGGGGCTGGGGACTGCGAAGCCCGCGTCCATTGTTTGCGCAGCAGCTTCAATTCGCTTTCGGAGAATTCGCCATCTTCAATGGCCGAGAGCATCCGCCCGATACTTATTTCGTCGTCGATATGCGCGGCGCTGGCGAGCTTCGCCGTGTCCCCAGTCCCCCGTCCCCAGCCCCGCGCGCGAGCCGCGCTCGCGCGCTGCACCACATCCTCGATCATGTGCACCAGCCCCATGTGCATCCCGTCGTTGGGGTGGTAGATGCGTTCGACGCCGTAGTCTTCGAGTTCCTTGATTTCCTCGGGCGTGATGGTGCCGCCGCCGCCGCCGAACACGCGGATGTGGCCCGCGCCGCGGTCGCGCAGCATGTCGACCATGTATTTGAAGTATTCGACGTGGCCGCCCTGGTAGCTGGACAGCGCGATGGCGTCGGCGTCTTCCTGCAGCGCGGCGCGCACCACGTCCTCAACCGAGCGGTTGTGGCCGAGGTGGATCACCTCCGCACCCTGCGACTGGATGATGCGCCGCATGATGTTGATGGCGGCATCATGCCCGTCGAACAGGCTCGCGGCGGTGACGAAGCGAAGCGGCGTGGTGTCGGTGCGCGGCTCGGTGGCTGGAATCTCGATGGCAGTCTGGCTCATTCCCGCATTCTAACGCGTGCTGAACGAGGACCCGGACTCCAACCGAATGCGTGATCCGCAAAACATTTGCCGGGACGATCACATCGCTATGCTCCGCAGCGAGGCCAGCCGGCCGGTCAGGACGGAGGTGGATTGTGCATATTCGCAATGTTGCATTGCTCGCCGCGCTCGCGGCGGCAGGGGGAGCGGCCGTGGGCTTCACGCCGGCGGCATCCGCGCAGGTCAGTTTCAGCCTCAGTGTGGGCGTTCCACCGCCGCCGCCGCGTTACGAGGTGGTGCCCGCGCCGCGACCCGGCTACGTGTGGGCGCCGGGTTACTGGAACTGGAACGGCGGAGCGTACGTGTGGGTGGCCGGCGTGTGGCAGCCCGCGCGACCCGGCTACATCTATTACAGCCCGCGCTGGGTGCACTACGGCGACCGCTGGGAATATCGGCGGGCCTACTGGGGTCCCGACCCGCACTGGCGCGGACGCCACGACAACGGGTGGCATCGCGGCTGGGATCACGACCACGGGCACGGTCACGATCACTGAGCACCGCGGGTTCTTTCATCTGGCCCGGCGCGCAAGCGCCGGGCTTTTTCATGCAGGTGCGGAGCTCCGGCCGAATGCACAGGAATGCTGATCAACTCGCCTCGTCATGCCAGCAAAGGCCGGCATCCAGCTCTTGTCCAAGGCTTGCGCGCTTCGCGACGTATTTGGCTGCGCCAACACGTGCTGAATCAATCCCGACGTGATGTGAATGAACGAGCGGTGAAAATGCGGGTTTGCGGCGCCTCGTGGGTATGCTCGGATCGAGGCCGGGATTCGGCCGACCACGATGGAGGTGTCTCGTGCACACACGCAACCTTGCATTGCTTGCCGCGCTCGCGATGGCAGGTGGAGCCGTCACGGCCTTCGCGCCGACAGCATCCGCGCAGGTGAGTCTCGACATCAGCGTTGGCAGACCGCCACCGCCACCACGTTTCGAACGTCCGCCGCCGCCGCGCCCGGGCTACGTCTGGGCGCCGGGCTACTGGAATTGGAACGGCGGAAGCTACGTATGGGTGCGCGGCAGTTGGCATCGCGACCGGCCGGGCTACATCTACTACGGCCCGCGCTGGGTGCACCGCGGCAATCGGTGGGTCTATCACCAGCCGTACTGGGGCCGTAACCCGCACTGGCGTGGGCGCCGTGACTACGACCGTCACGGACACTGACCATGACGGCCACCGATCGAGCTTCCATCTGAAGCCGGCCCGGCGCGCAAGCGCCGGGTTTTTTTCACACGAGCACGGAGTCCCGGCATGTGCGCCGGGACGCTGACCAACACACCTCGTCATGCCGGCGAAGGCCGGCATCCAGCTCTTGACCAGGTTTGCGTGCTTCGCACGACGTATTTGACTGGGCCCCGGCCTGCGCCGGGCGACGGTTTTGCAATTCAGGCGGGGCGCGGCGCTCAATGCGATGCGCCATGCAGGCAAATGCCGGCATCCAGTGACCGCGAAGCCGGCGTATGCACGTGTTCCTGCCGCAAGCCGTAGCCGAACAGGCGCGCGGGTCGGTGCCGGATCGCGCGGAAGCGGAACAGGAAGCGCAGCAGCGCCGGCACGCGTGGCGCCTCGCCGGAAGTTTCCAGCACGCGCGAAATCAGGCGTTTCTGGATCGCGATCTGGATGCGCTGCACGACCTTCACCGGCCACTCGCGCCGTCGCTGGATTGCGGCGAGCACCGATTCGTCGATCGCGCGGCCGTCACGCAACGGCTGTGCCAACGCATTCGCGGCGGCCACCGCGTCCTGGATTGCGAGATTGATGCCGACGCCGCCGATCGGCGACATCGCGTGCGCGGCATCGCCGATCAGCAGCAACCCCGGCTTGTGCCAGCGCTCCAGCCGATCCACCTGCACGGAAAGCGTGCTGACCTTGTCCCACGACTCGATGGCGCCGCGCCGATCGGCGAGGAAAGGCGCGAGTTGCACCACCGTTTCCCGCAAGGCATCGATCGAGCGTGCGCGCAGCGCGGCGTCGCTGCCCTTCGGTACCAGAAATGCGATCTGCCAATAGTCGTCCCGGTTCAGCATCACCATCATGTGCCCGCGATCGACGATGCCGAAGGTGTCCTGCGGATCCGATTCGCTGCGCGGCATCCGGAACCACAGCACGTCCATGGGCGCGCCGTATTCCCGTGCCTTCAGGCCAGCGGCATCGCGCAACGTCGAATGGCGGCCGTCGCAGGCGACCACCAGATCCGCGCGCAATTCGTAATCGGCTTGCGGCGATTTCACGCGCACGCCGACCACGCGACCGCCCTCTTCGATCAATCCGGTCGCGGCGTGCTGCATGCGCAGGTCGAACGTCGACAATCTGCGCCCGGCGTCGGCCAGCATGTCCAGGAAATCCCACTGCGGTACCAGCGCCAGATAGTCGTAAGGCTTCAATCCGCGAAAATCGACGATCTGTTGCTCGCGCCCGGCGACGATGCCGGCGAGGTGATCGACCCGGCGTTGCGGCAGCTTGTCGAATCGATCACGCAGACCGATCTCGTCGAGGATCGCGAGGGTCGAAGGATGCACGGTGTCGCCGCGGAAATCGCGCAGGAAGTCGCCGTGTTTTTCCAGCACGGAGACCGGAACGCCGGCGCGCGCAAGCAGCAGTCCCAGCATCATTCCGGCGGGACCGCCGCCGACGATGCAGCAGCGGGAATGGTTCTGCGTCTGCGTGGCGGACATCGTGCGCTCCATGATCGGTTCGGGGCGCGCATCCTGCCGCGCGAGGTGTCAAAGCCGCAATAGGCACGGTACAAATGTTCTGGAATTCAGCCGGTTGTACACCCTTCTTCACGGCCAGAATACGGCCACGCCTGCGTTCGGTCCCGTTGTCCGGCTACACTAGGCGGCTGCGAACGCGAGACGGAGCCGTCCAGAAGCCCCGCCGTCGTTCCATTTGCGGTGTTTCGCGCCGCGTCTTTCGACAATCCGCGCCCGATTCGAGCGCAACTGGAGCCAACCCGATGATTTTCGAAACCCTAGCGACCACCGGTCACGAGCAGGTCGTGTTCTGCCAGAGCAAGGATGCGGGCCTCAAGGCCATCATCGCCATCCACAACACCGTGCTGGGACCGGCGCTGGGCGGCCTGCGGATGTGGCCGTACAGGAACGACGAGGAAGCACTGAACGACGTGCTGCGGCTGTCGCGCGGGATGACCTACAAGAATGCAGTGGCAGGTTTGAACCTCGGCGGCGGCAAGGCGGTGATCATCGGCGACCCCGCGAAAGACAAATCCGAAGCGCTGTTCCGCGCGCTGGGGCGTTTCATCAACTCGCTGCACGGCCGCTACATCACCGCCGAGGACGTCGGCATCGACGTCAACGACATGGAATATGTGTATCGCGAAACCGAGTACGTGACCGGCGTGCACCAGGTGCACGGCGGGTCGGGCGACCCCTCGCCGTTCACCGCGTACGGCGCACTGCAGGGCGTGATGGCGACGCTGAACTACAAGCATGGCAACGAAGACATCGGCAAATACCGCTTTGCCGTCCAGGGTGCCGGTCACGTGGGCTCGGAGTTCATCAAGCTGCTGCGCGAACAGGGCGCCAAGGTGTTCGTCACCGACATCAACAAGGAAGCGGTGCAGCGCTGCGTCGACGAGCTCGGCTGCGAAGCGGTCGGCATCGACGAGATCTACGACGTCGATTGCGACGTCTACAGCCCGTGCGCGCTGGGCGGCACGGTGAACGAACAGACCATCGATCGCATCAAGGCGCCGATCATCTGCGGCATCGCGAACAACCAGCTTTCCACCGACCAGATCGGCGACGAGCTGATGAAGCGCGGCGTGGTGTACGCGCCCGACTACGCGGTGAACGCGGGCGGCGTGATGAACGTGTCGCTGGAAATCGACGGCTACAACCGCGAGCGCGCGATGCGGATGATGCGCAGCATCTACTACAACGTCGGCCGCATTTTCCAGATCGCCGACCGCGACGGCATACCGACCTACAAGGCCGCCGACCGCATGGCCGAGGAACGCATCAACGCAGTGGGCAAGATCAAGCTGCCGACGATGGGCAGCGACGGCACGCGCTTCAAGGGCAGGATGCGGGGGCAGTGATGCAGCAGGGGCGAGGGGTGAGTAGCGGGGGTGCATGGATGCCGCGTCTGCGCGAGCCCGGAACTTGCGAGACAATCCAGTTCCGCACCCTCACTACTCGTCCCTAGCCCCTATGTCCCCCTTCCAACTCGGCGAAGACATCGACCTGCTGCGCGAAAGCGTGCACGCCTTCGCGGAGAAGGAGATCGCGCCGCGCGCGGACCAGATCGACCGCGACAACGTTTTTCCGCACGACCTCTGGAAGAAGCTCGGCGACATGGGGCTGCTCGGCATTACCGTCGCCACCGAATACGGTGGCAGCGGGATGGGCTACCTCGCGCACCTCGTCGCGATGGAAGAAATCTCGCGTGCGTCGGGTTCGGTGGGCCTGTCGTACGGCGCGCACTCCAATCTGTGCGTCAACAACATCTTCCACAACGGCAACGAGGCGCAGCGCAAGAGATACCTGCCGAAGCTTTGCTCGGGTGAATACGTAGGCGCGCTGGCGATGAGCGAACCGGGCGCGGGTTCGGACGTGGTCGGTTCGATGAAGTGCAAGGCCGAAAGGCGCGGCGACCACTGGATCGCGAACGGCAACAAGATGTGGATCACCAACGGCCCGGATGCGGACGTGGTGCTGGTCTACATGCGCACCGCCGATCGCACCGCGGGCAGCCGCTGCATCACTGCCTTCGTGGTCGATAAAGGCATGAAGGGTTTCACCACCGCGCAGAAGCTCGACAAGCTCGGCATGCGCGGCTCCAACACCTGCGAGCTGGTGTTCGAGAACTGCGAGATTCCCGACGCCAATCGCATCGGCGAAGTCAACGAGGGCGTGCGGGTACTGATGAGCGGCCTCGACACCGAGCGGCTGGTGCTGTCCGGCGGCCCGGTCGGCCTGATGCAGGCGGCGATCGACGTCGTTCTGCCCTACATCCGCGAACGCAAGCAGTTCAATGCGCCGATCGGCAGTTTCGAGATCATGCAGGCGAAGCTCGCCGACATGTACACGCTGCTGCAGTCGGCGCGTGCGTACGCCTACCTGGTCGCGCAGCAGTTTGATGCCAATGTGAAATCGCGCATCGACCCGGCGTCGTGCCTGTTGTGCGCGTCACGCAACGCCGTAGACGTCGCGCTCGAAGCCATCCAATCGCTGGGCGGCAACGGCTACATCAACGAATTCCCGACCGGCCGCATCCTGCGCGATGCCAAGCTGTACGAGATCGGCGCGGGCACCAACGAGATCCGCCGCATGCTCATCGGGCGCGAGCTGTTTTACGGCAACGCGTGAAGCCGTTGGGCTTCCGCCGGAAAAGCACCGGCCTCAGCCGAACCTACCAAAGCCGTGTAGGTTGGCGCTGAGCGCAGCGAAGCCCGACACAAGCAATCAGAACGAAACGGATCCCTGGAGCATCACGCTGCTCGCCTGCAACCGCTGGCCCTGCTCGCGCGTGTAGCCAAGCCGCAGGCCGAAATCACGGGTTGGCCACAACGACACGCCGGCGCGCAGCACGGATACGTCACGTGACAGGCCGACGCCATCGACCGGCATCCATTCGTCGAAGCCGGTGAAGCTGGCGTCGAATGCGTCGCCGTACTGGTGCAGCGCGTGCCGCCACGCTGCGCTGCCGTCGAATTCCATCCGCATGCCATTGCCGAGCCACCACCCACGATCCGCGCGCAGGCCGATGCCGGTTTGCAGGCGGCCGACGGTACGCGCGTCCGCCATCAAGCCGAAGCCGTAACCGCCCAGCTCCGAGAACGCGCCCTCGTTGATGCGCTGATAACGCACATCCACGAACGGCGTGATGTGCGTCGCGCCCATGCTTAGCTGGTAGCCGCCTTCCACCGAACCGGCCAGATAGCTTCCGGAAAATCCGCTGCCGACCGGGGCGGTGAGCCCGCCAAGCAGCAGTAGGCGCTGCATGTCCTCGTGGAACCAGCCGCCACCCACCCTCGCGCTCGCATACCACGGGCCGCGCCACACGCCGCCGTACATCATCGCGTCGTTGGTCCAGGTCTGGTTGTGGTCCCACGACGTGTCGAGCTGTCCGTAGCCACGGCTTGCAGAAACTGCGTAGCCAAAAAGTCCATGCGTCCCCACTGCGAAATCGGTGCCGACGACGCCGCCGTCGCTGCGGAAGGTCGTGCCTGCATAGCCGCTGCGCTGCAAGTCGCCTTGCCAACCGGTGTTCGCGTACCACGTACCCGGTTTGGTGCGCCCGTTCAACAGATCGTCGAAGTGTTCGGACAATGCGTCGCCCGTTGCATCGATGCTGTCGAGCAACATCGCCGCGCTGGCGGCGTGAAGCTGCCCGGACAGGCTTTGCAGCGTGGCTTGCGCGGACGCGACCGTCGCCGTGTGCTGGATCGCGCTCGCGCCCTGCAGCACGCCTGGCGCGACGCTTCCGCCCGTCGAGAGCTGCGAATTGATCGAATCGAATCCGCTCTGCACGCGCACTGCGGCGCCGGCCGTAGCCGGGGTCACGATTCCCATGGTGGCCGCCGCCTGCGTGACGCTGAGGCTGGTCGTATCCAGCCATACGGTGGTCGGCGTGTACTGGACGGTCGTGCTGAGGAATACCCCGGGTGAAGTCGTGAGTTGTGCGAACGTGCCGGTAACGCCGGCGCCGGCGGCCAGGACGTTCTGATGGGAGTTGTTGACGTAGCCCGAATCCTCGCCGAGCACGTTCAATGTGCCGGCGATTTGCGCGTTGCCGGTGACGTTGAGGATCGAACCCATGCTCACGGACAACGTGCCGGTGCCTGCCTGGATGTAGTTGCCGCCCACGTTGGTGTTGCCGCCCTTCACCACCACGGTTCCCGAATTGTTCAACGCGCCCGCGACGCCCGGTGCGGCATCCAGCGTGCCGGCCGCGCCGACCGCAACGTCCCCGGGCAAGGGATTCGCTGCCTGCAGCGAGCCACCCAGGACCTGCGTGCCGCCGGTATACGTGTCATTGCCGGAGAGGATCAGCGTGCCCGTGCCGTTCTTGATCAGGCCTCCGGCGCCCGAAATGTCATTGCTCCATGTCGAGGTCAGGTTGTCGAACGACACCGACACGTCGCCCCAGTTGAATTGCGCGGGACCCTGCACCGCCCGGCCGACATCGAGTTCGCCGTACCCGAACGTCGCGTTGGGCTGCGATCCGCCCAGCGGATCGGCGGTGCCGAGGATGGTCTGGCGAACCAGGTCATTGGTGAAATACGGGAACGCCTGCCACACCAGCGCCGCGGCGCCGGAAACCTGTGGCGCCGCCAATGAAGTACCTTCCACGACGTAATAGCTCGGGTTCGTCGTGCCCGCGGTGGTGTCCTTGTCGAGCACGATCACGTCGCCCGGCGCGGCGAGGCAATAATCCATTGCGATACCGCACTTGTTGGAATAACTGTCCAGTTGCGTCGGATTGTTGCTGTTGATCGCTACCACCGTCAGCCAGCCCTTTTCGAGGTCGGGCGCGTAGCTGGGCAGGGAAGCGATGGTGCTGGGGTTGGGGTTGGAATCGTTGCCGGCCGCAAACACCACCAGCCCGCCCTGCTGGTTGACGAATGGGCTGTACGCGGCGTCGAACGCCTGGTTCAGACTGGCATTCGTGGTGTCCCAGGTGATGCCTCCCCAGGAATTGTTCATCACCTTCACGCCCGAACTGATCAAGTGCTGGTTGACCTGGCCGAAGAATTGCGCGTCCTGTCCGGTGACCGTCGATGGTGGCGTGCTGCCGTTGTCGTCGGGCGCGTTGTCGTCGATGATGCGGTCGGACACCAGGTCGGCGCCCGGTGCGATCCCGCCCGGAAACTGCGCGAACGGCGCGCCGGCGGCGATCTCCGACACCCAGGTGCCGTGGCCCACCACATCGTCGATGCTGGTGTTGTTGGTGCTGGGGTCGACGTCAATGTATTCCTGCAGGACGCGCCCGGCGACGGTCGGGTTGCTGCGCATGATCCCGCTGTCCACGACACCGATCGTGACGCCCGCGCCGGTGTAGCCCGCGGAATGCGCTGCGTACGTGTTGGTGATCGACAACTGCGCATCGATTGGCGGCTGTTGCGTGGCCGGCGCCGGGGTCGACGGCGTGGTAGACGGCGATGTCTTGATGCCGCCATTGCCGCCACCGCCGCAGGCAGCGAGCGCGCATGCCAGCAGTGCCGGAACCAGCCATTTGGCGCTGCACCAAGTCCTACTTGTCGCGTGATTCAACATCGCCGTCTCGTAACCCGTGTGGCCTGCTGCATTCTGCACCCAACGCGGCCGGGTGGGCCATAGCCCGTTTGCGGCGACGCAGCAATCAACGCATAATTCGGTTGTAGTGCGTTTTCATTCAAGCCTACGCCGCTTGGCGGCGAGGCTTAATTCAAACGCGACACCTATTTGGGAGCAAATTCATGCCCGACATCGTGATCGCCGCCGCAAAACGCACGCCGATCGGCGCATTCCTCGGCCAGTTCACCGGTTTTCCCACGCCGAAACTGGGCGCCGCCGCGATTGCCGCGGCGCTGCAGCAATCCGGCATCGCGCCGGGCGATATCAGCGAAGTGCTGATGGGCTGCGTGCTACCCGCCAACCTCGGCCAGGCGCCCGCGCGTCAGGCGGCATTGGCGGCGGGCTTGCCGCCGTCCACCGGTTGTACCACCCTCAACAAGGTGTGCGGCTCGGGCATGAAGGCGATCATGCTGGGCCACGACCTGATCAAGGCCGGTTCGGCCAGCGTGGTCGTGGCCGGCGGCATGGAATCGATGACGAACGCGCCCCACATGGCGGCCGTGCGTACCGGGATCCGTTACGGCGACGGCCCGTTGGTCGACCACATGGCGTGGGACGGCCTGACCAATCCGTATGACGGCAAGTCCATGGGCGTGTTCGCCGAATCCTGCGCCGACAAGTATCACTTCACGCGCGAGGACCAGGACGCATTCGCCGCGGAGTCCGTGCGTCGCGCGCAGGAGGCCGTGAGATCCGGTGCATTCGCGGACGAGATCGCCACCGTCACGGTGCCCTCGCGCAAGGGCGACGTGCAGGTGTCGGTCGATGAAACGCCCGGCAAAGTCGATCCCGCGAAGATTCCGACGCTGAAACCGGCGTTCCGCAAGGAAAACGGCACGGTCACGGCGGCCAGTTCGTCGAGCATTTCCGACGGTGCGGCTGCCGTCGTGCTGCTGTCCGCAGATGATGCGAAGGCGCGCGGCGTGAAGCCGCTGGCGCGGATCGTCGCGCACGCCACGCATTCGCAGGAGCCGCAGTGGTTCACCACGGCGCCGGTCGGCGCGATCGAGAAGGTGCTGCAGAAGGCCGGCTGGAAGGTCGGCGACGTGGACCTGTTCGAAGTCAATGAAGCGTTCGCGGTCGTCGCGATGGCCGCGATGAAGGAGCTTTCCATCCCGCACGAAAAGCTCAACGTGCACGGCGGCGCCTGTGCGCTCGGCCACCCCATCGGCTGCACCGGCGCACGCATCGTCGTGACACTGCTGCACGCGATGATCCATGCCGGCGCGAAACGCGGCGTGGCATCGCTGTGCATCGGCGGCGGCGAGGCGACTGCCATCGCGATCGAGCGCGTTTGATCGATCCACCTGCGCAGGGTTGTACCGGCACTGACGACTGAACGGCGCAGGGTGTAAAAACGGTCGGTGCTGGCGTTATTCAGCCAGACGCGGTTTAATAGCGCGGCCACTTCCGTGGCTATCCACGGCCCAATCCAGGAGATCTCCAATGAAGTTCACCCGTACAGTAGTTGTGGCCGCCATCGCTGCGGCGATGGCCCTGTCGTTGACGGCCTGCGGCCATTCCGGCGAAAACAGCCAGTCGACCGCCAACGAAGCCCAGCAGAACGCGGCCAGCGCAGCTTCGGCAGCGGCGAGCGCCGCGAGCCAGGCGCAAGGCGCCGCTGCTTCCGCGGCAAGCGCCGCAGCCGAAGCGGCCAGCGCCGCCCACTCCGGTACGGCGGCGCCCGCATCGACGGCCGCGATGCCTGCCAGCAGCGGCACCTCCGCCCCAGCCTCCAGCGGCGAAGATGCAATGGCCGCAATGAAGGATGCTGCCCACAAGGCAGGCCAGGCTGGCACCGCGATGAAGGATGCCGCCACCAAGACCAAGGTTGCGATGAAGCACTGATCCACTGCATAGCGCTGCAAACCCGAACCGGCCGCCTCGCGCGGCCGGTTTTTTGTCCGCGTTGCAGGCCAGATAGAATGCGGAGTTCGTGCGTTCCCGCAACGCCATGGACCCGAAGATGCCCGTCATTCCCACCCGCATCGACAGCAAGAGCGAAACGTTCCGCGGCAATGCGGCCAGTCTGCGCCGGCTCGCCGACGAGCTGAAGTCCGAACTTGCCCGCACCGCCGAAGGCGGCGGCGAGAAGGCGCGTTCCAAACATGTCGCGCGAGGCAAGCTGCTGCCGCGTGAGCGCATCCGCGCCCTGCTCGATCCCGGCTCTCCGTTCCTGGAATTGTCGCCGCTGGCGGCGCACGGGATGTACGACGGTGCGGCGCCCGCAGCGGGAATCATCACCGGTGTTGGCCGCGTCCACGGCACCGAAGTGGTGGTGGTCGCCAACGACGCGACCGTGAAGGGCGGCACCTACTTCCCTATTACGGTGAAAAAACACCTGCGGGCGCAGGAAGTGGCGCTGGAAAACCATCTGCCGTGCATTTACCTCGTCGATTCCGGCGGCGCTTTCCTGCCGTTGCAGGACGAAGTGTTTCCCGACAAGGAACACTTTGGGCGTATTTTCTACAACCAGGCGCGGATGAGCGCGCTCGGCATTCCGCAGATCGCCGTGGTGATGGGTTCGTGCACCGCGGGCGGCGCCTATGTGCCGGCGATGAGCGACGAGGCGATCATCGTGAAGAACCAGGGCACGATCTTTCTCGGCGGCCCGCCATTGGTGAAGGCCGCGACCGGTGAAGTCGTGGACGCGGAGACGCTCGGTGGCGCGGACGTGCACACGTCCATCTCCGGCGTCGCCGACCACTTCGCGGAAAACGACGCGCATGCACTGTCGATCGCGCGCGACGTCGTTGCTTCGCTCAATCGCAAGAAGACCATGCCGCTGGCGCTCGCCGAACCGCGCGAGCCCAAGTATCCGCCGGAAGAACTCTACGGCGTGATCCCCGAGGACACGCGCCGTCCCTTCGATATCCGTGAGGTCATCGCGCGCATCGTCGACGCTTCCGAGTTCCACGAATTCAAGGCGCGCTACGGCAAGACCTTGGTCACGGGCTTCGCGCACGTCCACGGCTATCCGGTCGGCATCGTCGCCAACAACGGCATCCTGTTTTCCGAAAGCGCGCTCAAGGGCACGCATTTCATCGAATTGTGCAACCAGCGCAACGTGCCGCTGGTGTTCCTGCAGAACATCACCGGCTTCATGGTCGGCAAGAAATACGAGCAGGCGGGCATCGCGAAGGACGGTGCCAAGATGGTCACGGCTGTCGCCTGTTCGCACGTCCCGAAGTTCACGGTCGTGATCGGCGGCAGCTTCGGCGCCGGCAATTACGCGATGTGCGGCCGCGCGTACGGCGCGCGCTTCCTATGGATGTGGCCGAACGCGCGGATCAGCGTGATGGGCGGCGAGCAGGCCGCATCGGTGCTGGCCACGGTGAAGCGGGACGGCATCGAAGCGCGTGGCGCCGAGTGGTCTACCGAGGAAGAGAACGCGTTCAAGGCGCCGATCCGCGAGCAGTACGAGCGCCAGGGGAATCCATACTACGCGAGCGCGCGGCTGTGGGACGACGGCATCATCGACCCGGTCGATACGCGTCGCGTGCTGGGGCTCGCAATCTCCGCATCGATGAATGCGCCGATCGAAGCACAGCGTTACGGCGTATTCCGGATGTAACGGTCACGCAGCCCGCGCTGCGGGCTTGGCGCCGTCACGCCGCAAACGTGTGGTGCGTTGCGCATGCCGCTTCTGCGCGGCCATCCGCATCGACACGAGGCGCATGCCGATCACCAGCACCACGAAGGTGACGATCCAGAACACGAGTTGCATGCCGGCCGGCCGTGCCTCGTAACCCGTCAGGATATGCAGCGCCTGACCCACGATCGAACCGTTGGTGAGCAGCCACGAGGTATCCCAAAGCTGGTTGCCCCAGGCCGGCAGCAGATTCGCCTGGATGAGATAGCCCGCCGCAGACGAAGCCAGCCCGCTCGCGAGCACCACGAGCATCCAGTTCGTCGCGCTGAAGAAGTAGCGGATCGGAATGCGCAGCAGGCCGAAATACAGCGCAAAGCCGGTGCCCACGCCGAATGCGAGCCCCAGCGGTACGCCGCCGAGAAAACCGAGTTTGCCGGCCCCGCCCGCCGCCATTCCGAACAGGAACAACACGATCTCCGAACCTTCGCGCATGACCGCGAGCGCCACCACCACCAGGAGGACCATCACCGAACTGGAACCGGCCTTCACGGAATCCGTGACGCGCTGCATCTGCTGGACCATTTCCTTGCCGTGGCTCGACATCCAGGTGACGTGCCAGCCAAGCATCGCCACGGCCACGAGCAATACCGCGGCCTCGAACACTTCCTGCCCGATCCCGCCCAGCGAGCCCTCGATGAATCCCATGCACAGCGCGACGACGCTCGCGCCCAGCGCGCCCAGCGCGATGCCGCCGCCGATGAACAGCCGGCGGTGCGGCACGCCGCGCGTGGCCGCCGCGACCACGGTCACGATCAAGGCCGCTTCCAGGACTTCGCGGAACACCAGCAGCGCGATACCGAGCATGTCAGGGCCTCAGTCCACCACCAGCACACCGGTGGTGGCGTGGTCGAAATCGTCGTAGAACTTGTAGGTGCCCTTGTCGAGCGGACCGATGAACACGGTGATGGTCGAATTCGGCAGCACGATCTTCTCGCGATTGAAATCGGTGCTCTCGAATTCCGACGGCGTCGTGTTGCGGTTGGTCACCAGCACCTTGAACTTGGTGTTGGCGGGAACCTTGAGCGTCGCCGGCTCGAACTTGTGGTTCTGCAGGAGCAGGTGGAACTCGGGCGCCGTCTCGGCGTGCGCCGCCACCGCCACCACCGCGGCACCCAGGAAAGCCAGAACGGGCACGAATGCAAACCGACGCATGTGAAATTCCAGCGGCTATCGCCGATCACCAGACCTCGATAGAAAATGCTAATCGTTCTCATTTATGAATGCAACCGTGGGCAGGATGACCACGCCCCGGACAGCACATGGACGCGCGGCGACCCGGGGCCCATTGTCAGGTCAAAACGCCCCAGCCCCGGACGGCACATGGACGCGCGGTGATCCGGGGTCCATTGTCCGAACAACTGACTCCACCCAACTCTCACGTGCAACCCGGCTATGCTTGTGCTTTTGGCCAAGCACGCCATGGGCGAATCGATCCGACTGGAACGCAGCGGCACGCTGGCGACGCTGACGCTCGACCGACCTCAGGTTCACAACGCCTTCGATGACGCGCTGATCGCGAGCGCCACGGCGGCGCTGGAGTCGCTCGCCGATGATCGGGGTGTACGCGCGCTGGTGCTGACCGGGGCGGGCGCCACCTTTTCCGCCGGCGCCGACCTCAACTGGATGCGGCGGATGGCCAAATCCGGCGCGCAGGAAAACCGCGATGACGCGCTGCGCCTCGCAAAACTGCTGCGCACGTTGCAGTTTTTTCCGAAGCCGACCCTCGCTCGCGTCAACGGTTCCGCTTACGGCGGCGGGGTCGGGCTGATCGCCTGCTGCGACATCGCGATCGGCGTCGAAAGCGCGAAATTCGCGTTGAGCGAAGTGAAGCTCGGGCTCGTTCCAGCAACGATCGCGCCCTACGTGGTGCAGGCCATCGGCCCGCGTCAGGCACGCCGGCTGTTCGTCAGCGCGGAGGTCTTCGATGCTGCCGAGGCCGCGCGCGTCGGCCTGCTGCATCAATGCGTATCCGCCGGCCAACTGGACGAAGCGGTCGATCGGCAATTGCACTTCCTCGCCAAGGGAGGCCCCGTTGCCCAGCATGAAGCCAAGCGCCTCGCGCTGCGCACCGCCGGCACGACGCCCGAATCGGCCGAACGGATGGATGCCGAAAATGCCGAGTTGATCGCGCGCCTGCGGGTGTCTTCCGAGGGACAACAGGGTCTTGCCGCGTTCCTTGAAAAGCGTTCGCCCGCATGGGTGCAGCCGCATTGAACGAACGGCGGCACCATGCCGCCGGTTACGCGGCGCTGCTGCCTACCGAAGGAGGAAATCTTGAACCCAATCCTCAACATTGCAGACGCGCAATACGCTGACCTGGCCGAAGGCTCGCGCCGAATGGGTTCCGAAATGCCCGCCGAACGTTTCGGCGGCCGTCGCGCGGATCTCGGTCGCGCCATCGGCGCGCGCAAACTCGGCTACAACGTCACCGTGATCGCACCGGGGAAGCGTGCGTTCCCGCGCCACAACCACCGCGTCAACGAAGAAATGTTCTTCGTGCTGGAAGGCCATGGCGAAATCCGCATCGGCGATGGGCTTTTCCCTGTTCGCGCGGGCGATTTCGTCGCCTGCCCGGCCGGCGGCCCGGAAACCGCGCACCAGTTTCGCAACACGAGCACCGCCGACCTGAAGATACTCGCGGTCAGCACCATGGAATCACCCGAAATTTGCGATTACCCGGATTCGGGCAAGTTCGGCGTGCTGGCGTTCTTCGGCGCAGACGCCGAAGGCCGTCCGCAGATGTTCGCGCACATTGGCCGGCCCGGCGAATCACGCGACTATTGGGAAGGCGAATAACGATGTACGCCAATATCCTGAATCTCGCCGACCTCGAACTGCGCACCGAAAGCCCCGAACGCGCGCCGCATGGGGAAGGCGCAGGCAAGTACGACATCCGCTGGGCCGAAATCGCCAGCCGCATCGGTGCGCGCAAGCTCGGCTACAACCTTACGGTGGTCGCGCCGGGCAAACGCAACTGCCCGTTCCACAGCCATCGTGCGGAAGAAGAAATGTTCTTCATCCTCGAAGGCAGCGGTGAACTGCGTTACGGCGACCGGCGTTACCCCTTGCGCAAAGGCGACGTGATCGCCTGTCCCACGGGCGGTCCCGAAACGGCACACCAGATTATCAATACGGGCGATATCGAGCTGCGGTATCTGGCGGTCAGCACCCTCGCGCCCATCGAGATCTGCGAATACCCGGATTCCGGGAAGTTCGGCGTTTACGAGGATTTGCCGGACCCTGCCCATGCAAGCCATCCACGCTTGCGCCATGTCGCACGACATGAAGATTCACGCGATTACTGGGAGGGTGAATAGTGTCATGAGTTGCACTTCGGCAAGAGCAGTCATCGTTGACACGGATAAACACGGATGAACACGGATACAGCACTGGCAGAAGCAGACCTGACGGAACGTGTGATTGGCGTCTTCTATGCCGTATACAACGAACTTGGGCATGGATTTCTGGAGAGTGTGTATGAAAACTCGCTTGCGCCCGCACTCCGCGAAGCCGGCATTGCCGTCGTGCAACAGGCACCTTTGCGCGTGGACTTTCGTGGACGTACCGTAGGCGAGTTCCGTGCAGACCTGCTCGTAGAAGATCGGTTGATCGTGGAGATCAAGTCCGTGTCACAGTTGGCGCCTGTCCACGAAGTTCAACTCGTCAATTATCTGAAGGCAACTGGCATTCGCGTCGGGCTGTTGATGAACTTCGGTTTGCAGCCTCAATTCAAGCGCCGGATCTTCGGGACTGTTGCATCCCATCCGCTTTGATCCGCTTTTATCCGTGTCCAAAAATGTTTGAAAAAGTACTGATAGCCAATCGTGGCGAGATCGCCTGCCGCGTGATCCGCACCTGCCGCAGATTGGGCATCCATACGATCGCGGTGTATTCGGAAGCCGATCGCGGCGCGCAGCACGTCCGCCAGGCTGACGAAGCCTGGCCGATCGGCGGGCCGCGGCCGGACGAGTCTTACCTGCGCGGCGACGCGATCATCGAAGTCGCGAAGCGATCGGGCGCACAGGCCATCCATCCGGGCTACGGCTTCCTTTCCGAGAACACGGGGTTCTCGCGCGCCTGCGCCGACGCCGGGGTCGTGTTCATCGGCCCGAATCCGGAAAGCATCGAAGCGATGGGTTCCAAGGCCGCGGCCAAGCACCTGATGGCGAAGCACGGCGTGCCGCTGGTGCCGGGGTACGACGGTGACAACCAGGACAGCGCGTTCCTCGCCGAACAGGCACACAAGATCGGATATCCGCTGCTGCTGAAACCCTCCATGGGCGGCGGCGGCAAGGGCATGCAGATCGTGCGCTCCGACGCGGAATTTCCCGACGCATTGGGCGCTGCACAGCGCGTGGCCAAGGCTTCGTTCGGCGACCCGGCGATGCTGCTGGAACGCTACGTCGAGCATCCGCGCCACATCGAATTCCAGGTGTTCGGCGACAAGCACGGCAACGTGATCCACCTCGATGAGCGCGAGTGCTCGGCGCAACGCCGCTACCAGAAGGTGCTGGAGGAAACGCCCTCGCCTTTCCTTGACGATGCGCGTCGTGCTGCGATGGGCGCGGCTGCGATCGCGGCCGCAAAAGCCGTGAACTACGTCGGCGCCGGCACGGTGGAATTCATCGTGGGGCCGGAAGGCGATTTCCATTTCATGGAGATGAACACGCGCCTGCAGGTCGAACACCCCGTGACCGAAATGACCCACGGCATCGATCTCGTGGAATGGCAGTTGCGCATCGCCGATGGCGAGCCGTTGCCGCTGGCGCAGGATCAGGTGCGCTCACGCGGCCACGCAATAGAAGCGCGCCTGTACGCCGAAGATCCCGATCACGGGTTCCTCCCCAGTTCCGGCAAGCTCGTGCGCCTGCAGTTGCCCCATCCTTCGCCGCACGTGCGGCTCGACGGCGGCGTGGTCGAGGGCGACACGGTGACGATCTTCTACGATCCCATGATCGCGAAGCTGATCGTATGGGACGCGGATCGCCCGTCGGCGCTGCAGCGCATGCGCGAGGCGCTGGCCGCCTGCGAAATCGTCGGACCCAAATCGAACGTCGCATTCCTCGAGCGGCTGGTGCGCCATCCCACCGTGATCGAGCACCGCATCGACACGGGATATCTCGATCGTCACCTCGATGAATTCATCGCCGGAGAAGCGGAGCCCGAAACTCACACACTGTTCGCCTCCGCCACCGCGGCGCTGATGCATGATGAGCGACACATCAACGGCGCCCCGGCCGATCCGCACTCGCCATGGAATCGCGCCGATGCATGGCGCATCGGCCATGCCGGAAAGCGTCTCGTCGCACTTGCGGCGGCAGGCCATCGCCATGAGATCGAGGCATGGGGTGATGCAGGCAATTATCGGCTGCGTTGTGACGACGCGACCTGCGCCGTCGAAGGAGCACACTGGGACGACGCGATTCTCGGCGCGCGCTTCGATGGCGAGGCGCGACGCTTCGACATCCGTGCCGATGCGTCGCGCGTTCTGCTGCACGACGCAAACGGGACGCGCTGGCGCTTCGAACGCGTGCCGGCTTTCGCGTGGCAAGCGAGTGACAGCGCGGCCGGCAACCAGATCGCGGCGCCGATGCCGGGCCGCATCGTGCTGGTCAAGGCCAAGGCCGGCGACAAAGTGGAAGCCGGGCAGGAATTGCTGGTGATGGAAGCGATGAAGATGGAACTTTCGTTGAAAGCACCCCGCGCGGGCGCGATCGAAACGGTTTCGGCCAGCGCCGGTGATTTCGTCGAGGCCGATGCAGTGCTGGTGCGCTTCGCGGACTGATCCTTCGAACTGTCAGTGACCGCCGACGATGTCGACGTACCCCAACGCCGCTTTCAACGGATCGAGCAAGGCACCGTAGCGTGCCGCGCGTGCGGTATCGTGCCGCAGCGGCTCGCGCACCTGTGCCGCGCTGGGCGAACGCACGGCGCGGTCGTTGCGATCGAAATCGGCCCAGATGCGCTCGACACGCAACTCGCAGAACGCCAGCAATGCGCGGGTGTTGCGCTCCGGGCCGGCGAGCAGGTCTTCGTAGACCTGCTCATGGACAAAGCCGGGATAGGACGCCCGCCATTGCCGCACGGCGCGATCGAAACCATTCCAGTACGCGGCAAGATCCTCGAAGCGGTGCGTCCAGCCCTGCCCGTCCGCCGTCATGTACTGCCTATAGCACGAGAAACAGGTTTCGAGCGGATCGCGGCGGCAGACGACCACCTTGGCGCCGGGCAGCATCGCGCAGATCGCGCCCACGAGCAGCCAATTGCCGGGCAGTTTGTCGGTGAAGAAGGATTTGCGCGCACGCCAGCGCGCGGTGCGTTCCAGATAGCGCTCGCCCAGCCGCTGCCAGTCGCCGGATGACATCGAGCCGACCCAGTCCGGATAATGGCGCCCCCGCCGCCGTGATTCCTCGGCCAGCACCTGCGGCAGATCGGGCAGTTCGCCGGATGCTTCGACCTGGGAATGCGAGGCCAGCATTTGTTCGGTGAGGGTCGATCCGGAGCGCGGCAGGCTGGCGATGAAGATTACGCCGCGGCCGAGTTCTGGTTGCGCCGCCATTTTCGGTGGCGTCGAAAACGCCGCCAGGATTGCGTCCAGGCCACGCGCGAAAACACCCGGATCCCACTGCTGCGTTCGACGGGCGTGAGCATGGGTTTCCTCCAGCACATGCATGGCTTCCGCATACCGATCATTCCTGTCCAGCACCCGTGCGATCGCAAAGCCCAGTGCGATGCGGTCCTGCTCGCCGGCCCGCGGGTCGCGGAGGGCGGCCTGCATCGCGGGCACAGCATCGCTGCCGGGATCCGCGGCCCTCATTTCTGCAAGCCCCCACCATGCAGCACCACACGCAGGGTGCACGGCCAGCACTTCACGATACGCAGCCGCCGCGGCATCGGTACGACCGGCCATCTTCCAAAGATCGGCCAGCTGCAACTGCGCGCGCAGGTTGCCCGGAGCAAGTTCGAGTGCCTTGCGGAGTGCCGCTTCGGCATCGTCGAACCGGACTGCGCGGACACACAGCACGCCGAGGTTGTACCAGGCCGTCACACGATCCGGCGCCAGCGAACAGGCCCGTTCCAGCGCATCGAGTGCGTCGTCGAGTCGCCCTTGCACGGCAAGCTCGTGGCCCAGCGCGCAGCAGAATTCGGCGTCGTCCGGCCGGGCGCCCAGCGCGCGCTGGATCGCGTCCACGGCACCGGCATGATCACCCAGCCGTCCCCGCACCGCGGCGACGAGGCGCAGCACATCCGGATCTTCAGGATGACGTTCGTTCAATGCGCGCGCGATAGCTTCCGCTTCACGCACGTTGCCGGCAGTGAGCGCCGCGCCGGCACGTGCAAACCGCACCTGCGAATCCGCGTCGAGATCTTGCAAACGGCTTGCCATGGCATCATTACGGGCGTCGAGACCCGCATCCTGATGCGTCGAACGGGGTGCCTGCAAGCGCACCCACGCACGCCAAACCGCCATCTGGCCAACCGGACCACACATGCTCCCCAATCACGTTCGCATCGTAGAAGTCGGCGCCCGCGACGGCTTGCAGGACGAGAAAACCGTGGTCCCGACGCCGGTGAAGATCGAATTGATCGACCGGCTTTCCGCGTGCGGACTGCAAACCATCGAGGCGACCAGTTTCGTGAGCCCGAAGTGGGTGCCGCAGCTCGCCGATGCCGAAGAGGTGTACGCCGGCATTACCCGCAAGCCGGGCGTCGATTATCCCGCGCTGGTTCCCAACATGTACGGCTACGATCGCGCGCGCGCCGCGGGCGTCACCAGCATCGCGGTGTTCACGGCCGCCAGCGAAGCGTTCAACCAGAAAAACGTCAACGCTTCGATCGAGGAATCCATCGAACGCTTCCGCCCGGTGCTGGAGCGCGCGCGTTCGGAAGGCGTGCGCGTGCGCGGCTATGTCTCCACCGTGCTCGGATGTCCTTACCAGGGCGAAGTGCCGGTCAGCGACGTGGTGCGCGTTTCGAAACGACTGTACGACCTGGGCTGCGACGAGATTTCACTGGGTGACACCATTGGCGTCGGCACGCCCGTGAAGGCGCGCGCGATGCTGCACGCGGTCTCAGACGAGGTGCCGATGAAGGCGCTGGCCGTGCATTTCCACGACACCTACGACCAGGCGCTTGCGAACATCCTCTCCTGTCTCGAGGAAGGTGTGCGCGTGGTGGACAGTTCGGTGTCCGGCACCGGCGGGTGCCCGTATGCCAAGGGCGCGACCGGTAACGTCGCCAGCGAGGACGTCACCTACATGCTGCAGGGCATGGGCATCGAGACGGGCGTCGACCTGGACAAACTCATCGAAACCGGCTGGTGGCTGGCGCAGCAACTCGGCAAACCGACCTCAAGCCGCGTGACGCGCGCACGCATGGGAGAGTAGCTTGGCCAACAGCTTCCTGATCCGTCCCATCGAACCGCGCGACGACGCCGCGATCGCCGCCATCATCCGCAGCGTGATGCCGGAATTCGGCGCCGATGGCGCGGGCTTCGCGATCCACGATGCCGAGGTCGACATGATGAGCACGGTGTATGCGCAACCGCGCAGCGCCTACTTCGTGCTCGAAGTCGAGGGCAAAGTCCTCGGCGGCGGCGGGGTGGCTCCGCTCGAAAATGCCGAGCCGGATGTGTGCGAACTGCGCAAGATGTATTTCCTGCCCGAGGCGCGCGGGCTCGGCGCCGGCAAGGCGATGATCGCCCGTTGCATGGACGCCGCGCGCGGGTTCGGGTTCAAACGTTGTTATCTGGAAACCCTCACCGGGATGGACGCGGCACAGGCGCTGTACCGCAAACACGGCTTCACGCCCCTGTGCGCGCCGATGGGCAGCACCGGCCACCACGGCTGCGATCGCTGGTTCATTCGCGAGCTGTGATGCTGTTATTCCGATTCGGCAAAGAGCGAAAATCCTTTGACACGGATCAAAGCGGATGAACACGGACAGATACGGAGATGACTCCTGCTCCTGACAAGACGGCAACGGTTTTTGATCCGTTCTGATCCGCTCTGATCCGTGTCAAAAATGCTTGTGCTGCGCCGTTACAATGACCGGTTTTCGCTGGGCGGGGCAAACGCATGCAACTCGATCAAGTCAGGGCCATCGTCACCGGCGGCGCGTCCGGTCTCGGCCATGCAGTGGCGAAGCACATCGTTGCGCATGGCGGCAAGGCCGCGCTGTTCGACGTCAATGAGGAAAAAGGACAGGCAGCCGCGAAAGAACTTGGCAACGCCGCGCGCTTCTACAAGACCGACGTGACCAGCGAGGATGGCGTCGCCGCCAACGTCGCCAAGGCTCGCGATGCCATGGGTGGACTGAATTTCGTGATGAACTGCGCCGGCATCCTCGGACCGGGCCGCGTGCTCGGCAAGGAAGGCCCCATGAAGCTCGCCAACTTCCAGACCACCGTAATGGTGAATCTGGTCGGCAGTTTCAACGTCGCCAAGGCCGGTGCCGCGCAGATGCAGTCCAATGAGCCCGGAGAGGACGGCGAACGCGGCGTGATCGTCAACACCGCTTCGGTCGCGGCCTACGAAGGGCAGATCGGTCAGGCCGCGTATTCGGCCTCCAAAGGCGGAGTGGTCGGCATGACCCTGCCGATGGCGCGCGAACTGTCGCGCTTCGGCATCCGCGTGATGACCATCGCTCCCGGGATTTTCTGGACACCGATGGTGGACGGCATGCCGCCGCAGGTCCAGGAATCGCTGTCGGCATCGATTCCCTACCCTTCGCGCCTCGGCAAGCCGGAAGAGTTCGCCGAAACCGTCGCGTTCATCCTCGCCAACCGCTACCTCAACGGCAGCGTGATCCGCCTCGATGGTGCGGTGCGGCTCCAACCAAAATAGAGCAAGGGACGAGGGGTGAGTAGCGAGGGAGCATGGTTGCGTTCTTCGAGTGTCCCACCCCACCTCGTCCTCCGGCCTTGCGCCCACGCTACTCGACCCTAATCCCTGCGGTTTTTTCATGAAAGCCTCCGACATCAAGAAAGGCAACGTGGTCGAACATGAAGGCACCGTTTATCAGGTGCGCGACCTCGAGCGCAGCGCGCCGACGGCCCGAGGCGGGAACGTCACCTTCCGTTTCACGTTGTATTCGATTCCGGGTGGGCGCAAGTTCGACTTGAGCCTGCGCGCCGACGACGACCTCAAGGAAATGGACCTGGTGCGCCGCGCCGCGAACTATTCGTACCGCGACGGCGACGCCTTCGTATTCCTCGACGCCGAGGATTACACCCCCTACACGCTCGGACTGGATGTAGTCGGCGACAGCGCCGCATACATCGTCGAAGGCGTGGAAGGTTATTACGTGCAGTTGATCGACGACGCCCCCGTCGCGCTGCAGGTCCCGACCAGCGTCGCGCTGACGATCGTCGATACGGCACCCGAGCTGAAGGGTGCCTCCGCGACCAAACGCACCAAGCCCGCGAAGCTCGACACCGGCATCGAAATCCAGGTGCCGGAATACATCACCACCGGCGAGAAGGTTTGGGTGAACACCCTGACGGGCGAGTTCGCGGGTCGAGCTTGACGGCGCTTGCGACGGTCCGGGGAACTGTCGCGCCGAACGCGCGGGTGAGGCGGATGCCGAACGGGCAGCGCGCCAGGGATGGCTGCTTGCCTCAGGCTACGACCGCACTTGCGTCAAGCGAGCGCGAGGCAGGAGCCGAGCGGCTGCGCGCCATGGATGGCTGCTTGCATCAGTCCTTCCGCGCGCTTGCGACAGCCCTGGGGACTGTCGCGCCGAACGCGCGGGTGAGGCGGATGCCGAACGGGCAGCGCGCCGGGGATGGCTGCTTGCCTCAGGCTACGACCGCGTTTGCGCGATGCGAAGAACCGCATCGCGCGCGTCCAGCAAGGATGAGCGCGGAGCCCGAACGGCTGCGCGCATCCGACGGCTGCTTGCTCGAACCGCCAAGGCGGTTACGCGCCGGCCGCGATTGCGAGAAACGTACCTCCGACGCTTGTCGCGGAAGCAAAGGGCCGGTATGGTACGGCGACTCGCGCCCGGGGCGCGGGCACGCGTGGCTTCGAGGGGAAGCCGGTGCAGGATTCCTTCAGGGGCGCACGATGTGCCCGCCCACGGTTCCCCCGCCGCGGACCCATCGTGATTCGGAGTGCAAATGATTTTTTGGCGCGTCAAGCCTCTCGACCAGATCCTCGCCACCGCCGAAAAGAAATCGCTGAAACGCCAGCTTGGGCCCATCCAGTTGACCCTCCTTGGCATTGGCGCGGTGATCGGCACCGGCATTTTCGTGTTGACGGCCGAAGCCGCGCAGAAGGCCGGCCCCGGCATGATGCTTTCGTTCGTGATCGCGGCGATCGTGTGCGGACTCGCCGCCCTCGCCTACGCCGAACTCGCGGCGATGGTGCCGGTGTCCGGTTCCGCGTACACCTACTCGTACGGCGTGATGGGCGAACTGGTCGCGTGGATCGTCGGGTGGGCGCTGGTGCTTGAATACGCGATCGGCGCAACGGCCGTATGCGTCGGCTGGTCCGGCTACGTGAACGGATTGCTCAACAGCGGCGTCTTCGGGTTGGTCAAGCCGGGCGCGTTGTCGCTCCCGCATTGGCTGCAGGTCGGCCCGACGCTTGGCGGCGGCTTCAACCTGCTGGCGTTCCTGATCGGCGTTGCAGTGACGGGCCTGCTGGTGATCGGCACGTCCAAGAGCGCGCGCGTGAATGCGGCGCTGGTGGCGATCAAGATCATCGCGCTCACCGCGTTCGTCGTGATTGCGGTACCGGCGGTCAGGAATGCGAACCTGCACCCGTTCCTGCCGACTGGCTGGGGCAATCCGCTCGGCAGCAATGGCATAGGCGTGCTGGGCGCGGCGGCGTCGATCTTCTTCGCCTATGTCGGGTTCGACGCGGTCTCCACCGCGGCCGAGGAAACCCGCAACCCCAACCGCAACATCCCGATCGGCCTGATCGGCGCGCTGCTGATCTGCACCATCTTCTACCTGCTCGTGGGTTACGGCGCGGCGGGCTCGGTCGGCGCACAGCCACTGACGAACGCGGCCGGTGCGTTCCTGGACCCGGGCACGCCTTCCTTCGCAGCGGCGTGCGGCAATTCGCAGGCGCTGGTCTGCAGCCGCGAACCGCTGGCTCAGGTGATGAGCACGCTCGGGCATCCGTGGATCGCCATCTTGATCGAGGCCGCGGCAATCGTGGCGCTGCCCTCGGTGATCCTCGTGATGATGTTCGGGCAGACCCGCATCTTCTTCACGATGTCGCGCGATGGGCTGCTGCCCAACATGTTTTCCAGGGTCCACCCGAAGTTCTTCACGCCGCACGTGATCACCTACATCACCGGCACCGTGGTGTCGCTGTGCGCGGCGCTGTTCCCGGTCGGGAAGCTCGCCGACACGTCCAACGCCGGTACCTTGCTCGCTTTCGCGATGGTTTCGGTGGGCGTGATGATCCTGCGCCGCACGCAACCCGGCCGGAAGCGGCCGTTCCGCACGCCGCTGGTCTGGATCGTGTGTCCGCTCGCCGTCGCCGGCTGCCTGTTGCTGTTCGTCAACCTCAGCGGCGTCGCCAAGGGTGTGTTCCTGGCGTGGGCCGCGATCGGGCTGGTCTTCTACCGCCTGTACGGCTACCGTCGCAGCCAGATGTCGCCCGAACAGATCACCCAGGCACTGGAAGACGTGGCGTGATGCCGCGCGCAGATGATCACGCGGCGAGCCTGCCGGCTCGCCCGCGCATGCTTGCTTTGTCCCGTCTGACGGTCACCGCGTACGCGGCTGGCCGACGCGCGTAACCGGAATCCGTGGCCGTCCTGCAACAACTGCTGGCGCGCAAGGCGGTCGGCGAAATGGCCGAATCGGGCGACGCGCACGGCGTGCAGTTGCGCCGGACGCTGGGACCTTGGGGCCTGACGGCGCTGGGAATTGGCGCCGTCATCGGCGGCGGCATCTTCGTGATCACCGGACAGGCCGCGGCCGAGCACGCCGGCCCGGCCGTGCTGCTGTCGTTCGTGATCGCGGCCGTCGTCTGCAGTTTCACTGCGCTTTGCTACGCCGAGTTCGCGACGCTGATCCCGATGTCGGGCAGCTCGTATTCCTACGCGTACGCGACGCTGGGCGAGTTCGTCGCCTGGTTCATCGGCTGGAACATGGTGCTCGAGTACGGCGTGTCGGCGTCGGCGGTCGCGGTGAGCTGGACGGGCTACTTTCGGAGCCTGGTGGAACACCTCGGCTTCCATCTGCCGGCCGCGCTCACCAACGCGCCCATCGCGTTCGTGGACAAGCACCTCATCGTCACAGGCGCCCTGTTGAACCTGCCCGCCGTGGTGCTCGTGCTGCTGCTGACGTGGCTGTGCTATGTCGGCATCCGGGAGTCCAGCGGCGTCAACAGCGCGATCGTGATGTTGAAGGTGGCCTTGATCATCATCGTGATCCTTGCCGGCTGGCACTATGTCAAGCCGGAGCTGTGGCATCCCTTTATCCCCCCGGCCGTGGGACCGGAAAAATACGGTTGGGGCGGGATCATGCGTGCCGCGACGATCGTGTTCTTCGCTTACATCGGCTTCGAAGCCACGTCCACCGCCGCGCAGGAAGCCAAGAACCCGCAACGCGATTTGCCCATCAGCACCTTGGCGTCGCTCGCGATCTGTACGGTCTTGTACGTTGCGATGGCGGCGGTACTCACCGGCCTGATTCCGTTCGTGAAACTCGGCACGGCCGAACCGGTCGTGACGGCGGTGGCCGCGCACCCGCAACTGAACTGGCTCCGCTGGCTGGTGGAAGTCGGCGCGTTGTTGGGGCTGGGGTCCGTGGTTCTGGTGATGGTCATCGCGCAACCCCGCATCTTCATGATGATGGGCGCCGACGGCATGCTGCCCCCGGTATTCTCGAAACTGCACCCGCGCTACCGCACCCCGCACATCAACACGCTGATCACCGGCGCCGGCATCGCGCTGCTCGCCGCGGTGTTTCCGCTGGACGTGCTGGGCGACCTAGTGTCGATGGGCACCCTGCTGGCCTTCGTCGCAGTGTGCTCGGGCGTGCTCATCTTGCGCTATACCCGTCCCGACCTGCCGCGTCCGTTCCGGGTGCCATGGGCCCCTTTGATCTGTACTCTCGGGGTGCTCGGCTGCATCGGGCTGCTGTGCTACGAAAATTGGTACAACTGGACCTTGATGGGCCTGTGGACGCTGCTCGGCTTCGCGATCTATTTCGGCTACGGCTTCCGGCACAGCAAATTGCGCGGCGCCGCGGAGAGCCCCCGCGTCCAAGCGGTTCGCGAGTAGATCGCAGTCTTCAGCTGCGACTGTCCGGCGCGCGTTTGAAGCGACCGTCGGCTGTTTGTTCCCTCTGCTCACCAGCTCGCGACTGCGGGTCGGGCGAGTCTTGGTTGCAGTCGAAATGTACGCGCGCGTACTGTGGATAAGTCTCGAATCAACGAAACATTAACTCTTCAAGTTACTGAAAAACAAAGCAAAAAAATTTCACCTCGAAAACCGGTTTGTCAATCTTGGCCACTGCTGATCCCCGCGCTATGATGCGTCCTCCGAGGGATTTCCCATTGGCAGTGGACCCCGGACCGTTGCCCGGTGCGGCAGGCGTAGTCAGCTCCTCCGCTTGCCGTATCCGGGCAGCAACTTCTCAAGCGCTCCCGACCGGTCTTCGCGCATTCGCATCGCATGCGCAGTGACTGCTTTGCGCGGAGCAGCCGGGACGACTACCGCACCTGCGAAGCGCGGGGCGAGAATGTCGTTCTTGGGTTCGACTGAACGAAGCATTCGCGAAATGGTGGTGGCATTCCGCGAACGCGGGACTCTCAGACGCGTTGTCGGAAATCTGTTGCGTTTACGCGGGTGCAAGCGCACCCGATCCGGCAGGCCTACAAGGCCATCAGCTCTTGGCTTGATACCCGGAACACCAGCCTTTGGCGTTGACGTCGAACCCCGGGAAAATCGCGCAGGGACCCCAAGCCTCGCCGGCCTTGCCCTGGAAGTGCACGCATTTCGAACACTCCTCCCCCGGCTTGTGCGGCGCCACCGCCTTGGTGTTGTCGTCGACGTAATGCAACGCCTTGGCCGTGGCGTTCGTCGAGGCACTGAGGTGGGGCAGTGCTGCCCATACACGGCGTGGCAACGATCCCAGCAATACCATCGCCGCCGCGGCGCCACCCGCGAGTTTCAGAAAGCGACGGCGGGGAGATGCGGTTTCCTCACTCATTTTCGGCTCCTCTCATGACTGATGACACCGGGCACTCCGCGCATGGTACGCCCGCAGCGCCCGGACCGCATCGTTTTTCGACCGTAAGCGCGTGCTACATTCAGACGCCTGAACGAGCCTCGCGCCAGCATGCCCCTCTCGTCCGCACGACTTGCCAAGCGTCTGCGCGCATGCGGTGAGGAAATTGCCCGCACCGGCGCCGAGTTGGCTGCACGCGGATGGACGCCTGCTACCAGCAGCAATTTTTCGATGCGGATCGACGACACCACGGTCGCGGTCACCGTGTCCGGTCGTGACAAGGGCACGTTGACGCCCGATGACGTCATGGCCGTGGATCTCGATGGCCAGCCGCTCCTCGCGAACCAGCGTCCTTCAGCCGAGACCGCCTTGCATCTGCAGCTCTACCGACGCCAGCCGGGAACCGGCGCCGTATTGCACACGCACTCGCACAACCAGACGGTCGCCTCGCGGCTGTTTGCGTGCGAGGGCGTGGTCGCACTGCAGGGATGGGAATTGCAAAAGGCGCTGACCGGCTACACCAGCCACGCCAGCCGGCTCGATCTGCCGGTGTTCCCGAACTCGCAGGAGATGCCGGAAATCGAGGAGAAGGTTTCCGCCTGGCTGGACGCGGGTAATCCGTTGTACGCCTACCTCATCGAGGGTCACGGGCTTTACACTTGGGGACGCAGCATGGCGGAAGCCAGACGCCATCTGGAAGCGCTGGAATTCCTCTTGGCCTGCGAACTCGATCTGAAACGTCTCCGAGGTGTTCCATGAGCCGCCTGCGCGTTTATGACCAGCACGATCCCGGGCACCCGGTCGCGACCCACCTGGACCACGCCGCGATCGCGCGCACGCTGGGCGAAGTCGGTGTGCGCTTCGAACGTTGGGAAGCGAACAAACCGGTCGCTCCGGGCGCGTCGCAGGACGCGGTCATCGCGGCCTATCACGACGATATCGAACGCCTCAAGCTCGAAAAGGGCTATCGGGCCGTGGATGTCATATCGCTTACCTCCGACCACCCGCAAAAAGATGCCTTGCGGCAAAAGTTCCTCTCCGAACATACCCACTCGGAGGATGAGGTGCGCTTCTTCGTGGCCGGCCAGGGCCAATTCACCCTGCACATCGGCGAACGCATCTACGACGTGTTGTGTGAACAAGGCGACCTCATCGGCGTGCCCGATGGTACCCGTCACTGGTTCGACATGGGCCCGAATCCGCATTTCGTCGCGATTCGCCTGTTCACCAACCCGGAAGGCTGGGTGGCGAATTTCACGGGTGAGGACATCGCGGAACGCTTCCCGCGCCTGGAGAACTGAAGAGCAATGGTCCGCGAAGGACGCCAAGTACGCGAAGAAACATCAACCGCCTGGATCCATTCGAAGCGTTTTCGCGTTCTTCGCGTCCTTTGCGGATAAACGCTCCTTGCGGGCTGAAACACGAGATCGAGAAATCAGGGCATGTCCTATTTGCGAAAATCGCTGGCCCCGGGCGAAACCATCGTGGCGATTTTCCGGCTGCACTGGTCGATGTGGATCCGCTTCTGGATCGTGGTCGTGCTGGGGATCATCGCCGTGGTGGCGTTGCTTTGGATACGGCTCCAGTGGGCGCAGTGGGGCGCATTGGCCGCCGCGATCATCGCCATTCTGATTGCCGGATATCAATGGCTGTGGTTGCGTGGAATCGAGCAGGCGGTCACCAACCGCCGCGTGGTCCGCAAGACGGGCATCGTGTCGCGCACGACGACCGAACTCAGGCTGGCCTCGATCGAAACCGTCGATCTGCGCCAGAGCTTCTGGGGCCGCATCTTCGGGTTTGGCAACGTGGAAATCACCGGCCGCGGGGAGACGGCCATGGTGCTCGACCGCATCGCGCATCCGATCCAGGTGAAGCGCGACATCGAGAGCGCCTACTCCAGC
The DNA here is from genome assembly GCA_021324095.1 of Gammaproteobacteria bacterium. Taxonomy (GTDB): domain Bacteria; phylum Pseudomonadota; class Gammaproteobacteria; order Xanthomonadales; family Rhodanobacteraceae; genus 66-474. The sequence continues at coordinate 31,630 of JAJPJT010000005.1, forward strand.
CATATCGGAACGCAGCAAGCCGGCGCCGTGGCATGAGCAGTGCGCAGGCAAGCGGCGTGCGCGCCGTTCTCACCGATATCGAGGGCACCACCAGTTCGATCAAGTTCGTGAAGGACGTGCTGTTTCCCTATTCGCGCCAGCATCTGCCGCGCTTCGTGGAGACCCACCGCGACGATCCTGAAGTCACCCGCTGGCTCGACGCCACCGCACGCCGGGCAGGCATCGACGACCCGCATTCGCGGCGCGTGATCGACACCCTGCTGCGCTGGATCGATGAGGACCGCAAGTTCACCCCGCTCAAGGCATTGCAGGGAATGATCTGGAAAACCGGCTACGAAGCCGGAGATTACCGCGCACACGTCTACCCTGAGGTTCCCGCCAGGTTGCGGCAGTGGAAGTCGCGCGGTTTGAAGCTGTACGTGTACTCGTCGGGCTCGGTGTCCGCGCAGAAGCTCTTCTTCCGACATACCGAAGCGGGTGACCTGTTCCCGTTGTTCGACGGGTGGTTCGACACCGGGTTGGGCGGCAAGCGCGAACGCGGTTCCTACCTGCGCATTGCCGAGACGATCGGCCTCGATCCACCGGCGATCGTGTTCCTTTCCGACATCGGCGCCGAATTGGACGCGGCACGGGGTGCGGGGATGCAGACGATCCAGGTCGCCCGGCCGCCGGACCCCTGCCCCAAACACGGAACCCACCCGTGTGTCGCCGATTTCGACGCGATCACGCTCGCATGAGTCGCTTCGTTCCTCTCGCACTCGCCGTCCTGCTCGGCTGCCTGATCGGCGCCGGCGTCGTATGGGCAGCCAAAGGCACGGGCTTCCATGCGCAGTCGGAGATGCCGGCGAATGCCCAGTCCGCCGGGGCAGCCATGTCATCGTCGGCCGACCAGCCCGCATTGTTGTCAAACGCCGATTGGCCAACGGATGCGCCAACGCCCGAGCAGGTGATCTACGCACAATCCGACCTGCTGGACCGCGAGATCGCCACCCTGAAGCCGCGCACGCCCGGCAAGGTGAACCTGTACGCCATCGTGTTCGCCGGCGACGGCAGCGAGAACGTGTTCCGCAACGAGGCCGAGTATTTCGACAAGCTGTTCTCGCGCCGTCTCGGCGCCAATGGCCACGTGATCGTGCTGGAGAACAACCCGGCCTCGCTCACCACGCGGCCGCTCGCGACGTGGAGCAACCTCGAGGATGCACTGGATGCCGTCGCCGCAACGATGGACCTGCGACAGGACATCCTGCTGCTTTACTTCACCACCCACGGCAGCGAGGATCACACCCTTTTGGTGGACATGGACCCGTTGCCGCTGGACCAGATCGGCGCAACGGATCTTCCCGGCATCCTCGCCGAGCATCCGTTCAAATACAAAGTGGTGATCGTCAATGCCTGCTATTCGGGTGGGTTCATTCCTCCCCTGCAGGGGCCGGACACCATGATCATCACCGCCGCGCGCGCCGACCGCTCGTCCTTCGGTTGCGGCGAGCAATCCGAGTTGACCTGGTTCGGTCACGCTTTTCTGGTCGACGCGCTGAACCGAACCGACGAGTTCCGCCAGGCATTCCAGTTCGCCAGCAAGCAAGTTGCCGCCTGGGAAAAACGCGACAACTACGAAGCGTCCGACCCGCAGATCTCCGAAGGAAGCGGCATCGCGGCGCAGCTCGCCAAATGGCGCCATGGATTCGAACCCGGGCACGCGGTGTCTTTCGCGCCTGCAGCGGCGGTATCGGCGGGCGCGGCGCAATGACGTCCGGCGGTACGGCGCCGACACTGGTGGTCCTCGCAGCCGGCCTCGGCAGCCGCTACGGTGACGCCAAGCAGATCGTGGGGGTCGGACCCGCCGACGAGTGGCTGTTGGAATACGCGCTCCATGACGCACTCGCGGCGGGTTTCACACGAGTCGTGATGGTCATTCGTGCGGCATTGCGCAGCCCCTTGCAGCAGCGGCTTGCACCGCATCTGCACGAACGCGCGGCCTTGCACTTCGTCGAGCAAACGCTCGACAAGGTTCCGGATGGCTGCCGCGTGACCGCTGCACGCAGCAAGCCGCTCGGCACCGGCCATGCGCTGTGGTGCTGCACGCCGCTGCTGAATGGCCCATTCGCCGTGATCAACGCCGATGATTACTACGGACGTGAAGCTTTCCGTTTGCTCGCGGAACATTTCCGTCACACGCGGCAGCCCGCGATGGTCGGTTACCGCCTGGCGGCCACACTGTCCGGCCACGGCGGTGTCAACCGGGGTGTATGTCGCGTCGACCCCGACGGTCGCCTCGAAGACGTCATCGAGTTCACCGATATCGCGATACGGGACGGCGTGCTGGCCGGCAACGCGCCGGATGGAAACCGCGTTGCGCTTGCGCCCGACAGCGTTGTCTCGCTGAATTGCTGGGGCCTTTGGCCCGAGCTCTTGCCCGACCTCGAACAGGGGCTGCGCGGATTCCTTGCGCAATCGGGTGACGCGGACGAATACTTCCTGCCGCATGCGATCGCTGCATACCTGACGAAGTCCCACAAGGCGCTGTCCGTGCTGCCCACCAACGATACCTGGCTCGGTCTCACCTATCCCGACGACCGCGCACATGCCACGGGCGCGCTCGCGGCCCTGCACGATGCCGGCACCTATCCGACGCCGCTCTGGGCCCACCCATGAACGATGTCCAGCTCGATTCCGTCACCCGCAACGGGTTGGCGGAAGCATGGGGTCTGGGACCGCGCGCGCGGTTCACGCCGCTCGGCAATGGCTTGATCAATCGCACGCTGCTGGTGATCGACGACGGCCGACGCCGCGTTCTGCAATGCCTCAACATCCACGTGTTCCGCGATCCGGCGCTGGTGATGCGCAATTGCCACGCGGTCACTGCGCACCTCGGACGCGAACGCGCCGCGGGACGCTACGCTTATTCGGTATTGGAACTGGTGCCGACCCTGGCTGGCGAGCCCGCGGCTGTGCTGGCGAACGACACCTGGTGGCGCATGTACGACCATGTGCCGGACACGCGAACCCACGACACCGCCGACACGCCGTCACTCACCTTTGAGGCGGCGCGGGGCTTTGGTGCTTTCGCCGCCGCACTCGCCGAACTCGACAGCACGGACGTGGGCGAAGTCATCCCGCATTTTCATGATCCCGTCAGGCGCTTCGACGCGTTTCGTGTCGCGCTTGCGGCGGACCGCGCCGGGCGCGCGGCGCAGGCAGGACGCGAATGCAAGGCCGCATTGGCGTTCGCCGATGTGCTCTCGCACTGGGAAGCCCTGCTCGCTGCCGGGCTTCCGTGGCGGATTACCCACAACGACTGCAAGTTGAACAACCTGCTGTTCGATGCCTCCGACCACGCCACGTGCGTCATCGACCTCGACACCGTGATGCCCGGCAGCCTGCTGTTCGACTTCGGCGACATGGGACGCACGATGCTGAGTCCGGTACCGGAGGATTCGACCGATCTCGAACGCATCGGCGTGCGGCGGGAGCATTTTGCCGCGCTGGCGCGCGGCTACATCGAGGGCTGCGGCGATTTGCTCACGCCACTCGAACGCGAGAACCTGGTGTTCGCGGTGCGGCTCATCACCGGGGTAATCGGCCTGCGTTTCCTCACCGATTACCTCGACGGCGACCGCTACTTCCGCTGCGCGCATTCGCTGCACAACCTCGAACGCGCGCGCAACCAGTTCGCGTTGTACGCGGCGTTGACCGCGCAAGCCGATGCCTTGCAGGCGCTGGTGCCCAATTCAGCTTAACCTGCGCGGGCGTGCCGCTGCGCCAGCACCGTCGCGACATCCGCCAGCGACAAGCCGCGCGTACGTAGCAGTACCAGCAGGTGATAGACGAGATCGGCCGCTTCGCCTTTCAGTGCATCATCGTCCTGCGCCACCGCGGCCAGTGCTGTCTCGACGCCTTCTTCGCCGACTTTCTGGGCGATGCGGCGAATGCCCGCTTCGAACAACGCGGTGGTGTAGCTACCCGTCGGGCGCTCGGTATCGCGGCGGGCGACCAGCGCGTCCAGTTCGCCCAGGAACGCCAATGGAGGACGTGCGGCATTGCCGAAACAACTGGCGGAGCCGAGATGGCAGGTCGGCCCATGCGGCTCGGCCTCGATCAACAAGGTGTCGCGATCACAATCCGCGTGGATCGCCTGCACCGCCAACACGTGGCCGGATGTCTCGCCTTTTTTCCACAGCCGCTGCTTGCTGCGGCTCCAGAACGTGACGAACCCCGACGCGCGGGTCGCGGCCAGCGCCTCGGCATTCATGTAGCCGAGCATCAACACCTCTGCCGTCACGCAATGCTGCACGATCGCGGGGATCAGACCCGCGCCCTTCGCCCAATCCAGTTCGTCGTCGCTGGTCATTCACATTCCCCCGCAGCCCGGCCGCATGCACACGCCTTGCGCCTGCAGCCAGCGCTTGAGTTCCGGGATCGCGATGTCACCGGAATGAAACACGCTGGCGGCCAGCGCAGCATCCACGTCGGCTTCGGCAAACACGTCGCGGAAATGTTCGCGCGTACCGGCGCCGCCTGAGGCGACCAACGGCACCTTGCAGAGCGCGCGCGCCGCGCGCAGTTGCGCGACGTCATAACCCAAGCGCACGCCGTCGCTGCCCATGCAGTTCAACACGATCTCGCCAGCGCCGCGCCGCTGCGCCTCTTCAACCCAGTCCAGCGTGCGCCGCGCCGAGACCCGCATCCGCGCGGCGTCACCGGTGTACTCGCGCACCCGCCATTCACCATCGTCGTCGCGCAGTGAGTCGATGCCGACGACCACGCATTGCACGCCGAAGGCGGCGGCCAATTCGTCGATCAATCCGGGCCGTTCCAGCGCCGGGGAGTTCACCGACACCTTGTCCGCGCCCGCGTGCAGCACCGCGCGCGCGTCCTCGACGCTGCGGATGCCGCCGGCCACGCAGAACGGAATGTCGATCCCGCGCGCCACCCGTTCTACCCAGCCGACGTCCACCCTGCGGTTTTCGGGGCTGGCGGAAATGTCGTAGAACACCAGTTCGTCGGCACCCGTATCGCGATAACGCAACGCAAGTTCGACGATGTCACCGGCGATCGCGTGGTCACGGAAACGTACGCCCTTGACCACCTTGCCATTCTTGACGTCGAGGCAAGCAATGATGCGCCGGCTCAGCATTTCAGCGCTTCCTCGAGCGTGAACTTGCGCTCCAGCAGCGCGCGTCCGAGGATCACGCCTCGCACACCGGTGGCGCGCACCTTGCGCACGTCGTCCAGTGAGCACGCGCCACCCGACGCCTGGATCTCGAAATTGGGTGCGAAGCGCGACAGGTCGCGGTAGAGGTCGAGATTGAATCCGCCGAGCGTGCCGTCGCGCGCGATGTCGGTGCACAGCACGTGGCGCGCGCCGGCACTCGAATAATGTGCGGCAAGCGTGTCGAGTTGGACGCAGGAATCCTCGGTCCAGCCGTGGACGCGCAGGTGCCACGCGGCGGCCTGCGGGCGCACGTCCAGCGCCAGCACCAGCCGGTCCGGTTCGAACCGGGTGATCCAGGTCGCGGTCGCAAAGGGATTCTGCACCGCGACGCTGCCCACCACCACGCGCGCGACGCCCGCCGCATACAACCGCAGCAGATCTTCGGTGGTGCGCACGCCGCCGCCCGCCTGCACCTTCAACGCGCCGGTCCGGGCGATCGCTTCGACCACGGCGAGATTCACGAACCGGCCGGAACGCGCGCCATCCAGGTCGACCACGTGCAACCACTGCGCACCCGCGTCGGCGTACGCCTGCGCGAGTTCGACGGGATCGTCCGCGAACACCGTTTCGCGCGCGTAGTCGCCCTGCCGCAGCCGCACGGCACGGCCGCCACGCAGGTCGATGGCGGGGATCACCTGAAAGCTCATAAGGCAACGAAATTCCTAAGGACCGCCATCCCCATCGCGGCGGACCGTTCGGGGTGGTACTGCACCCCCATGAAATTGCCTCGGCCGGCGGCGGCCGAGAACGCCACGCCGTATTCGCAGGTCGCCAAAGTGGCCGCGCAGACCGGCACCGCGTAGCCGTGCACGAAGTAGGCCCAGCCCTCGCGCGCTTCGCCCGCGCACAGCGGGTGTTCCGCGCACGCTGTCACTTCATTCCAGCCCATGTGCGGCACGCGCAAATCGTCGCTATTTTGCAAGCGCTGCACCGGCGCATCGATCAGGCCCAGGCAATCGACATCGCCTTCTTCCGAATACGCGCACAAAAGCTGCATCCCGAGGCAGACCCCCAGCACCGGCTGGGTGAGGCCGCGCAGGACATCCACCAATCCCTTTTCGCGCAGCAACGCCATCGCGGGTGCAGCCGCCCCGACACCCGGCAGGATCACGTGATCGGCGCGGCGGATCGATGCGGGATCGCGCGTCAAAGGCGCTTCCACCCCAAGCCGCTGCAGCGCGTAGCGAACGGAGCCGATGTTCGCGCCGCCCGAATCGACCAGCGCCACGCTCATGCGAGCACGCCCTTGGTCGTCGGCAATGCATCGCCTTCGCGGCGGATCGCCTGGCGCAAGCAGCGCGCCACCACCTTGAAGCATGCTTCCACCATGTGGTGGGCGTTGTCGCCGCGCACCGCGAGGTGCAGGTTGGCGCCCAACGCGTCGCACAGCGAACGGAAAAAATGCGGCACCAGTTCGGTCGGCAATTCGCCCACCCGCTCGCGCGTGAACACACCCTCGAAAACGAAGTGCGCGCGCCCGGAAAGGTCCAGCCGTGCATCCGCCGCGGCCTCGTCCATGGGCAAGACAAAGCCGTAGCGGGCGATGCCGCGCTTGTCGCCCAGCGCGCGGCGCAGCGCTTCGCCGATCGCGAGCGCGCAATCCTCGACGGTGTGATGTTCGTCCACCCGCGTATCGCCCGTGCAGCGAACGGTCAGCGCAAAGCCGCCATGTTTCCCGAGTTGCTCCAGCATGTGGTCGAAAAAACCGATGCCGGTCGCGATTGCGGGTTCGGCTGCCGAGTCGAGATCGACGTAGACGGCCACGCTGGTTTCGCGCGTGACGCGCGCAAATTCCACGATGCGTGGCTGGTCGAGCAGATGATGCGGGACATCGTTCCATGCGATGCCATCGGCGCCGACCCGGTACCCGCGCACGCCGAGATTGGCCGCGAGTTGCATGTCGGTCTCCCGGTCGCCCACCAGCGCGGACGCGGCGCGACTCCAGCCATCGTCGGCGAGAAAATGGCGCAGCAAACCCGTACCGGGTTTGCGCGTGTCCAGGCCTTCGTGTTCGAAACTGCGGTCGATCAGGATTTCGCGAAAGCGAATGCCTTGCGAAGCGAGGATGCGCAGCAACAGTTCCTGCGGGCCGTCGAAACTTGCCTGCGGGAAACTCGAAGTGCCAAGGCCATCCTGATTGGTCACCATCACCAGCTCATAGCCCGCCGCGACGCAACGCTGCAGCGCCGCGATCACGCCCGGCACCAGGTCGAGCTTTTCGAAACTGTCGATCTGCTCGTCCGGCGGCTCCACGATCAGGCAGCCGTCGCGATCGACAAACAGCAGTTTGCGCGTCATGCCGGCAGCCCCATCCGCTCAGACGCGACCGACAAGCAGCGAAGGGTTTCCAGCACCCGATCGTTTTCCGCTGGCGTACCGATGCTGACGCGCAGGGCATCGCCGAGCCGCGGATAGCGCCGCACGTCACGCACCACCACGCCCGCCGCCAGCAGCGCCGCAGACGCGGCGCCAGCATCGGCAAAGCGCACGGCCAGGAAATTGGTTTGCGACGGCAATACCTCGCCAACGCACCCGAGCTTGGCCAGTTCGTCGCGCATGCGCCTGCGTTCACTTCGAGTGAGCGCAACGCGTTCACGCATCGTGCGTTCGCCATCGCTAGACAGCGCGCGCAGCGCGGCTTCCACGCATGGCACTGGCAGCGGGTAAGGTGGCATGATCTTGCGCAACAACGCGATCACGCGTGCATCGGCGAGCACGCTGCCGACGCGCACGCCGGCCAGCGCCCAGGCCTTCGACAAGGTGCGCAGCACCACCAGGTTCGCGAACTTGCCGACACAATCGACCACGCTGCCGCCGTCGCCTTGCGGGTCTGAAAATTCCACGTAGGCTTCATCGACCACCAGCAACGCGCGCTTTTCAAGCGCGGCAGCCAAGCGCAGGATTTCTGCGCGTGGCACGTCCGCGCCCGCCGGATTATTGGGCGAGCAGACGAACACCAGCTTCACGGCCGGCGTCGTCGCCGCCAACACGGCGTCGACGTCGAGTTTGAATTCGGCATCCAGCGGTGCTTCCACGATCGCTGCACCCTGCACACGCGCGCAGGTCGCATACATCCCGAAGGTCGGCGGCGAGATCAGGATTGCATCGCGTCCCGCCGCGCAGAACGCGCGTACCAGCAGGTCGATGCCCTCGTCGCTGCCGCGTCCGATCAACATCTGATCGGGCTCGACGCAATACAACTTGGCCAAGCGCTCGGTCAAGGCGGCGGGCCGGGGGTCCGGATAGCGGTTCCAACCATTACCGCCACCTAACGGCGGCCACGGCGACTCGTTGGCGTTCAACCACACGTCGCCGCTGGGAGCCTCCATCCGCGCGGACGAATACGGCTGCAGGGCCCGGATTTCCGGGCGCGCGAGATCGACAGGGTTCATGCCGCCGATCTCGCGCGTGCACGTTGGTGTTCAAGCGCATCGAGACGCAGGCTTACGGCCCGGCGATGTGCATCGAGTCCTTCGGCCTCGGCCAAGGTCATGGCGCACGGACCCACCGCGCGTAGTCCTCCCGGGCTGCAAGCCTGCACCGTCACCTGTTTCTGGAAACTCGCGACCGACAGGCCGCTGCAACTGCGCGCCCAGCCGCAGGTCGGCAGCACGTGGTTGCTGCCGCTGCAATAGTCGCCCAGCGATTCCGGCGTCCACGCGCCGAGGAATACCGAACCCGCATTTTCGATCGCGTCCAGCCAGCGGCGCGGTTCGCGCACCTGCACGATCAGGTGCTCGGGCGCGTAGCGATTGCTCACATCGAACGCCTGCGCAATCGATCCGACGCGGATCAATCGACTGTGCGCCAGCGCCTGTTGCGCGACAGTTGCGCGCGGAAGCTTTGCGCATTGGCTCGCTACTTCCCGTATCACCGCATCCAGCAGCGCGTCCGAATCGCTTACCAGCAGCACCTGCGAATCCGGGCCGTGCTCGGCCTGCGACAGCAAATCCGCCGCGACGAACGCCGGCGCCGCCGAAGCATCCGCGATCACCAGCACCTCGGAGGGGCCCGCCGGCATGTCGATCGCGGCGCCTTGCGGATCGGACGCGACCTGCAGCTTCGCTTCGGTGACGTACGCGTTGCCGGGGCCGAACAGCTTGTCGCAGCGCGGCACCGATTCGGTACCGTACGCCATCGCGGCGATCGCCTGCGCGCCGCCGGCCTTGAACACGCGCTTCACGCCACAGAACCGCGCGGCGTAGAGCACCGCGGGATCGCAGCTGCCGTCCGCACGCGGCGGCGAGCACAACACCACTTCGCGGCAACCCGCGAGCCGCGCGGGGATCGCAAGCATCAGGACCGTCGAAGGCAACGGCGCGCTGCCGGAGGGCACGTACAAGGCCACGCGTCCGATTGGCCGTGACACGCGCTCCACCCGCAGGCCCGGCACCGTTTCGATCGAAACGGGGTCCGGCATGCAGGCGCGGTGGAAAGCTTCGATGCGCGATGCCGCTTCGGCGATGGCCCGTTTCAATGCCGGATCGAGCAACGCGTCCGCCGTGTCGAATGCGGCTGCAGCGACTTCCAGGTCCTCGATCACCGCCTTGTCGAAGCGGGAGGCGTATTCACGCAACGCGGCGTCGCCGCGCACCTTTACGTCGGCGATGATGTCTGCCACCGTCGCGCGCAGCTCCGCGTCGCGCGCAAGCTTCGGCCGCGCGAGCGCTTCATCGCGGGCCTTTGCGTCCAGCCCTCGCCAATCGATGCGCTTCATGCAAGCGCCCTCTCGACCGGCAGCACAAACAGTTCGCGCGCGCCCGCGCGCTGGATGGCTTCGAGTTGCCGCCATCCCAGTTCATCCGGACACAGCGCCTGCAGCATCACTTGTCCAGGCTCGCCGTCCATCTGCAGCACGGTGGGCCGCGGCGCGCCGGGCAGCGCAGCGACGATCGCATCCACGCAGTCGCGCGCGGCCTGCAGCAGCAACAGCCGCGATCCGCGCACGCGGGTGACGCCGTCCACCCTGCGCAGCAGCAGCTCGATGGCGTCGCGGCGCCCATCGGCGGGCAGCGGATCGGCCGCGACCAGCACCGCTTCGCTGCCCAGCACGCAATCGACTTCGCGCAACTGGTTGGCGATCAGCGTCGCGCCGCTCTGCACCAAGTCGCAGATCGCATCGGCGGTGCCGAGCCTTGGCGCGATTTCGACCGAACCCGCGAGCGTCACGACTTCGGCCGCGACGCCCTGCCGCTCCAGCCAACCTTTCAGCAAGTTGGGATACGACGTCGCGATGCGCAGGCCTGCCAATGACGCTGGCCCGGTGTACGCACGTTCCTGCGGCACAGCAATCGCGAGACGGCAGCATCCGAAACCCAGATCGCGCAGGCTGCGCAGCGCGCCGCCGCCGAATTCCGCCAGCACGTTGCGACCCACGATGCCGAGGTCGCACACGCCTTGCCCGATCAGGCCGGGAATGTCATCGTCACGCACCAGCAGCAAATCGACGGGTTCACCGTCACCGAAACAAAACAGCCCGTCGCGGCTGCGCCGGAAGCGCAGGCCGCAACGGTCCAGGAGATCGAAACACGGATCGCTCAAGCGACCCGATTTCTGCACCGCGATCCGCAGACGTTCGCGCGGCATCATGCGCGCCTCCGCTTCTTCGCGGTGCGCGCAGCGGCTTTCAGGTAACCGCCGTTGCCCTGGTTCAGGAAGCGCGCGACACGCCCGATCGTCGTGATACTGACGGCGGTATGTTCGTGAATTTCGCGGTACGGCGTGCCCTTCAGCACGTGCGGCACCACCGTCCAGCGGTCGACCAGCGACTCCAGTTCGGCGGGCGTGCAGAGGTCGCGCAGGAAGGCGCGCATTTCCTCGACGTCGCGCATCGCCAGCAAGGCCTTGCACAGGCTGGTCTCGGCCGAGTCGGCCGGGGTTTCCGGATTCAACATTCTGCGCTTCATTCGTGTCTGCCCGATGTCCGCGCCGCCGTCTTCGTGTCTCTCGACCAATGTATTAATGCGTTAATAGATTTGAGCAAAGCATAACCAGGTATTGCCCGCGGCGCAAGCACCGCGCAAACGGAACCTCAGGAGTCGTTCAAGCAGGCGTCAGAACGCGAATGCCCGCTCACGCACCAGCCGGCAGGCCGCGGCGAGGTCGTGCTGCATCGCGCGATCGCGGTGCATGAAGGCGATCGACTGGCGCAGCCGCGCGTGCACCGCGGCCACCACACCGCCCGGCTGGAATTCGCCCGCATCCGCCAATTGCGTGGCCAGCGCCTGCAATTCGGACTCGAACTGCGTCCTCTGCTCGTCCGCGGCGGGCGGCGGGTTGTCGATCTTCTCGGCCAGCGCCTGCCAGCCGCCCTTGGCCGCCAGTCGCCGCGCCGCGTCGAGCATGTCGTTGCGGTAATCCAGCGCTTGCGCTGCGGTGTACAACTCCAGCGCCAGCACGTCGGCGAGGTCGCGCGTCATGTCCAGCACCTGGCGTGCTTCGTTGGCGCCCATCGACACGTGGTCCTCGGCGTTGGCGCTGGTCGGGATCGAATACACGCTGGCAGGATGCGCGCGGGTCGCGAGGTCGTTGACCAACGCCGCCGCGGTGTATTGCACGATCATGAAGCCGGAATCGGTGCCGTCTTCGTTGCCGGTGAGGAACGCGGGCAATCCGTCATTCGTGGCGGGATCGACGAGCTTGTTGAGACGACGTTCGGAAATCGAGGCCAATACCGGGATCGCCGCCTTGACGTAGCTCATCACCAGCGCCAGCGGCATGCCGTGGAAGTGGCCGGCGGAGATCACTTGATCTTCGATGTGCTTCGCGTTCTCCGCATCCGGGAAGATCAGCGGATTGTCGGTGACCGCGTTCAATTCGATGTCGATGACGCGGCACGCCTGCGCCCAGGCGTCGCGCACCGCGCCGTGCACCTGCGGCATGCAGCGCAGGCAATAGGCGTCCTGCGGCTGGTGTTTCTTGCCGCCCCTGAACGGCAGGAAGCGCTGGTAGAACGCTTCGCGCCCGTGGCGCTTGTCGGCCGGGACCCACTCCCAGCGGATGTCGAACGAAAGCTTCTGGTCTTCCGGCGTGCTCCACGCCTGCGCGGTCCAGGTGCGAAAGCGCGGCACCAGATGATACGGAATGTCGATCAACGTGGAGCCACGCAGCAACTCGCGCACGTGTTTCGCGGCAACCGCCTGGCCCGGATGTGGACGCAGCGCATGGACCTCCTCGCGCAACGCGCCGCTGCGGCCTGCGAACGCATCCAGTGTCATTGCCGCCGCGAGGTCGGCCACGCCGAGCAGGTATTCGAGTTCGTCCAGCGCCAGCACCGCGGTCGCGAGCATCTGCGCGGTGCCATTGTTGAGCGCCAGGCCCTCCTTGAAGGAAAGTTTCACCGGTTGCAGACCCGCACGACGCAAGGCTTCGCCGCCGGCCATGCGCTCGCCTTCGTGAAACGCTTCGCCGCCGCCCAGCAACACGATCGCGAGATGCGACAGCGGCGCAAGGTCGCCGCTCGCGCCCACCGAACCTTTCGCGGGCACCACCGGCACGATGCCGGCATTCAACATCGCCGCGAGCGCTTGCAACGTTTCGACGCGGATGCCCGAATGCCCGCGCATCAGCGTGTTGATGCGGATCGCCAGCATCGCGCGCACCACGTCGGCCGCCAGCGGCTCGCCCACGCACACCGCGTGGGTGATGATGAGGTTGTGCTGCAATTCCTCGGGCAGCGTTTCGTCGCGCGGGGCGGGATTGCCGCCGGGCAGTTCGTCGCGCGCCCGGTGTGCGCCCAGCAACTTGTCCGCGTTGCTGCCGAAACCCGTGGTGACACCGTAGATCGGCTCGCCGCAGCGCACCTTGTCGGCAATGAAATCCGCCGCGCGTTGCACCCTTGCGAGTTGCGCCGCGTCGAGTTCGACCTTCGCGCCGTCGCGCGCAATCGCGACCACGTCGGCACGCGTGAGATGGCTGCCATCGAGACGGATCGTCGTCATGCGCGTTGCACCTCGTCCTGCGCCAGTTCCACGCGCAACGCTTTCACCAATTCCGCGCGCGGCACCTCGAACTGGTCGCCGCGGCGCAAATCCTTCACCGCCACCGCGCCGCGCGCCAATTCGTCTTCGCCCGCGACTACTGCGAAGCGGATCCCGGCCCGATCGGCGTACTTCAACTGCTTGCCCAGCTTGCCGCCTTCCAGCGCGATCTCGGTGGCGATGCCTGCGTCGCGCAGCTCCTTGGCGATGGCAAGGCACACCGGAAGCTGCGCGTCGTCCATCTGCGTCACCAGCACCTGCACGCTGCTGTCGGCGGTTTTCAGCAAGCCAGCTTCGCGCAATTGCCAGAACAGGCGCGTCAACCCGATCGAAATGCCGACGCCCGGCAACATGGACTTGGTGTAATTCGCGGCAAGGTTGTCGTAGCGGCCGCCGGAACAGATCGAACCGATGTCCGGATGCTCGTTCAACGTGGTTTCGTACACGGTCCCGGTGTAGTAATCGAGTCCACGCGCGATGGAAAGGTTCAGCGCGAATCCCGACTCCGGCACACCGAAAGCGGCGACGGTATCCAGCACCTCGCGCAGTTCTGCCCTGCCCTGCTCGAATGTTTCCGTCCCGGAGCCGAGCGCATCGAGCTGCGCAAGCGCTTCGGCCAGTGAGGTGGAGCGTATCCCGACGAAGCGCATGACCTTGTCCGCCGCCTGCGAAGACAGGCCGAACGCCTCCCCGGTCAGCACGGCACGCACGTGGTCGGGCCCGCGCTTGTCAAGCTTGTCCACTTCGCGCAGCACCAGCATCTGCTTTTCGCCCTCGCCGATGCCGAGGCCTTCGAAGAAACCGCGCATCAGCTTGCGGTTGTTGAGCTGGATCGTGAACGCGCCGATGTCGAGCGCGCGGAACACCGCGTGGATCACCGCCGGGATTTCGGCATCGTAGCGGATCGACAAGCTGTCCTTGCCGATCACGTCGATATCGCACTGGTAGAACTCACGGAAGCGGCCGCGCTGCGCGCGCTCGCCGCGGTACACGCGCTGCATCTGGTAACGCCGGAACGGAAACGCCAGGTCGCGTTCGTGTTCGGCCACGTAGCGCGCCAGCGGCACCGTCAGGTCGAAACGCAGCGCAAGTTCAGGGCGTCCCGACTGCTCCAGCGCGCCGGTCGACTGCACGAAATACACCTGCCGCTCGGTCTCGCCGCCGCTCTTGGTCAGGAGGATGTCGGCGAATTCGATCGCCGGGGTCTCGATGGGCAGAAATCCATACAGCTCGAAACCGCGCCGAATGGTGTCGAGCATCCGCTGGAACGCAATCTGCTCGCGTGGCAGCAGCTCCAACACGCCGGGCATGGTACGGGGCGTGGTCAACGCCATGGCTCGGAATCCCACGATAAAACCGCAAGATTACCAGTACGCGCCGCCGCCTTGCGCGCGCAAAGGCACGCCGAGTATCATTTGCGGCTCGCTGCGGGTTGCAAAGTCCGCGCGGTCGTCGGGGTGTAGCTCAGTCTGGTAGAGCGCTACGTTCGGGACGTAGAAGTCGCAGGTTCAAATCCTGTCTCCCCGACCAAAGTTTGCAACTCCCTCGCCTACCCGAGCAAAGTTCCGTTTGCGAGCTGTTGCTTGTAGACACCGCATCGAAGCGAGCTGTTGCTCCTAGACGCTCCATCGAGGCATGGCTGCGAGCTGTTGCTTGTAGACGGCGCACCGAAGCGGACTGTTGCTTGTGGAAACTTCGCCGAAGAGAACTGCGGCAGCACGACCGCGTCACATCGTGTGCGTCGGCTTGTCGCCCCCTTGCAGCCCGGCCAGCAGGGTTTCGATCTTGGTGCGCGCATTGTCGCCGTCGGCGCTTTCGGTGAACTGGACGCCGATGCCGGCCGGCCGATTGCCCTGCGCTGCGATGGGCGTGATCCAGACCACGCGGCCGGTGGTCGCGACGCGCTCCGTTTCTTCAGGGAGGCTCATCAGCAAGAAGACCTCGTCGCCGAGGTTGTAACGCTTGTTGGTGGGCACGAACAGCCCTCCGCCCTTCACGAACGACATGTACGACTGGTACAGCGTCTGTTTGTCCTTGATGACGACCGGCAGGATGCCTTGACTGCCCATGCCGCCAACACTGCCCCTCACGGCCATCGTGACTGCTCCTCGAAATCCGCGGCGCCAGCTTGACGTCACCCCTTGCCGTGGTCAAGCATGGGGCGCCCCGAACCGGCACCAACCCCAGCCGTCGAATACCCACGGCGACGGCAACGTGCAGTACAGCTTGACGTAGTACGGCGGCCGCAATGCCCGTGACGTTTTCCCCGCGGGAGCGCCGTCATTCCAGAACAGGTTGGCATCCGCACCGCCACACAGGCGAACCCTTTCGCCGCCCCCGGCATCGACCGCCAGCAAAGCCAAGGTCGGACGCAGCAGTCGCGGCGGCCGCCAAGGCAAGATCGCCCCGCTGCGATCGTGGCAGTCAAGCCCGGCCACGAAGCTCTCCGTCGGCGAGACGAAACGCATCAAGCGCCCGCGGCTGAGCGCCGTCTGGCTCGCGTGTGCCGCGACGGCGCTGCGCTTGCGTTGCTGCTCCGTTTCATCCAAGGCAAATAACGCCCGCTGCGGCATCCCTGGACGGGAGCGACCGTGCAACAGGTAGCCGAGGCATGCAGGCTTCACGGCGCCGGGCATCGCCTGGAACACCAGTTCCACCAGCACATGTATCGCGCTGTGGTCGGGATGACGGTCGACCAGATCCGGCAGCACCAATACCGTCGGGCGCTCCGCTTCGATCAGAGCCTGGAGCGCAGCGCGCATCGAGGTGGTGTCGACCAGCAATTTCCAGGTTATCCCGCCGTCGGGCCAGCCCAGCCGGTGCACGCGAATGCGCTCCGCGCCAAGTGCGTGCAAGGCGGCGTCCGCTTCGGCGCGACGCCGTGCGCCCCACGCGGTGCGCTGGCGCGCGGCAATCCACACCCGTCGTTCCAGCACACGTTGCGGCCACGGATTGTTCTCGCCGTCGGTGATGAACACCACGCTCACGTCCGCGCCACAGGACAGCGCACGCTGGATCAGCCCGCCCGCTGCCAACGACTCGTCGTCGGGGTGCGGTGCCAATACCATCAATCTCGCGCCCGGCCGTTGCAGCAGCGCATCGGGATCGAGCAGGTCAGAGGGTTTTTCCAGGCGCAAGTCGGGTCGTCCTTCACTCGCCGGGGAGAAGGCTTCGCCTCAAAGCCGGTGCGCGATTCTGGCGCGTCCAGCTTGAGCTTGCGCTGACCGGCTGCGGTCAGGCATCCACACCTGCAGTCGACAGGCCATCGAGCCAGTGGAACAAGGCGAGATCCGCCCGCAGCGGCCCATTCAGCAGGATGCGCAGACGGTTGGCCGCGGCAAACTGCGCCGCAAGCACCTCGTCGTCCCAACCGGGGTCAAAGCGCGGGCGCTGCCCCGCTGCGCGTGTGCGCAAGCTGCCTTCGAGAAGGCGCGCTGCCTGCTCCAACCTTTGCGCCGGCTCGTCTTCCGCCCATGCCCTGGCGATAGCCCGCGCATCGCCCCGGCCTGACGCCAAGGCCAGGATGTCGCGCGCGACATCCTGGCGGCGCTGCATGCCTCCCCGCTCCGCCAGCAGCCAGGCTTGGCCCGGATTGCCTCCCGCGGCGGCGAGCAAGGCCTCGGCAGATCCGGCGACCCCGCGCGACGCCAGCCATTCAAGCGCCTCGGCCGGGGAAGGCACCGCAAAATCGATCCGCTGGCAACGGCTGCGGATCGTGGCACTGAGCCGCCAAGGTTGATCCGCGACCAGCACGATCAGGCTCGAGTCGGTCGGCTCTTCCAGGGTTTTCAACAAGGCATTTTGGGCGGCCGGGTTCATCAGTTCGGCCGGGTCGATCACCGCAACCTGCCAACCGTCGAGCTGGCTCGCCATCGCGAGTCGCGCAGAAAGTGCGCGGACCTGGTCGATCACGATTTCCTTGCGCAGCACGCCGGTTTTCGGATTGATTTCGAGCGTGACGAGCATCCGGTCCGGGTGCGTTCCCGCCGCGAGCAGTTTGCACGCCCGGCAGTGGCCGCACGCAATGCCATTGCACGGCTCCTGGCACAGCCGTGCACGGGCGAACGCTTCGGCCAGCGCGCGTTTGCCGAGACCCGCCGGTCCGCACAGCAGCAGCGCGTGCGGCAGGGTGCCGTTCGCGGCGCGCGCGGCCAGCACGTCCCATTGCGGGCGACACCAGGATGGCAACGGTTCGCCCGGCGCTATCGCAACAATGGTCTCGGGCTCATCGCTCATGCGGCGATCCGTTTGCGCAATGCGTCGATTGCCACCACCGCCGCCTGCAGGACTGAGGCGGCCGGAAGCGTCGCATCAATGACATGGAACCGGTGAGGCTCCGCCTGCGCGCGCGCGCGGTACGCCGACCTCACCCGCTCGAAGAAGTCGTCGTGCTCGACCTCGATGCGATCGGAATCTCCACGCTCATTGGCCCTGGCACGGCCATGCGAGACGGAGATGTCCAGCAGCAAGGTCAGGTCCGGTTTCAGCCCTTCGGTCGCAATGCGCTCGAGTGCCGCGATGTAGGCGATGTCCACACCGCGACCTCCGCCCTGATAGGCGTAGCTTGCATCGGTGAAGCGATCGCACAGCACCCAACGTCCCGCCGCGAGCGCCGGCTGCAGCACCTCGCGCACCAGTTGGGCGCGTGCCGCGAACATCAGGAGAAGTTCGGTCTCGGCAGCAATCCCGCGGTACCGAGGATCGAGGACCAGCGTCCGGATCACCTCGCCGACGGGCGTCCCGCCGGGTTCGCGTGCGTACAGCAGGTCGAGTCCGCTGCGCTCGAAGTGATTGCGCAGCCCTGCCAGCAAGGTGCTCTTGCCGGCACCCTCGCCGCCTTCCAGCGTGATCAGGCAGCCCTTCACTGGCGCTTCTTCCCAAGGATGTACTTTTTCACCGCCGCATTCTGCTCGGCCAAGGTTGCAGAGAACTCGTGCGTTCCGTCGCCCTTCGCCACGAAGTACAGCGCGTCACCCGCAGCCGGATGCAGCACCGCGTGGATCGCGGCCCGGCTGGGCAGCGCGATCGGGGTCGGGGGCAGTCCGGCCCGCACGTAAGTGTTGTAGGGCGTATCGGTTTCGAGGTCCACCTTGTGGATCTTGCCGGTGTAGGCCGCACCCATGCCGAAGATCACGCTGGGGTCGGTGTCGAGTTTCATGCCGAGCTTGAGCCGTCGCTCGAACACGCCCGCGATCCTCGGCAACTCGGAGGGCACCGCGGTTTCCTTCTCGACCAGCGACGCAAGGATCAACGCCTGGTATGGCTGCTGGATCCAGATGGATTTGTCGCGCTCCGCCCACTCTTGCGCGAGAAAGGTCTGCATCGCCTTGTGCGCGCGCGCCAGGATGTCGAGGTCGGACATGCCGAGAACGTAATCGTACGTGTCGGGCATGAACTCGCCTTCCGGAGATTGTCCAGGTGCTCCCAGTTTCGCCATCACCTGGGCGTCGCTCAACCCGTCGAGCTGGTGCGCGAGCCTGGGCGCTTGCTGCAACGCCTGCCGCACCTGCGCGAAGGTCCAGCCGTCGACCAGCGTCACGCGGCGATGCAGCACCCTGCCTGCCGCCATGTTTTCCAGCAGCACGGTCGGTGTCATGCCCGGCGCGAGCGCGTACTCGCCCGCATGCAGTTTGCTGGCGACGCCGAGGCGCCACGCCAGCGCCCGCCACAGCAGCGGCGGCGCATTGCTCAGCTGCTCGTCGCGCAATTGCTTGACGATGCCATTGAAGCCCTCGCCCTTCGCAATTTCCAGCGTCTGTCCCGGCGAACGAACAGCCAATGGCGTGCGCGTAAATTGCAGGTACGTGATCCCGGCCCACACGATCGCAGCGGCGATCGCCAACACGATGACGAGCAGCAACACACGCACCACGGCGTTGCCAGCCTGCGGCGCACGCAGCGCAGTCGTTTTGAGGAAGCGCGCCTGGTTCATCCCTCGAGTCTAAACCAAGGCGACCGGATCCAACGGTGTCCGCGCACGGTGGTTCAGACCCGCTTGAACAACAGCGTGCCGTTGGTGCCGCCGAAGCCGAACGAGTTGGAAATCGCGATGTCGATCCTGCCGTCCCGCGCCGTGTTCGGCACGAAATCCAGGTCGCATCCTTCGCCCGGTTCGTCAAGATTGATGGTCGGCGGCAGCACGTTGTCGCGCATCGCCAGCACGGTGAAGATGGCCTCGGCACCACCCGCGGCCCCGAGCAGATGGCCCGTGATCGACTTCGTCGAACTGATCGCGAGCTTGTACGCGTGCTCGCCGAACACGCGTTTGGCCGCGTGAACCTCACCGAGGTCGCCGAGCTGTGTCGACGTACCGTGCGCATTGATGTACTGCACCTCGGATGGATCGACGCCGGCATCCTGCAGCGCGTTGGCCATGCAGCGCGCCGCGCCCTCGCCGCCCTCGCTGGGCGCGGTGATGTGATAGGCGTCTCCGCTCATGCCGAACCCGGCAAGTTCCGCGTAGATGTTCGCGCCGCGTGCTTTCGCATGTTCGTATTCTTCCAGCATCAGGACGCCCGAACCGTCTGACAGCACGAAGCCGTCACGATCCTTGTCCCAGGGTCGGCTGGCGCGGGTGGGTTCGTCGTTGCGGGTGGTCATCGCACGCGCCGAACAGAACCCGCCGATCGCGGTCGGCGTGACGGAAAACTCGGCCCCGCCCGTCAGCATGGCGTCGGCATCGCCGTATTGGATCATGCGCATCGCGAGGCCGATGTTGTGCGTTGCGGTCGTGCACGCGGTCACGCAGGCGATGTTCGGCCCCTTCAGCCCATACATGATCGACAGATTGCCGGAGACCATATTGATGATCGAACCCGGCACGAAGAACGGCGAAATCTTGCGCGGGCCGCCTTCGTGGTACGCGATCGCGGTGCGCTCGATGCTGGCGATGCCGCCGATGCCGGCACCCACCGCGACGCCGATCCGGACCGCGTTGGAATCATCGACTTGCAATCCGGAATCGCGCAGCGCCTCGGTGCCCGCGGCGACACCGTAGTGGATGAAGGTATCCATCTTCTTGATGTCCTTCGGCGGAATGTACGCCGCGGGATCGAAGCCCTTCACCTCGCCCGCGATGCGGGTCGGAAATGCGCTTGCGTCGAAATGCGTGATCGGACCGATCCCGCTCACGCCCGCCACGACGTTCTTCCATGCCGTCGCCACATCGTTCCCGACGGGCGAAACGATGCCCAGGCCGGTGACCACCACTCGCCGCTTGTTCATGGGAACTCCGTGCTCCGAATTCTTCAAGCCCACTGCTGATGCTGTCCGCGCGCACCGCGGGCCGCGCGGCATGCATCTTCTCTTTCCGGCGGAGGCTCAAAGAGGTCCGCTGGCGCGCCAGCCGATCGCCATACGCCGCCGCATTGTCACGGCCCCAACAACGCGAAAGCTGCGCGGAAGGCGCAGCTTTCTGAGTTGCCGCATGACACGCCCGCGCCGCCCCAAGGGCATGCGCAGCCAAGTTCAGGACTTGACGTGCGCCTTGATGTAATCGACCGCCTGCTGGACGGTGGTGATCTTCTCGGCTTCCTCGTCGGGGATTTCGGTTTCGAATTCCTCTTCGAGCGCCATCACCAATTCCACCGTGTCCAGCGAGTCCGCGCCCAGATCGTCGACGAACGAGGCGTTTGGCGTGACGTCCTCTTCCTTGACCCCCAACTGATCGACCACGATCTTCTTGACGCGCTCTTCGATGCTGCTCATGAGACAGTGCCTCCCGGGACAAAAGCATTCGAGGTCGGGCCGGGCCCTTCCCCACTCGACCCGCACGCGCCCTGCGAAGCGCGCACGGTACAGATTCCAATTGGACCCGTGCAGGGTCGGCGTGCTGTTCCGTGGCCGCCAGTCCGGTCACGGCACGAAAGTCGCCATAGTAGCATATTGATTGCGATCGTCCCTGATCGCTGCACCACCGACTTATCCGAAAACCGCGGCGCCCCCGAGGTGGAGACCACGCGGCCATCCATGGCCTGCGGCTTGTTTGTGCAATCACCCCTGATTGCTGCTTCGCTTCGCTACTTCGCGTGCGCTGCGGTGTGGCTACAAGACACCAGAACGGCCATCCATGGCCCCCGATCAGAAGCACCTCGGGGGCAGCAACTGACTTTTCACAACAGCCGCTTCGAATGGAAGATGCGCGTTACGGCATGTACATGCCGCCATTGACGTGCAGCGTTTCCCCTGTGATGTAGGTGGCGGCCGGCGACGCCAGGAACGCCACGGCGTGCGCGACATCGGCGGGCTCGCCGAGGCGGCCCAGCGCGATGGTGCCTTCCAGCATCTTGCGCTGCTCGTCCGTGAGCGCGCGCGTCATGTCGGTGTCGATGAAACCGGGCGCGACCACGTTGACGGTAATGCCACGCGAACCAACCTCCCGCGCCAGCGATTTGGAGAACGCGATGATGCCGGCCTTGGCTGCGGCGTAATTGGTCTGACCAGGATTGCCGGTGACGCCGACGACGGATGCGATATTGATGATGCGGCCCTTGCGCGCCTTCATCATCGTGCGCATCACCGCTTTCGAGGTGCGGTAAACCGACGTGAGGTTGGTGTCGAGGATGGCCTGCCAGTCCTCGTCCTTCATTCGCATCAGCAACTGGTCGCGCGTGATGCCCGCGTTGTTGACCAGGATCGAAAGGCCGCCGTGCGCCTTGACGACGGCATCGATCAACGCATCGACCGCGCCACCATCGGTGACGTCCAGCACGCGACCTTCGCCGCCGTGCACCGCCAGTCGTTGCGTGATCGCCTGGGCGCCCGCTTCCGAAGTCGCCGTGCCGATCACCTTCGCGCCGTTCGCCGCCAGCTCCTCCGCGATCGCGGCGCCGATGCCGCGCGAGGCGCCCGTCACCAGCGCGATTTCGTCTTGCAATATTCGCGTCATGCCTGAATCTCCGCGAGCGCGGCACGCATCTCCGCAGGCGTTCCGAGCGAACGCGCATCGATGGACTTGTCGATGCGCTTGCACAGACCTGCCAGCACCTTGCCGGGGCCGCATTCGAAAATTTTCGTGGCACCGTTGCGCACGAGCGATTGCACCGTATCAGTCCACAACACCGGCATGTACAACTGGCGTTCGAGCGCTGCGCGGATGAATTCGACGCCGACGTGTGCCTTGGCGTCTGCGTTCTGCAACACCGGAATCGCCGGTACCTGCCACGGCAGTTCGGCCATGCGCGCCGCGAGCTGCTGCGCCGCGTCGCGCATCAGTGGCGTGTGGGAAGGCACCGACACCGCAAGCTTGATGACCTTGCGCACGCCGAGTTCCGCAAGCCGCTGCGTGGCGCGATCGACCGCACCCGCATGTCCCGCGATCACCAACTGGCCGGGGCTGTTGTAGTTGGCTGGCGCCACGATTTCGGTGCCGGAAACTTCCTTGCACACGCTGCGGATGACTTCGTCGTCGGCGCCCAGGACAGCCGCCATCGATCCGACGCCGGCCGGCACGGCAGCCTGCATCAGGCGACCGCGCTCAGCGACGAGTGCGGCGGCGGCACGCAACGGCAACGCGCCGGCACACACCAGCGCCGAATATTCTCCAAGGCTGTGACCCGACATCTGTGCGGGCAACGGTCCGCCCAGCGATCGCCAGACCTGCCACACGGCGACGCTGGCCGCAAGCAACGCGGGCTGGGTATTTTCGGTCTTGCCGAGTTCGGCTTCCGGACCAGTTTGCGAGAGCTGCCACAGGTCCATGCCCGCGCCCTCGGATGCGTCGTCGAAAACCTTGCGCACTTCTCCAAATTCCGCGGCAAGCTCCGCCAGCATTCCAACCGACTGCGAGCCTTGGCCAGGGAAGACGAATGCAAGAGCGGGGCTGGGGGCTGGGGACTGGGGGCTTGAGGTCATGACTGGAAATTGTTCCGGAATTCAGGAATGCACATATCGAAAATGGGGCCGCGGGAATCCAGGATGCTCCGCTCAGTCCCCAATCCCCAGCCCCCAACCCCGCCTTCTAGTACCTCACCATCGCCGACGCCCAGGTGAAACCGCCACCGAACGCCTCGAGCAACACATTCTGCCCGCGCTTGATGCGCCCGGACCGCACCGCGGCGTCCAATGCCAGCGGCACCGAACCAGACGATGTGTTGGCGTGCTTGTCGACCGTGACGATCACCTGATCCATCGACATGCCGTGGCGCTTGGCAGTCGCCTCGATGATGCGCAGGTTGGCCTGGTGCGGGATCAGCCAGTCGATCTGGTCCGCGTGCATGCCGGCGGCCGCGAGGGTTTCGTCGACCAGTGTGTCCAGGGTTTTCACGGCGACCTTGAACACCTCGCGCCCGCGCATCTTGATGCGGACGCCATGGTTCTTCTCGTCCTTGAAGCCGACCGAGACGCCGACCGGGTTGTACAAAAGGTCCTTGTACCCGCCGTCGGCGTGCAGGCAGGTTGCAAGGATGCCGGGCTCGTCCGAGGCCTCCAGCACCACCGCGCCGGCGCCGTCACCGAACAGTACGCAGGTCTCGCGTTCGCTCCAGTCGATCATCCGGGTCAGGGTTTCGGCGCCCATCACGAGCGCCTTCTTCACCTGCCCGCTACGCACGAAATTGTTGGCAACCCCGAGCGCATACATGAAGCCCGAACACGCGGCATTCACGTCGAACGCCATGCACCCGTTCGCGCCCAGCCGGTTCTGGATCAGGCAAGCCGTCGCGGGAAACACGATGTCGGGCGTCGTGGTGCCCAGGATCACCATGTCGAGGTCGGCGGCCTTGACCCCGGCGTCCTGCAACGCCTGCTGCGCGGCCCGGAACGCGAGATCGCCGGTGGTTTCGCCATCAGCGGCAACGCGACGCTCACGGATACCGGTGCGGGTGCGGATCCATTCGTCGCTGGTGTCCACCAGCTTTTCGAGGTCGGCGTTGGTGACGACGCGATCGGGCAACGCGCTGCCGGTAGCCAGGATACGGGCGTAGGTCAAGATCCGATTCCCCGAAGAAGATTGCGCGCACAAAAAAATACGGCGGCGCCTTCATTGCGCCGCGCGCCGGTTTGCAGCCGTGTGGTCAACGAGGTCAGTCCTCGTCGACGACAGCCTGCTTGTCTTCGATCACCTTGCGGCCACGGTAATACCCGTCCTTGGTGATGTGGTGGCGACGGTGGATCTCGCCCGACGTCGGGTCGGTGGCGAGTTGAACCTTGTCCAGCGCGTCGTGCGCGCGGCGCATGCCACGGCGGGACGGGGATTTGCGACTCTTTGCAACGGCCATGGTGGCTCTCCTGACGGCTTGTTCGACACGGAACCGGGCATCCCGCCGCGGTCTGTAAACGGCTGCGGCATCGCCGCGCCATGTTTGTCGCACCGGCGCCTCGGCGCCAGTGCATCGGCACATCCTGTGCCGTGGCCGGCATGAGGCCGGCCGCGTTAACGATCTTTCGCGCGGTCCGCGAGCAGCTTGCGCAAATCCGCGAATGGATGCGTCACTGCTTCGTCCCGCTGCGCATCCTGCGACGCCTGCCCGGGCGCATTCCATTCGCCCTTCAAAACTTCGCTGCCGGGCTTGACAGGCACCAGCGGCAACGCCAACAACAACTCATCCTCGATCACGCGGCGCGGCTGCAGCGTGCCGTTTTCGAGCAGCAGTGGCTCGCATTCGCCGGGGAGCGCCGCCGCCTCGTCTTCATTGGTCAGCAACCCCAGCCGCGTATCGACCTCGACCGGCAATTCGAAAGGCTGCAACGTGCGCTGACATTCCAGCGTCAGCCGCGCAGCCAGACGAACATGCAACTCCGGGCCGCCGAGCTGGCCTTGTTCGAAATCGAGATTGTAGGCGACCTCTCCGGCGTCCCTCGCCAGCGCCTCGCCCAGCCGCGGCAATTCTGCGACCGGCAATACACCTTCGAAAGACCGCCGTCCGGCCACCATGCGTTCGGCGTCCACACTCGCTGGCAGGGGCGCGGACATAAGAGGGGAATGCTAGATTCTGCACTGCACAAAGTCAACCGCAGAGCGGCGCCAACGCTTGGCCCGTATCATGCTAGCCATCCAAGTACCGCGCCCGGAAACCCACGCGTGACCCCCTTCCCCACCATGCTGCTCGCCATCGTTTTGCCTGCCCTGGTGGCGGTTGCCGCCTGCGGCGTGGTCATCTGGCTGCTGGTGCGCCAGATGCGTCACGAGCGCACCCTACGCACCCTGTATCTCGAAGCCGACGGCATCGAGCGCGACCTGAAGGAATGCCGCCAGCGCCTGCAGCGCGCACACGCTTCGATGTCGATCGGCCCCCATCAGCCGGCCGGGGAAACCCACGCCAAGCTGGCGATCGATGCGGCCCTGCGCGAACTGCTCGCACACCGCCTGTGGTTGCGCGACGAAGCCGAACACGCCAGCCAGCGCGATCTGGATGCGGCCGCCGCCGCGATGGGCAAGGCGCGGGGCGCGCTGGGCCGGCAACTGCGCGAGCTGGATACCGCCCAACGCGCGCTGGAAACTGCCGTGCGTGAACGGATCGAAGACCTGTCCCAGCAGCCATGATCCAGCCGCGCATCGTGCTGGCCTCGACCTCGCGCTATCGGGCCGAGTTGCTCAGGCGATTGGTGAACAAGTTCGAGCAGATCGCGCCTGACGTGGACGAACGAGCTCTGCCGAAAGAGGCGCCGCAGGCGCGCTCTGCACGCCTGGCCACCGCCAAGGCGCGCGCCGTCGCATCGAATCTGGAGGACGCGCTGGTGATCGGATCGGATCAGGTCGCGGCGCTCGGCGACCGGGTGCTGCACAAACCGGCGACTCTTGAACACGCACGCGAACAGTTACGCGCAAGCAGCGGAAAACACGTTGATTTTTACACCGGTATTTCCATGATCGACATGCGCCACGGCAAGCAGTGGTCGGCGCTCGACCACACCCGGGTGGTTTTCCGCAAGCTCGATGGCGGCGAAATCGACCGTTACATCGCCCGCGAACGTCCCCTCGATTGTGCCGGCAGCTTCAAGTCCGAGGGCGCCGGTATCGCGCTGTTCGAGCAGATTGAAACCAACGATCCGACGGCCTTGATAGGGCTGCCGCTGATCGCCCTTTCCCGCCTGCTGCGGCAGGCCGGTATCGGGGTCCCTTGAATCGACGCAGCCGCGACACGCGGCGTCGTACACTGCCTCAACCCCGACACACCGAGGGAAGGGAATGGACCAGAGCCTCGCCACTGCCACAGCGGCACCCATCGACAGCCTGCCGCGCCAGCGCCTCGACGCGGCGCTGTCCCAGGTCAACGAGGTCCTGGTCGGCAAGAACAGGCCGATCCGCATGGCATTCGCGTGCCTGCTGGCCGGTGGACATCTTCTGGTGGAAGACGTGCCGGGCGTCGGCAAGACGACGCTCGCACACGCGCTTGCGGCAACACTGGGGCTCAGCTTCAGGCGCATCCAGTTCACCTCGGACCTGTTGCCCAGCGACATCGTGGGTGTCAGCGTATTCGACCGCGGCAGCGGTGAGTTCCGGTTTCAGCAGGGGCCGATCTTCGCGCAACTGCTGCTGGCAGACGAGATCAACAGGGCCACCCCCAAGACCCAGAGCGCATTGCTGGAGGCCATGGCCGAAGGCCAAGTCACGGTCGATGGCGCCAGCCGCATGCTGCCGCAACCGTTCTTCGTGGTCGCGACCCAGAACCCGCTGGACATGGCAGGCACTTATCCCCTGCCCGACTCCCAACTCGATCGCTTCATGCTGCGCATCTCGCTCGACTACCCGGACGCCGAAGCCGAACGAAGGCTGCTGACCGGCGAAAACCGTTCCGAGATGGTCGGCCAACTCACGTCGCGCCTGTCCGGCGCCGACATCCTCGCGTTGCGCCGCCGCGCGCATGCGGTAACCGCAAGTCCCGCCCTGCTCGATTACGTGCAGGCGTTGGTGGCCGCCAGCCGCAAGCATCCCGACATCCGCACGGGCCTGTCGCCGCGTGCGGGGCTTGCGCTGCTGGCGTGCGCGCGCGCGTGGGCGTTGCTGGGCGACCGCGACTACACGCTGCCGGAGGATGTGCAGGCGGTCTTCGTTCCCGTCGCGGGACACCGGCTCATTCCCGCGCGCAGCCTGGGCCGCGACGCGCTGGCACAAGGCTTGCTGGAATCCGTGGCAGTCGAGTGAACCGATGGGCGCTGCCGCGCACGGCGAACGCAGGACCATCACAGGACGCATCCTTCGGCGACTGCCTGGCCTGGCACGCGGCCGCGCGCCGGAACCCCTGCCAGTCAAGCTGGAAAGCCGTCGCGTCTACATCGTGCCGACGCGCGCCGGCCTGGGATTCGCCGTGTTGCTCGCGGCCATGCTGGTAGGAGCCCTGAACTACCAGAACAATTCGGCGCTGCTTCTGACCTGCATACTCGCGGCCACCCTCGCCTTCAGCATGCTGCTGACGTGGCGTGAACTGCACGACCTGACGCTGCACTCGCTGCATGCCGACCACGGCTTCTGCGATGCACGGCTGCCGATCCACCTTGCGTTCGCCGATGACGGACGCGCGCGTCCGGGGCTGCACATCGCACTGGACGAAATCCAGCAGCCTTGTCCGCTTTACCGCGGCGTCAGCCGCGTCACGGTGACCGCGCCCACCGAGGCGCGCGGCTGGATGGCAATTCCGCGCATGCAGTTGTCCAGCACGGTGCCCTTTGGCCTGTTCAGGGCGTGGAGCTGGATCACCCCGAACCAGCGCGTGCTGGTGTACCCGCGGATTCTGCAGGACGTGCGGCCGCGGTCGCGCATCGACGACCCCAACGAACGCGTCACCGGAGGGGACGAATTCGCGGGCTTGCGTGATTATCACGCGGGCGATCCGATCCGGCACGTCGCCTGGAAGGCCAGTGCCCGACATGATCATCTGCTGGTGCGCGAGTTCGACCGGGCCGCTCCGGGGCAACCGTTGCGTTTCGACTGGTATGCATTGTCGGGCGTGGACCGCGAAACCCGCATCTCGCGATTGACCGGCTGGGTCTGCGACGCGTACGCCGCGGCGCACCCATGGATCCTGATTCTGGAAAACCGGCGTGTCCTGGGCCCGGGCAGCGACGCCGCGCATTACCACCTTTGCCTGACCGCGCTCGCGGAATTGCCATGAAACGCAACCGCACGCCACCTGGAACGCGCGGGCCGGCCTGGATACTGGCGCCACTGCCGTTCAATCTCCTGTGTGTCACGGTGGGGTGCGTGTTGCTCGCGCATGCGCCGCATATGCCCGCGTGGTACACCGCTGCGCTGCTTGCGATCGTCGCGGTGCGGTGGTGGCAGCGGCGGCGGCAACATCGGCGCGTCTCCGCATGGCTGCGCATCGTCCTGCTGGTTTCAGTGCTGGCGACGACGATCGCCGTGTACGGTTCGCCGTTCGGCCGCGAACCGGGAGCCGCCATCGTATGCGGACTGTTGGTGATCAAGGTCCTCGAAAGCGAGCGATTGCGGGACGCGCGCATGGCAATCGGGTTTGCCTGTTTCATCCTGATGAGTGCGTTGCTGTTCGACGAATCGCTCTGGTTCACCATCATGGTCGGCCTGATGCTGTTGCCCGCACTGGCCACCCTGCGCGCGCTGGAGCCGGGGCTGCCGGAATCGCGTTGGCTGCCGGCTTTCAGGACGGGAGGCGTGCTGCTCGCGGCGAGCCTGCCCGCCGCGTTGCTCGGTTTCCTGCTGATTCCGCGCCTCGCGATGCCGCTGTGGGGCGCTCCCGACAACGGCGTGGCGAGCACCGGCATCAGCGATCGGATGGCACCCGGCGATCTGCATTCGCTGTTGACCAACGACGCGGTCGCGATGCGCATCGGTTTCGACGGCGCGCCGCCACCGGACGGGCAGCGCTATTTCCGCGGGATGGTGCTGTGGGATTTCGACGGACAGGCATGGTTGCCCGGTGCCGCTGCGAGGCGCCCGTGGCCGCCAGGACGCGTCGCAACCCGCGGGCCGGTGACGCGCTATGAGGTGACCTTGCTCGCCAGTCACCAGCATTGGCTGTTCGCGCTGGATGTTCCCGTCGAAGCACCCGAAGGCGTGCAACTTGGACCGGACCACACGCTGTGGTCGATCAAGCCCGTGGACCAAACGCTCCGCTACCGCGTCGCATCGGCCACCGGCTATCGGCTGGCGCCGGAGGATCTCGATCCGCGCCTGCGTGCGGCGGCACTCGAACTGCCTCCCGGCTTCGATCCTCGCGCGCGGGAACTCGCGGAGCAGTGGCGCGCCGCCGCCGGCGCGAACGACACCAGGATCATCCAGGATGCGCTGACGCTGTTCCATGACGGCGGCTTCGTGTATGACCTCGACGCGCCGCCGCTCGGCCGCGACAGCATCGATGATTTCCTGTTCGATACCCGGACAGGCTTCTGCGAACACTACGCCAGCGCCTTTACCTTCCTCATGCGTGCCGCAGGGATCCCGGCGCGGGTCGTGGTCGGATATCAGGGCGGCTACTGGAACGACTTTGCCCATTATCTGTTGATTCGCCAGTCGGACGCACATGCGTGGTCGGAGGTATGGCTGGCCGGCCGGGGATGGGTTCGGATCGATCCGACTGCAGCCGTGAGCCGCGTGATCATGGCCAGCACCGGCGGCGCTGCCGGCGACGTCGGCGGTGGCGGGCGCAACTGGTGGATGCCATGGCGCGACCGACTGGACATTGTCAACCGCTGGTGGGGCCAGACCGTTGTCGGTTTCGATGCACTCAATCAAAGCCGGTTGTTCCGTCCGTTCGGCATCGAACACACCACGGTTCGGATGCTGGGCATCACTTTGGCTGTCATCGTGTTCCTGGCGCTCGGCGTGGGCGCACTGCTGACGTCGCTGCGTCCGCGCGGCAAGCCGCGCGACGCGCTGGCCGCAGCGCAGTTGCGCCTGCAGCACCGCCTAGCGCGCATCGGCATCGTGCGCGGCATGACCGAAGGCCCAAATCATTTCTACCTGCGCACTGCGGCCACGCTGCCGGAGTCGGCACCCGTGTTGCTGGACCTGGGCGCCGAGTACGTTGCTCTTCGCTACGCGTATTCCGAACCGCCGCCTGAACAGGTCCGCGTTTTCGTGCGGCGTGTCCGCCACTTTCGTCCGCGTCATATGGTCAAATAGACGCAGCAGTTCAAGTATTCTCGGAGGCCTGTCATGTCACGTCGAATCTTGTTTCTGGCCGTCGTGGGTGCGCTGGCCCTGGGTGGCTGCGCCACCATCCCGCAACCGCTGCAAGGCAACTACGCACCGGTTTCGCTCGAATCCGCACGCAGCGGCGCAACGACGGCCACGCCGGTACGTTGGGGCGGCGAAATCATCCAGACCGAGCCGCGTGAGCAGCAGACGTGCTTCTTCGTGTTGGCCCAGCCGCTGGATTCGCAGGCTCGCCCGGAACGCGGCAAGGAGAGCGACGGCCGCTTCGTCGCCTGCAAGCAGGGTTTCTATGATCCGGAAGTGTTCGCCAAGGGTCGCGAGATCACCGTGACCGGCACGTTGAGCGGTACGGTCCAGCACAAGATCGGGCAGTTCGACTACACCTACCCCAAGGTCGAGGCGAACAACATCTACCTGTGGAAGCCACGGCCGCGCTACACGACCGTGTACGGCCCTTGGGGTCCCTGGGGTCCGGGCTGGGGCGATCCCTTCTGGGGCGGTTGGGGCCCATGGGGCTGGGGTCCTTGGTACTACCCGCCGCGCGTGATCGTGGTGCCGAGCCCCGCGCCACCGCCCCCGCCGCCGCCAAAGAAAGGTTGACGGACCTGATCCATCCAACAAGACGCCCGCGACAAGCGGGCGTCTCTTTGCGCGTTCCCGGCTCAGAGCATCCGTTCCGGCATTTGCTTGCCGGCCAGCAGGTGCACGTGCAGATAGAACACCGTCTGCCCGCCGCCGGAGTTGCAATTGATCACGCAGCGATAGCCGTCATCGGCAAAGCCTTCACGTTTGGCGTAGGCGGAGGCCGTCAGCAACAGTTTTCCCAGCAATGGCGCATCGGCCTCGCCGCAATCATTCAAGGTCGCGAACGATTTCTTCTTCGGAATGAACAGCACGTGGACCGGCGCCTGGGGATGGATATCGCGGAAGGCCAGCACGTCATCGTCTTCATAAACCACGTCGGCAGGAATCTCACGGCGGACGATCTTGTCGAATATCGTGTCGCTCACGCGTTCTCTCCTTTCTCGATGCGCAACAGCATGCCTTGCGCGGCAGGTGCAACCAGCTTGAAACCGAATTGCTCGTAGAGCCGGTTCGCGGTGCCGTCCGCGATCAATCCAACCATGGTGCGCGAATACGCGCGGGCATGCACCTGCTCCATCAGCGCCTGCATGATGCGCCGTCCCAATCCACGGCGTTGCCAGGCCGGGGCGACTGCGATGTCGACCACGAACAGGAACAACCCGCCGTCGCCGACCACGCGTCCCATGCCGATCAACCCGTCACGTGACCGCACGCAAACCGAACACCAGCTGCGAGCCAACCCCTCATGCGCACCTTCCGGACTCATCGCGCTCAGTCCCGCCGCCACCCGCAAGGCCAGGTACTCCTCGACGGCGGGAACCTGCAGTTGCAGCACGGGTTCGTCGCGCAACGCCATGTCTCACTCCATGGCCTGGCGGCTGCCGAACGCGTGCGCCAGCGTGCTCCGGTCGACGTACTCGAGTTCGCCGCCCAGCGGCACGCCGTGCGCAAGCCGGGTCGCGGGTACGTTCGACGCACGCGCCAGTTGGCCCAGCCAGTGCGCGGTGGCCTCGCCTTCGACCGTGGGGTTGGTCGCGATCACCAGCTCACGGACCTCGCCGTCGGCGAGCCGGCGCTTCAGCAAATCGACACCGAGTTCGTGCGGCCCCATGCCGTCCAGCGGCGAAAGGCGCCCCATCAATACGAAATAACGGCCGCGGTATCCCGTGGCCTGCTCGATCGCGAGCAGGTCGGCAGGTGTTTCCACGACGCAAAGCAGCGACGGATCGCGAGACCCGCTGGCACAGATTGCGCACGCTTCCGCTTCGCTGAAATTCCGGCAGGACTTGCAGTGACCGACGCGTTGCATCGCCTGGTGCAGCACATCGGCCAGCCGCAAGCCACCATCCCGGTCGCGCTCCAGCAGGTGAAACGCCATGCGCTGCGCGCTCTTGGGACCGACACCCGGCAGGCAGCGCAGCGCTTCGATCAGTTCTGCAAGAAGGTTGGAAGACGCGTCGGACACGTGCAATCAAGCCCAGTCATATGCGAGGGTTCAGGGACGAGTAGCGAGGGCGCAATGGTTGAGTCGCTCGGCTGTGGCGAAGCACCCTCGCTACTCATCCCTCGTCGCTGCCTCTTCAAAACGGCAGCTTGAATCCCGGCGGCAGGTTCATCCCGGAACCGACGCTGCCGAGCTTCTGCTGGCTCGCCTCGGCTACCTTGTTGACGGCGTCGTTGACCGCGGCGGCGACCATGTCTTCCGCCATTTCCGGATCATCGGCCATCAGCTTGCGGTCGATCCGCACGCGGCGCACCTCATGGCGCCCGGTCATGCCGACTTCCACCATGCCGCCGCCGGCACTGCCGGTCACCTCGAGCTTCGCGATTTCCTCTTGCGCGCGCTTGAGATTTTCCTGCATCTGCTGCGCCTGCTGCATCAACTGTCCCAGTTGTCCTTTCATGGCTGTCTACCTGCGAATGCTGTCGGGAATGATTTTGGCGCCGAGCTGGCGTTGCATTTCCTGGATGACCGGATCATTCGCCAGCGCGCGCTCGGCTGCTGCCAATTCGTCGGACCGCGCTTTGGCCGCACGCGTGGCCGGGGTTTCGGTCACCGCTTCGTGCACGATGCGCACGCGCACCCTGTGCCCGATCGCCTCGCCGAGCTGATCCTGCAACTGTTTGCACAAGGCATCGCTGCAAAAAATCATGTGCTCGGGTTTCAGCGCCAGTGTCAGCACCTCGCCCTCCAATGATTTTGGCATCGCATGCTGGGCAAGCAGTCCGACCGGACCACCCAATCCCGCCCGCGCGATCCACGCTTCCCATTCCGCAAGGCCTTCGATGCGCGGCGTAGCTGCCGTGGACTTTGTCGCGAGTGCCGGTTCGTCCGCGACTCCGTTGGACTGATGCCCGTCGCGCTGCGACACCGGTGCCGCAGCGATCGATGCCGCCCGCGGGTTCGACGTACGTTGCTGCGTGATCGGCTCGGCGCGCAGGCGCTTGTCCTCGCCGCCGTCGGCATGGCCACGAAACGCCAGCATGCGCAACAACGTCATCTCGAACCCTGCGCGCACGTCGGGGGCCAGCGGCAGATCGCGGCGGCCGTGCAAGGCGAACTGATACCACACCTGGACGTCCTCGGGATCGACCTCGGCCGCGATGGCGTCGAGCACCTCGCGCTCCGGCTCGTCGCCCTCGAAGTCCGGCACCAGTTGCCGCAACTGGATGCGGTGCAACGCTGTCGCGAGTTGTTCCAGCACCACTGCAAAATCCGGCGACAATCCCGCAATGCGATCGGCCTCGGCCATCAACGCCTTGCCGTCGCCGTCGGCCAACGCGCGCAACAACGCACCGACGTCGTTATCCGCAATCGTGCCCAGCATCGCGCGCACGTCGTCCGCGCACAGCGTGCCACCTCCGTGCGCGATGGCCTGATCCAGCAGTGACAAGCCGTCGCGCAGCGAACCGTCTGCGCCGCGTGCGAGCGCCTCGATCGCCCCGTCATCGAAGCCGACGTTTTCCTGGGCCAGGATCATCCGCATCTGTCCGGCGATCTGTTCCGGCAACAAACGCTTGAGTCCGAACTTCAGGCAACGTGACAAGACCGTAACCGGCAGCTTCTGCGGGTCGGTCGTGGCAAGCAGGAACTTCACGTGTTCCGGCGGTTCCTCCAGCGTCTTCAACAGCGCGTTGAAGGCACTTTTCGAAAGCATGTGCACC
This sequence comes from Gammaproteobacteria bacterium, assembly GCA_021324095.1. Taxonomy (GTDB): domain Bacteria; phylum Pseudomonadota; class Gammaproteobacteria; order Xanthomonadales; family Rhodanobacteraceae; genus 66-474. The sequence goes on from JAJPJT010000005.1 coordinate 65,645, forward strand.
TCGTCCACCAGGTACACCTTGTAGCGCCCTTGCGCCGGCGCGTACTGCGCGTTTTCGATCACCTCGCGCACGTCATCGACGCCGGTGTTGCTGGCCGCGTCGATTTCGATCAGGTCCACAAAACGTCCGGCATCCACGGCCTTGCAGATCGCGCATTCGCCGCACGGGTGTGCGGACATACCCCTCTCGCAGTTGAGCGACTTCGCGAAGATGCGTGCGATGGTCGTCTTGCCGACGCCGCGGGTGCCGGTGAACAGGTAGGCGTGATGCACGCGTCCCGAATCCAGGGCGTGTGTCAATGCCCTGACGACGTGCTCCTGCCCGACCAGTTCATCGAACTGCCTCGGGCGCCATTTGCGGGCAAGGACCTGATAGCTCATGGATTTGATCTGTGGGCGACCACCCATTGTGCCAAGTCACGACAGCGAGACCAAGCAGCGGCACTTGAGCTTGTTCGGGATGTTGCAGGCCGTTATGCTGTGCGGCTCGTTTGGAGAGGTGTCCGAGCGGTCGAAGGAGCACGCCTGGAAAGCTGGAAAGTGTGTAAGCGGCTAAACCCCGCTTCGCGGGTTCGACGGGATTCGTCGGGAACGAATCCGGACGCGAAGGCGGCCCGAGCGCAGCGAGGGCGAGGCTCAGGGATGAGCCGAGCATATCCCGCCCTCGGGCGGGATCGAACCCGATAATGTGGAGAGGTGTCCGAGCGGTCGAAGGAGCACGCCTGGAAAGTGTGTAAGCGGTTAAACCCCGCTTCGCGGGTTCGACGGGATTCGTCGGGAACGAATCCGGACGCCGAAGGCGGCCCGAGCGCAGCGAGGGCGAGGCTCAGGGATGAGCCGAGCATATCCCGCCCTCGGGCGGGATCGAACCCGATTATGTGGAGAGGTGTCCGAGCGGTCGAAGGAGCACGCCTGGAAAGTGTGTAAGCGGCTAAACCCCGCTTCGCGGGTTCGAATCCCGCCCTCTCCGCCAGTTTCAAGAAAATCAGGAGATGCACAAGGGCGGGTGAGAACCTGCGGGTTCGACAAATTCGTCAGGAACGAATTTGGACAACCGAAGGTTGGCTCCGAGTGCAGCGAGGGGTGAGCATCAGGGACGATGCGAACAATCCCTTCCTCTCCGCCAGTTTTGCAATGTTCATGGTGGCCCCGTCGGTGCCTCCGCGACGATAGATCGAAAACCCCGCCAGGGCCGGAAGGCAGCAACGGTATCGGTCGACTCGTGCGCCGGAGTTACGCTGGCGGGGCCGCCGCCTTTACGGGGCACGGCTGTGGAGATCGCGCAAGGTTACAAAGCAGAACTCACACACCAGCACGATATCCATGAATTTCTCTACCTGTTCCGTCAGAGCGCCGACTTCATTGAGTAACCGCTGGCAATCGTCGCACCAAGCCATCGGCTCCGGGTCGTCTGCCGTGGGTTCAACTTCGTTGAAGTCTGCAGGCGCAAGCTCGTCGCGAATGAGATGGCAACAAACGAACGCCGGCCGCACGTCTCCGTGAGTTCCGCATTTGATTGTTCGTTCACCCGGAGCGGTCACGATTACAGCCTATGTGGCGTTCGGATGCAACCACTCCGACGCGCCCTCGACGTAGTGTTCGCGTTTCCAGATCGGCACGCGCGCCTTGACCTGATCGATCACGTAACGGCAGGCGTCGAACGCCGCCGCGCGGTGCGCCGCAGACACGCCCGCCCACACCGCCACGTCGCCGAGCGCGAGATCGCCCACGCGATGCACGCAGACGATGCGCTCGACGGCGAAACGTTCCTGCGCCTCCGCAACGATCCGCATTCCTTCGACTTGCGCAAGCTCGACATAAGCCTGGTAGGACAAGCCATCGACCGCGCGGCCGTCATTGTGGTCACGCACACGCCCCTCGAAGCAGACCACGGCGCCTGCGCCAGCGGTTTCAAGTTCCCGCCGCAGCCTTTCGAAGTCGATCGGGGTTGCGCTGATCGAGAACACGACTACCCACCACTTACCGGCGGCAGGAACACCACCTCGTCGTTGTCGGCGAGGCGCTGGTTCCAGTCCGTGAAGGCGCCGTTGACCGCAACGCGCAGGCGATCCGGCGTGAAGGTGAAGCCATGGCGCGCCGCCAGTTCCGCGTACAACGCACGCGGATCGGCAGCATCGCTCGCGACCGATTCTTCGGAACGACCCGCCTCATCGCACAGCGAGGCGAAATACAGCAACCGGTACTTCATCGCGCACCATCCCGCTTGCGCGACACCACTTTTCCACCTTGGACATCGCGCTTGCCACCGGATTTTTCCAGCAGCCGCACGCGCTCGATCACGATTTCGTGCGACAGCGCCTTGCACATGTCGTACACCGTGAGCGCCGCCACACCGGCGCCGGTGAGTGCCTCCATCTCGACGCCGGTCTTGTGCGTGATCGCGACTTCGCAACGGATGGCCAATTCGGTGTCGGAGACGAATTCCGCCTCGATCCGGCAGCGCTCGATCGCCAGCGGATGGCAGAACGGAATCAACTCGTGCGTGCGCTTGGCCGCCATCGTTCCGGCCACGATGGCCGTATCGATCACCGGGCCTTTCTTGTTGCGCATGCCGGCTTCGCGCAAGACGTCGGCGACCGCTCGCGGAAACCGCACCACGGCTTCGGCTACCGCCACGCGCGCGGTGACGGCTTTTGCGCCGACGTCCACCATGCGCGGGTGATTGTCGGCAGCAACATGCGTCAGCGGCTTACGCGGCATTCAACCTCCAATACGATACATTTCGACATGCTCAAGCACACCCGCCGCGCGCAGCTCTGCGCGGCGTTCACTGTAGCGGTCGCCGCGAAGACTCCAGATGCCGGCGACGACCGCGCGCAATCCCGCGTCGGATTCGCCCCCACGCAGCAGCGCGCGCAGGTCGTGACCCGCGCGCGCGAACAGGCAGGTATACAGGCTGCCGTCGGCCGACAGCCGCGCGCGCGTGCAGCCGCCGCAGAATGGCTCGGTCACGGAATTGATGAAACCAATCTCGCCCGCGCCGTCACGAAAACGCCAGCGCCGCGAAGTGGATGCCGCACTGCGCGGCAGCGCTTCCAGCGGCCAATGCGCATCGATGCGGGCGACCAGTTCCGCGCCGGGCACGACGCGATCGCCGCGCCAGCCGTTGACCGTGCCGACATCCATGTATTCGATGAAGCGCACCACGTGCCCGGTGCCGCGGAATCGCGCAACAAGATCCAGCACACCATCGTCGTTCACGCCGCGCATCACGACACTATTGATCTTGACCGGTGCGAAGCCGGCCCGCTCCGCGGCAGCGATTCCTGCCTCGACCTGCGCAAGCTCGCCGCGCCCTCCGGACATGCTCCGGAACACCACCGGATCGACGCTGTCCATGCTCACCGTGATCCGGCGCAGGCCGGCATCGCGCAGCGGCTGCGCGAGTTTCGGCAGCAGCATGCCGTTGGTCGTGAGCGCCAGGTCCTCCACGCCTGCGATTGCCGCGAGCCGCGCGACGAGTACCGGCAGATCGCGGCGCAGCAGCGGTTCGCCGCCGGTCAGGCGCAGCTTGCGCACGCCGAGTGAAACGAATATCCGCGCAAGGCGTTCGATCTCGTCGAAATCCAGCCGATCGCGCGCCCGCAGGAAAGCGTGATCGGCGGGGTACGCCTCTTCGGGCATGCAGTACGGGCAGCGGAAATTGCAGCGGTCGATCACCGAAATGCGCAGGTCTGCCAATGCGCGCCCGAGCGCATCGGGCGGCGCCGGCAAAATCTGCAGCGCAACGGGAGCTTCCGGCCTCATCGAACGTGTCTCATCAACCGGCCTCCGCACGAACCGGCTGCGGAACGTGCAGGGGATAGCGGCCGTCCGGCACGGCGACCTTGAAGCCGCGTTCGCGCAGGATCTGCGCGTCGGCTTCGCTGCCGTAGTGGTACAGCAAAAGCCGCGCACGCAGTTCGGCCGGGTATTCGCGCTCGATATCCGCAACGCCGGTGTGGGACGGATTGCCGATCAACGCACAATCATGCGCCACCAAGGTGTGATCATCGGTCACGCAAGAGAGCACTTCCGGAATCGGACGCGTGTCGCCTGTCCACGCGAAACACCCGCGCAACGCCACGCCGAAGGAGGTGCCGGGCACGTGGTGGCGCGTCGCGAAAACATCGAACCACCAGCCATCCAGCCAGAAGCCGCGCGAACACGGGATCAGCCAGAATCCTTCCCAGAAATTCGCCCCGCCTTCGGCGATGGCGCCCGGGTAATCCGCAACGCGCGCCTGCAGGATCGGCATGAGGTTCGCATGCATGAACATCTTGATCCGGCCGCGCTGCGCCGGATTGAACCAGGCCGCATGAAACAGGCGCTCCAGTCCGGCGACGTGGTCCATGTGCCCGTGCGTGATGAATACGGCGGATGGTTGCGTACGATAGTTGCGCAGATAATGCTCGAGCGTGCCGGGACCGCAATCGACAAGCAGCATCGGCACGCCGTCGCGTTCGAGGACCGCCCCGGACGACCCGAGGTCCACCGCGCTCGCCGCGCCGGTGCCGAGAACGTGCAGCGACCACACGTGTTCACGCGTGTCCGGTTCGTGGGCGCGCAGATCGGCGTCTGCATCAGCCGTCGTCGTCTTCATGTTCCTGTTCCGAGAGCGCGATTTTCGAGAGCACGTCCGTAGGCGCGCATCAACGGCGCCCAGATTTCGCGGTCGAGGGCCGCCTCGTCATGGTCGCACGCGCCCACCTTCAGCAGCGAACGCTTCAGCCGCGCGAGATTGCCGAGCTTCCAGGCTGTTCCCGTCGCGCGGATCTCGCCCCGGTCGAAATCGACCAGCCACAGGCCACTGCTCGCCACGAGGATATTGTGCGCGTTCAAGTCCGCGTGATCCACGCCGGCGAGGTGGAAGCGCGCAACCAGGGTACCCACCCGTTCGGCCAAGTCGTCGCCGAATAGTCCCGCTGCGATGGTTTCCGCAAGGGTCTGCACGTTTTCGATCGCGCGTGTGATCAAGTCTGCCGTGTAATAAAGCCCGTGGCGCACATAGCGCGCCGCAATGGGCAACGGCACCGGCAGTCCGCGCATCGTCAGTTCCACGAGCAGATGGAACTCGGCGAAGCCGCGGCTGCGGGCGCGCCCGTTCCATAGGTAGCGGTCGCCAAGCAAGGGCGTCATCCAGCCGCCACGCCGGTAATGGCGCAACACGCATCGGCCGACCGGTGTGTCGAGCATCGCGATGCCGCCGCGTCCACCGCTGGCGGTGACGATCCGATCCTGCGACTCCCACCAGCTTCGATCGAACCACGCCGCCGTCGGCGGCTCCGCCATGTTTGCGTCAAACACCATTGCACCGGTCCCGGATGCGACAATGCGCGGGTCCACCACGTGGCGTGCAATATCTGGATGCGTTGACGTCCTCACCTTGCAAGTCTAGCAAGCCCGATGGCCGAACCCCTCGAATCGCTTTGCCTGTTGCGCACTTCCGCCCTCGGCGACGTCACGCATGTCGTGCCGCTGGTGCGCACGTTGCAGTCAACATGGCCCGCGACGCGGCTCACCTGGATCGTCGGCAAGCTGGAACACAGGCTGGTGGGCGACATCGCCGACGTCGAGTTCGTGGTATTCGACAAGGCTGCCGGCGCGGCAGGCTACCGCGTGGTGCGCCGCGCACTCGCGGGGCGCCGCTTCGGCGCGCTGCTGCACATGCAGGTCGCGTTGCGGGCCAACCTGCTCAGCCTCGCGGTGCATGCCGAGCGCCGGATCGGCTACGACCACGCGCGTGCCAAGGACCTGCACGGATTGTTCGTGCGGGAACGCATCCCCGCGCGCACGGGCGAGCACGTGCTGGATGCGATCGGCAGTTTCGTCGAGCCGCTGGGTCTCAGGCAAACGCAAGTTCGCTGGGACATTCCGATCCCGGCCGAGGCACACGCGTGGGCCGATGCGCAATGGTCCGACGACGGGCAACCGACGCTGATCATCAGCGCCGCGTCCAGCCACGCCGTGCGCAACTGGCGCGCCGACCGCTACGCCACCGTCGCCGACCATGCGGCACGCGCCTTGCGGATGCGCGTGGTAATGACCGGCGGGCCCTCCGCAGCCGAGCGCGCGTTGGGCGATGCGATCCTCGCCAAGATGGAAACGCGCCCGCTCGACCTGATCGGACGCGATACGCTGAAACGTGCACTTGCGCTTTATCAGCGCGCATCCATCGTGCTGACGCCCGACGCAGGCCCGATGCACATGGCCAATGCGGTCGGCGCGCGCGTGCTGGGTCTGCACGCCGCGAGCAATCCCGCGCGATCCGGGCCCTATTCCGACCGCCGCTGGTGCGTCGACCGTTACGATGACGCCGCGCGCAAATACCTGCACAAATCCGCAACGGAAGTCCCGTGGGGCACCAAGATCGAATACCCCGGCGTGATGGATCTCGTCACGGTGGAAGAGGTGATCGCAAAACTGGAAGCGGCGATGAAAGAAACGTCGTAACGCGTAGCCTGCAGAACGAAGTGATTGCGTTGCAGAGCCTGTCTGGACTTGATCCGGGGTGCAGATGCAGTCGCCGCTGAACACCTTCACCCGGGCTACACGACGAGCTAAAGCGAGCCGCCGTATTCCTGATAGGACTTTTCTTCCACCAGCCGCGAACCCAATTTGAGGTTGATCGCGCGCTTGACCGCCGCCCGCCGGTCATTGGTGTGATACACCGCCCGCGCCAGCTCGATGAAGTGCGCGTCGAAGGCCTGGTCGCGTTCCTTCACGCGGATTTCATCTTCGATTTCCCAGAGCGCTTCATTGATGTGTTTCAGCTCGGCGCGTTCCGCCGCGATATCGATGCGTGACGCAGCATCGCCGTTCCACAGCGCATCCAGCAACTGCAGTTCGTCGCGCACGTTTTTCAGCTTGGCCAAATCGGTCATCCGTTCGGATTTGATTTCGAGGATCGTGATCTTGTCGATCAGTTCGCCGTAGGAAACGGGTGCGGAGATCAGGCTCATTCGGGAATCGCTCAGAAGAATTACGCGCAGCGTAACAAGGCGCTGGGCCTTGCACACCTGTCCCTTGCATTTCAGACGACGCTCCCCACAGTTCAACGTGTGCCCCGATGCGACACGCCGAACTCATGGAGTACAGCGATGAAGATTCTGATGGTGCTGACCTCGCACGGCCAGCTTGGTGATACCGGCAAAACCACCGGTTTGTGGCTGGAGGAACTGGCCGCACCCTACTACGTCTTCAAGGATGCGGGCGCCAGCGTCACGCTGGCTTCACCGTCAGGTGGCGCGCCGCCGATCGATCCCAACAGCGAACAGCCCGACAGCCAGACGAATGCCACCCGGCGGTTCCGTGCCGATTCCGTTGCAATGCAGGCGCTTTCGCACACCCACAAGCTCGTGGACATCGACACGGAAAACTTTGACGCGGTGTTCTACCCCGGAGGGCACGGGCCGCTGTGGGATCTCGCCAGCAACGACGACTCCCTGCGCGTGATCGAGACGCTGTATGCCGAAGGCAAGCCCGTCGCCGCGGTCTGCCACGGTCCGGCGGCACTGCGCGACGCGCGGGGACCGTTCGGCCTGCCGCTGCTGCGCGGCAAGGCCGTCACCGGGTTTTCCGATTCCGAGGAACGCGCGACAGGACTCATCGACGAGGTGCCATTCCTGGTCGAGGATATGCTGAAGGAAAACGGCGGCATGTATTCGAGTGCCGCGGATTGGCAGTCCCACGTGGTAGTTTCGGGCAACCTCATCACCGGTCAGAATCCCGCATCGTCGACCGACGCAGCGAAAGCCGTGCTGGAGCAGTTGCAGCAGCAGGCGATTGCCGCCTGAATCCCGCGGCACGTGGATGGGCTGGGTCGACTGCGGCCGCCAGGCGCGCCGACGTGATCGTTGCGTAAAGACGCTCGTTCGCTCGATCAATGCGATGACGGGTTACGACCCGGTTCCGCCGACGCGCTCGATTTCTGCGTGTATGGATCGATTCCGGCCGGCGCAGGCAAGGCTTTCAGAAACTCCGGATTTCGCCGCGCGTGGGTGGCTTGCTCGTAGGCGTAGGCGATGCCGATCAACGTCGGCTCGCTCCACTTGCGCCCGAAGAACAGCATGCCGACCGGAAGGCCGTGCACGAAGCCAGCTGGCACCGTGATCGATGGGTAACCTGCCACCGCGGCGGGACCATACGACGAGGGCAGATCCGGATCGCCGTTCACCAGATCGATCCGCCATGCGGGATCTTGGGCGGGGGCCAGCAGCGCATCCAAATGTTTTGCGTTCATCACGGCGTCGATGCCTTCGGGACCGGCCAGCTTCCGCAACTTCGCCAGCGCATCCGTGTAGGCCTTGTCGGTGAGCGGACCCTCGGCTTCCGCCTTGATGAAGGTTTCCTGCCCGAACCAGGGCATCTCTTCCGCTGCGTGTGCCTTGTCGAAGGCGATCAAATCGGCGAGCGTATGCACCTTCAATCCCTTCCGCGTAGCGAGATAGGCGTTGATGCCGTGCTTGAACTCGTACCGCAGCACGGTCGTCTCGGCCTTGCCGTAATCGTTGACGTGCGGAATTTTCACCGGGTCGACGACGATGGCGCCGTGTGCGCGCAACACCTTTACCGTCTCGTCCAGCAGGCGCGTCACGTCCGGATTGTCGTCGACCAGATCGCGCACCACGCCGATGCGCTTGCCTTTGAGCGCATTAGCATCGAGAAACTTCGTGTAATCCGTCGCATGCTGGTCCGCATCCCTGGTCGCCGGATCGCGGGGATCAGTGCCCGCGATCGCGGTCAGCACGATCGCGGCATCGCGTACGTCGCGCGCGATCGGCCCCGCCGTATCCTGCGTCGAGCTGATGGGCACGATGCCGGCCCGGCTCACCAGACCCACGGTCGGCTTGATGCCCACCACCCCGTTCGCCGCCGAAGGGCAGATGACGGAACCGTTGGTTTCGGTGCCGATCGCGACCGTGACAAACCCCGCCGCAACCGCCGCCGCAGAGCCTGAGCTCGATCCGCATGCGGTGCGATCCAGCACGTAGGGATTGCGCGTCAATCCGCCTCGCCCGCTCCAGCCGCTGGTCGCACGGCTCGAACGGAAGTTCGCCCACTCGCTGAGATTGGTCTTGCCCATGATCACTGCGCCGGCCTTGCGCAGTTTCGCCGCCACGGTTGCATCGCGCGGCGCCGGCGCGCCCAGCAACGCCAGCGATCCTGCCGTGGTCGGCATTTTGTCGCCGGTGTCGATGTTCGCCTTCAAGAGAATCGGGATGCCCCATAGCGGATCGTGTTTCCCTTTGCTGCGATTGACGTCGCGTTCCTTCGCGATCTTAATCGCATCAGGATTCAGTTCGATCACCGAATTCACCCGCGGTCCGGCCTGGTCGAGCGCGTCGATGCGCTGGATGAAATCACGCACGAGCTGCTGCGAATCCAGCCTTCCGGCTGCCATCTGCTGCTGCAGGCTGGAGATGCTGGCGTATTCGATGGAAGCGTCGGATGACGCAGCAGATGGTGTCGACATGGCCGTCGTGCAAATGCCGCACAAGAGCGCGGCGGTACCGATTCCAAAAACACGAAGCTTCATGGTTCCTCCCTCCAATCGGCTACTTCAATACCCGATCACTTCGCCATCCCTTCGAAATTCCGTCGCGCCCCAGTAGCCATGATCCTTCGCGTGGTACCGGATGGCCTCGTAGCCACCGTAGCCGCCTTCCGCGTGCGTGGTGACTTTGACCTTGTAACCGCGTTCTCGCAATGCCGCTGCGATACCGGGATCGAATCCCGATTCCAGCATCACCATCCCCGTGCCCTCGGCGGCCACACCCGCCGGGGTCGCATCCCCAACGTGGGCCCAGCGCGCTGCGTCGCCCGCTTCCTGCACGTTCATGCCGAAATCGATCATGTTGACGAGCACCTGCGTTTGCCCCTGCGGCTGGAAGTAGCCACCCATCACGCCAAACGCCATCCACGGTTCGCCATCCTTCATCACGAAAGCCGGAATGATGGTGTGGAACGGACGCTTGCGCGGCGCGTAGACGTTGGCACTCTTCGGGTCGAGCGAATACAACGCACCGCGATCCTGGAACATGAAACCCAAGCCGGGGGCCGCCTCTCCCGAGCCCATGCCGGCATAGTTTGACTCGATCATCGAGACCATCATGCCATTGCTGTCGGCGGTCTCGAAGTCGGTGGTATCTCCGCTGCCGGATGGATACACCCCGGTCTGGTACGGCAACGGATTGCCCGGCGCGATATTCGGATTGGCATGCTTGAGATCGATCAGCCTGCGCCGCTGGTCAGCGTAGGCATCCGACAGCAGGCCCTCGATCGGTGCGTGGTAAAAGCGCGGATCGGCGTACCACTTCGACAGGTCCGCCGCGGCGAGCCGGAAAGCACCGATCTCGGCCATCAACGTGTCGGGACTGCCGAGCCCCATCTTCTTCAGGTCGAAGCCCTTCAAGACGTTGAGCGTCTCCAGCGTCGCAAACCCTTGGCCGTTCGGCGGCAACTCGTACACGTCGTAGCCACGGTAGTTCACCGATTGCGGCGTCACCCATTCGCCGTGGAAATCCGCGAAATCGGAGTAATCGGGGCCGGTGCCGATGCTCTTGAAGAAATTCGCCATCACATGCGCGATCTGGCCCTTGTAGAACGCGTCACGTCCGCCCTGCGCGATCAGCCCCAGTGTATGCGCCATGTCGGGGTTCCGGAAAATTTCGCCCTGGCGCGGCGTATGCCCGTCGATCAGGAACACCTTCTGCGCATTTGCGAAATCCTTGATGAAGGCCTGATGCTTCTCGAAGCCTTCCCAATTGCCCTTCCAGTATTCGGCCACGACCTGGGTGACCGGAAAGCCGACGGTCGCGTAATGGATCGCGGGCGCGAGATCCTCGGCGATGGGCAACTTGCCGAACTTCTGGTGCAGCGCGAACCAGGCATCGACGATCCCGGGCACCGTCACCGGCAAGGGGCCGAGCAATGGGATCTCCTCGGTGGGTTTCATCCCGGCTTTTTCATAGGCCGCCTTCACCTGTGCCTGCATCTGCTTCAGCGAGCGATCCTTGGGCGACCAGCCTGAGCCGTTGTAACCGTAAAGCTTGTGCGTTTTCGGATCCCACACGATCACGAATGCATCGGCGCCGAGGCCGTTCAATACCGGCTCGGTGAGACAGAGCATCGCGCTCGTGGCGATCGCGGCGTCCACCGCGCTGCCGCCCTTCTTGAGGATCTCGATTCCGGCCTCGGACGCGAGCGGCTGTTCGCTGGCCACCATCCCGTGCTGCGCGATCACCGGCGAACGCGATCCCCATGGCGCGCCGGCGTAACGGTCGCCGCGGCTGACGCCCGCATTCGCCGTACCGATGCCGGTGACGACAACAAATGCACCGACAAGACCCGTCAGCAGGACGCTTCGCAAATTGCTCAAAGCCAGACCGACCCGACTCGAATCACGTCTAGCTGGCATCATTTCATCCATCCTCCGAACTTGATACGCCGCTGCGAGTGTACGCATGGTACTTCAGCTGACAGCGCCAGTCGGCATAACGATCCCACTCTTGGCGCCTGCTGTTGTCAGCTTTGCGCGCGAGCAATTATCATGTGCGGCTGGCTTCCATGGACGGCGAAGCGCGCCGGCAGCTACCAAACGCCGGGCGCTTCATATCTTGGAGAGGTGACAGAGCGGTCGACACATTCGCCGGGAGTGACTGGACAACCGAAGGTTGGCCCCGAGCGCAGCGAGGGGTGAGCCTCGACGACGAGGAGAACAATGCGCCGGCCGGTTCTGCCATCACGCTGAGCGCTACATTCTGGAGAGGTGGCAGAGTGGTCGAATGCGCCGGATTCGAAATCCGGTTTACGGGTTTCCCGTAACGTGGGTTCGAATCCCACCCTCTCCGCCAAATCAAGAAGTTAGCCATACATCCGGTTACTTCTGATTGCAGGCAATTTCACACGTTGTCACCCCTCAGGGTGACAAGTGGGTGACAAAGCCTGCTGTGCCGAGCTTTGCAGAAGTTTTCAGTTGTCACCTGTTGCCGCCGACCGATGTCGGCTATCCTGCCCCGGAATCTTGAGCTGCCCCGCAACGGGGCACGAACCGGGCCACAGGGGGCGAAGTCAGCCCAATCGCATTTAGGCGATCCCATCCCGCGGCCAGCCCGGGGCCGCACGTGGATGGACCGTGCCTGATGCATTCCTTTGAACCTTTTCCGGACCGGAAGTCTTACGCGTCCGCCCTTGGACCTGTACTTAATCTCGATGGGCTCGCGCAACTCTTGCATCGCGACCGCGCGACGATAAAAGCTGATCGATGCCGCGCCCCTCACCGCGTCCCTCCCGCGCACAAGCCTCCCGGCACCAAAGAGCCACTCTGGTTGCTTGACGAAGTGCTGCAATGGCTACGTGCGCACCCTGACTGTTCCCCCAAGCCCAACACTTCGCGTCGCATCGGCCGTCCCAAGAAGGCCGAACAAGTTCGGCGCGCACGCGCCAGTCGCATCCCTCCCAGCACCAGCGAGGTGGGCATGTGATGCAGACCACGATTGGAGCCGAGAGGATCACGCAGCTGCATCCACGATCATCCGCGCAGGCGGAACCGTAACCTTCGACACCGCTATGGTCATGCTTCGCGAAATCAAGCAGGCAACGTCCAGAACTCTGGCTTGGCTGGTGCGGGCGGACATGCTGCAGAAGATCCGGATCCCGGGCGGCGCCCACGTTTGGATGTCGACGCGCTCGCTGGTTGGCGAAAGCCTTCGCGACCAGCTCGACCGGCTTGCGCGGGTTCGCACGTTCGAACGGGAATGCGCCCGCCTTGATGCTCAGCTGGCGCGCGAGAGGCAGTTCAACCGCAAAGTAGAATTCAACCGCGCCCTTCGCGAAGCCAGGCAAGCGCTGCGAGCAGTCAAGAGCGGCAGCTGAGGGCGCTGTTTGTGGGCGCGGCGCCAGGCGGCGGATCGAAAACCAGTCGGCCCGATGATAGGAAACCGGACGGCTCTAAACTAGTAATTTGGACGCTATGCAATTAGTAAATTGGACGCTACACTGCCCGGGCCATGCCGGCTACCCGCGACCCCGCAACCTTTGAGCGCCCCCCTGCGTGAAGCGGTGCGCGTCGCGCTCACCGACACGCCCGTGGTCTGCCTGCTGGGTCCGCGTCAGGCGGGCAAAACTACCTTGGCGCGGCAATTCGAGCCGGAATACGGCTACGTCACCCTGGACGATCCCGCCACGCTGGCCTTCGCCCAAACCGACCTTGCCGGCTTCGTGGCGGCACTTCCGGATCCGGTCATCCTCGATGAAGTGCAACGCGCACCGGAATTGCTGCGCGCCATCAAATTGTCCGTGGACCGTGATCGGCGTCCCGGCCGCTTCCTGCTCACCGGTTCGGCCAACCTGTTGGAGTTGCCTCGTCTTGGCGACTCACTGGCCGGGCGCATGGAGATGGTGGACCTGCAGCCGCTCACCGCGGCCGAGCAAGCCCGCAAACCCGGCCGCTTTCTCAACGCATTGCTCGAAGGCAAGCTGAAGCCCGCACTGCCCTCGGCCGTGGAACCGGATGTGCAAGCGCTGGCTCGGTGTGTGGTGGCGGGCGGATTTCCCGAGGCGGTTCAGCGCACGCCTGAGCGCGCACGCGCCTGGCATCGCCAATACCTGCGCGCAATGCTGGAGCGCGACGTACGCGACGTGGCGCGCGTGCGCGATCCGCTCGAGATTTCGCGCCTGCTTGAACTCCTGGCCCTGCGCACGGCGCAACTGCTCAACGTCTCCACCCTGACCAACGAGCTCGATCTGCGCCGGGAAACGGTCGAACACTATTTTTCTGTCTGTGAACGATTGTTCCTGGTGCGGCGTCTCCCGGCGTGGCACACCAACCGCGCCACGCGCCTGATCAAGGCGCCCAAGGTGCACCTGGTGGACAGTGGACTCGCCGCTACCTTGTCCGGCCTCGACACCGACGACGCTATCGCCCAGCGCGAGCGCTTTGGTCATCTGCTGGAGACCTTCGTGGTCCAGCAACTCATTGCGCAGGCCGGCTGGACCGCGCCGGAGCTGGAGTTCTCCCACTATCGCGACAAGGACCAGGTCGAAGTGGACCTGGTCATCAGCCGCGGTCGCGATGTCTGGGGCGTGGAGGTGAAAGCGGCCACCACCGTCACGACTTCCGATGGCGCGGGGCTGCGCCGCCTCGCCGAGCAATGCGGCGAATACTTCCGTGGCGGCGCGTTGCTGCATGCCGGCAACGCCACCGTCAAACTCGCTGTCGAGAACTGCCTTGCCGTGCCGCTGGCACGGCTGTGGGACATGTAAGGGGAATCCTCGTGGAAAAGCTGAAGATGCACACACCTGATCTCGTGAACGCCAACATCGAGCGGATCGCCGAACTGTTTCCCACCTGCGTCACCGAAAGCCGGGACGAAGCGGGCAAGGTCACGCGCGCCGTGGACTTCGACCTGCTGCGGCAGGAACTGTCCGGCCGTATCGTCGAAGGTCCATACGAACGTTACCGGCTGGACTGGCCCGGCAAGCGCGAAGCGCTGCTCGCCGCCAATGCGCCCATTGCCAAGACGCTGCGTCCCTGCCGCGAAGAAAGCGTGGACTTCGACACCACGCAGAACCTGTTCATCGAGGGCGACAATCTTGATGCGTTGAAGCTGCTGCAGGAGACCTATCTCGGCAAGGTCAAGATGATCTACATAGATCCGCCGTACAACACGGGAGCGGATTTCATTTATGACGACGACTTTGTCGAGAGTACGGCTGACTACTTACAACGCTCGAATCAGGAAGGTGAGGAAGGCAAGCTGGTCAGTAATACAGATAGCAACGGGCGCTTTCACTCAGACTGGCTATCAATGATGTATACGCGTTTGCGGCTTGCGAGAGACCTCATGGCGAACGATGGCGCCATATTCGTTAGCATTGATTTCAACGAATTCAGCAACATGAAAAAATTGATGGACGATGTCTTTGGAGAGGAAAATTTCCAAAGACAAATCGTGTGGCGCATAGGTTGGCTTTCTGGATATAAGACGACAGCGCGAAACTTCATCAGAAATCACGACATCATATTATTCTATTCCCGGAATCACAATGATCTCGCATTTGTAAAAAAGTATATTGAGAACAAGGATTTCAAAGAACTGGTCAAGAACGGACCAGAAATAACAGAAGTGCTGGAAGGATTCGGACTCGATAAGACACAACGCGACGATCTGCTGGATTTTGTAAATCACCGGAATCGTCCTGAGCGTTATCCTATTGAAGACACTTGGAACTGCAATGAATACGACGATTTGAACAGTATTGCAATTGTCTCGTTCTCGTCTGAAAAGATTTCGAAAATTCTTGGTATAGATCAAGAGTTCAAAGGCCAAAAGTCAATACAAATGCTCAAACGGCTGTTGGTTTCAGTAACACAGGCCGACGATTTGGTCATGGACTTTTTTGCAGGCACCGGTTCTACCCCCATGCAGTTATGCAACTGAACGTAGAAGAAGCGGCCAGCCGGCGGTGCATTTCGGTGCAAATTCCAGAACCTTGCGAAAGCGATTCTGAGGCGTTTAAGGTGGGTTATAAGACAATCGCGGAGCTCGCCAAGGAGCGCATCCGCCGCGCCGGCAAGAAGATCAAACAGGACAACGCACGCAAAGACGGCATCGACAAACTCGACGTCGGTTTCCGGGTGCTGAAGATAGATACGTCCAACATGGCGGACGTGTACTACCGCCCGGACGAGCTCGACCAGAAGGACCTCGCGGGCCATGTGGACAATGTGAAGCCGGACCGCACCGCAGAAGACCTGCTGTTCCAGGTGCTGCTGGACTGGGGCGTGGACTTGGGGCTCCCCATCGTGCGCGAGGCGATTGATGGCCGCGAGGTGTTTTTCGTGGATGACAATGCATTGGCCGCGTGCTTCGTGAAAGACGGCAGCGTGGACGAGGGTTTCGTCAAGAAGCTGGCCATGCGGAAGCCGCTGCGGGTGGTGTTCCGCGACGCCGGCTTCGCCAGCGACAACGCGCGCATCAACGTCGAGCAGATTTTCAAGACCCTCTCGCCTGACACCGAAGTGCGGACGCTGTGAGGGCTAGAGCATGAAACTTCGCTTCAAGGTTCAGGCCTTCCAGACCGCGGCCGTGAACGCGGTGGCGGATTGTTTTGAGGGCCAACCCAAGCTTGACCCGGCGACGACCAGCTATCGGATCGATCCGGGCCGCGCACAGAAAGGCGTGACGGAGTCGCTGCTGGAGCAGGCCGGTTTCCGCAACGCCGATATTGCGCTGGACAACCGGCAACTGCTGGACAACATCCAGCGCGTCCAGCGCATGCAAAGCCTCCATGTATCGCCGGCGCTGGTGACCAGCAAGCCGGCCGCGTTGAACCTTGACGTGGAAATGGAGACAGGCACCGGCAAGACCTACGTGTACATCAAGACGATGTTCGAGTTGCACCAGCGCTACGGCTGGAGCAAGTTCATCGTGGTGGTGCCGTCCATCGCCATCCGCGAAGGCGTGGCCAAGACCTTCCAGATTACTGCTGACCACTTCCTGGAAACCTATGGCAAGAAGGCCCGCTGGTTCATCTACAACTCCAAGAGCCTGCACGAACTGGAGAGCTTTTCATCGGATGCCGGCATCAACGTGATGATCATCAACGTGCAGGCGTTCAATGCCACCAGCAAGGACGCGCGACGCATTGATATGGAGCTGGATGCCTTCCAGTCGCGCAAGCCGATTGATGTGATCGCCGCCAACCGGCCCATCCTGATCCTGGACGAGCCGCAGAAAATGGAAGGCGCAAAGACGCAGGAGAGCCTGAAGAAGTTCAAGGCGCTGTTTGCGCTGTACTACTCGGCCACGCACAAGACCCCGCACAACAAGGTGCACCGGCTGGACGCCCTGGACGCCTACAACCAGAAGCTGGTCAAACGCATCGCGGTGCGCGGCATCACAGTGAGGGGCCAGACGGGCACAAACGGATATCTGTACCTGCAAGATGTGCGGGTGTATCGCGACAAGGCGCCCGATGCTCGGATCGAGATCGAAGTGAGGCGCCAGCGCGAGGTGAAGCGCGAACTGCGTGTGCTGAGGAAGGGCGACAACCTATTCGAGCTGTCAGACGGACTCGACCAGTACCGCGACGGCTATGTGGTCGCCGACATTGATGCCCGCGACAACACGGTACATTTCGTCAATGGTGTGGTGCTTGTCGCTGGCGAGGCGGTGGGCGACGTGAACGAGGATGTGCTGCGCCGCATCCAGATCCGCGAGACCATTCATGCCCACCTGGAGCGCGAGCGCCAACTGTTCGGGCAGGGCATCAAGGTACTGAGCCTGTTTTTCATAGACGAAGTGGCCAAGTACCGCGACTACTCGCGGGAAGACACCAAGGGTGAGTACGCGCGGATCTTCGAGGAAGAATACAAAACGACCCTTAACGAAGTTCTTGAGTTGGAACTCGAGGCTGGCGCCGCGGCGTACCACAAGTACCTGAAAGGCATTGCGCCGGAAGCCACCCATCAGGGTTACTTTTCCATTGACCGAAAGACCAGCCGGCTGGTTGATCCTTCCATCATTGGTCGCGGTGACGAAAAGGGGCAGTCCGATGACGCGGACGCCTACGACCTGATCCTCAAGGACAAGGAGCGCCTGCTGTCGCTGACCGAGCCGGTGCGGTTCATTTTCTCGCATTCGGCCCTGCGCGAAGGTTGGGACAACCCCAACGTCTTCCAGATCTGCACCCTGAAGCACAGCGACAACACGGTCTCGCGCCGCCAGGAGGTCGGACGTGGTCTGCGCCTGTGCGTGGATCAACGTGGCGATCGGATGGATGCCCCGGCCACGGTTCACGGGATCAACGTGCTGACGGTGGTTGCCAACGAAAGCTACAAGGATTTTGTGGCAGGTCTGCAAAAGGACATCAGTGAATCGCTGTCGGATCGCCCGAGGGTGGCCAATGAGGCGTACTTCGCCGGCAAGGTGTTGCAGACCTCGACGGGCGCCGTAACCGTGACGGCACCGATGGCCAAGCAGATCTATCGTTACCTGGTCAAACACGACTACACGGACGACCGCGATCAGATCACGGCCGCCTACCATGACGCCAGGGAAGCAGGCACGCTTGCGAATCTGCCTGATGATCTCAAGCCGCATGCCGATGAAGTATTCAAGCTCATAGACAGCATCTTCAGCGATGCCCAGATTCCGAAGCCCACCGATGATCGTGCCGGCCCGATCAACAAGCTCAACGCCAATTTCCAAAGAAAGGAATTTCAGGAACTGTGGCGCCGTATCAATCACAAGGCCGCTTACACCGTCCATTTCCACAGCGACGAACTGATCAAGAAGTGCATTGCGGCGCTGAACAAGGAATTGAAGGTGCAGCCGCTTCAGTACACCGTCGTGAGAGGTGTGCAGCGGGACCAGATTGGCGCAGATGAACTGAAACGAGGAGACGGGTTCGGCGTTGAGGAAACGCGCACCGACAAACATCGGGCTTCGGTGCACTCGGCCGTGCCTTACGACGTGATTGGAAAGCTGGCCGAAGCCACGGTACTGACGCGCGCGACTGTAGCGACCATCCTGACTGGTCTGGAGAAGCCCGTGTTTGCTCAGTTCAAGGCGAACCCGGAGAGCTTTCTGACTGAAGCGAGTCGCCTGATCCGTGAGCAAAAGGCGACAGCAGTGGTAGAGCACCTGTCGTACAGCTTGCTCGATGATGGTTGGCAAACCGACATCTTTACCGTGGCGCAGTCACGCGTCGACTTCGCGCGGGCTGTGGGCAGGAAGAAGGCCGACGGCTCGCTGGGCCCGCTCGCCAAGCACATTTACGACTATGTGCTGGTGGACTCCAATTCCAGTATCGAGCGCAAGTTCACGGAGGATTTGGATACCAGCGCCGAGGTCGTGGTGTACGCCAAGCTGCCGCGCGGTTTCGCGATTCCCACGCCTGTCGGGGACTATAACCCGGACTGGGCGATTGCCTTCAAGGAAGGCAGCGTCAAGCACATCTACTTCGTGGCGGAAACCAAGGGCAGCATGTCCAGCATGGAACTGCGCGAAATAGAGAAGTCCAAAATCGAATGCGCCCGTAAGCTTTTTGCCGACCTCAACAAGCGCTTCGCGCCCGACCACGTCACCTACGAAGTTGTAGACAGCTTCGAAAAGTTGCGCGAGCTCGTTGCCTGACGGTTGCAAAACCTCCAAATGGCTCCCGCCTAGCTAGGAAAGGAGGGGCGCGTGACAGCGCTCGCGCCCCCCTCACGTGTGGTTAGCGCAGCATCTGCCACGCCAGGTTTTCATCCTTAATACCCGCAAGGCCCTCGGCGAGATGTCCTCTCGCTTCCTCCAACGATTTCACGTCGGCGCAAAGGTCGTCCGTCCCGAGGGCGCTGACATCCAGCCAGGCGTGCAGCCTCATCAGGCATTCCAAGTGCTTAAACCCTCGCGCACCCTGACGCATCCAAGGTCCGATACTGATACTGACCTCGGGCGCGCACCATGAGATCAACCTTCGCGTTATCGGCCTTCGCGCTCTCCGCCGGCAGTGGCGCTGCAGGTTTGGCTCGAGCGTGCTTCGGCCGAATCGCCCTTGCATTGCGGCGCGTCGAAATGACGGCAGGCATGATCGCCTTGGGCGCGATGGTCATGGGACCGCCGCCCGTGCGTGCTCAAGCACGATGCGAGGTGCACAATCTCATGCCGCAATTTCGCAGGTTCTTGTCGGCAGAGACCAGAGTGTCCGCCGTCCAGCGTCGCGCCCTGTTCGAAAGCACGCTTGTCGCGTCCGATCCGCAGTTGTACGACCCGGAAGTACTGCGTGACGGTGAGCCGCTCAATCAGGCCGTCGATGCATTCCTGCACGACGTGCCCGCCGACGTGCCTCGGATCCATGCGGTGAGTCGGACGCTCAGCGCCGACTTCGGCCGGACCATACAACGCTTCGAAGCGCAATTCCCAAATTTCACCTGCAGCGACCCGATCTACTTCTATCCAGCTCTTTATGCGTTCGACGGAGCTGTTCGGCAGGTCGGCGGGCGGACTGCGCTGCTCTTCGGCGTCGATGCGATTGCGGAGCTCTACAGTCCGGCGACGTTGCCTGTCCTGTTCGATCATGAGCTGCTGCATCGTTACAACGCGCAGGTAACGGGCATCGACGGTGCCGCGCCCGGCCAGCCTCTTTATTTGAATCTGTGGTCGGAAGGCCTCGCCGTGTACGTCAGCCAGGTGATGAATCCGACCGTACCGATTGCGACGGCTCTCGGCCGTCCAACGGACCTCATCGCGAGGGCCTCTCCGATGCGCGCCGAATTGGCTCGTGCGTTCCTTCGCCAGTTCAATTCAACGGACTTCGACGCTTATGCACGGTACTTTGAAGGTGGAAGACAAACCGGGCGCTTCCCGCAGCGCAGCGGCTACTACCTTGGCTATCTTGTCGTATCCGAAATCGCATCACAAAGGCGCTACTCCTTGGTTCAACTTGCCGCATTGCATGGTGATCCGCTGCAAGATCTGGTGCGGCGGGAACTGCTCCGGATCGCGTCGTCCGATAATCGACAAGACCGCGACCCGAGGAGCGTCCCGTGACGATCCCGCGACCAGCACCACCGGATCGAGGGTCGTGCCGCGCAAGCCTACAAGAGTGATCCTGCATTTCATATGCGAAATCATCATATGTGCCATCGCTTGACTTGAGTTCCGGTTTCGGGATAGCGTTCGCCCATGCCGCAGCGCAGCAACAACTATCAGCCTCATGAAGCGACTCATCTCGCGACGGACTGCGGGCTGCTGCAACTTCGCGGCGCGCTCCTTGTTGCCCTGGTCTTTTTTAGCCTTCCCCTCGTACTCCTCCTTACCAACGGAGGTGCGGGCTGAGGGCGTGTCCAGGTAGCTAGCAGACGAACCTGAAAATACCCAAAGAACCCCGCACCAGAGATGACGCGGGGTTTTTTGTTGCCCGAATGCCTGTTCCACAACGGAGCCGCCGATGAAAAACCCGCAACACGACGAGCAGAACGACCGCTGCGGCGCAGCCGCCGACCGCGTGCGCATTTTCGATACCACCCTGCGCGATGGCGAGCAGACGCCCGGCTTCTCGATGGATCGGCGCGCCAAGCTGCGCATGGCGCAGATGCTCGAAACGCTCGGCGTGGACGTGCTCGAGGCGGGTTTTCCGCAGGCCTCGCCCGACGACTTTGCTGCGGTTGCACAGATCGCCGCCACGTTGCGCGACACCACGGTCTGCGCGCTCGCGCGCTGCCAGCGAGGCGACATCGACAGTGCCGGCCGCGCGCTGGAGAAAGCACTCCACTCGCGCATCCACGTGTTCATCTCCACCAGCCCGCTGCATCGTGAGCACAAGCTGGGCATGAGCAAACAGCAAGTGCTGGATGCTGCGGTCGCTGCGGTGGAACGCGCGCGCGGCATGTGCCATGAAGTGGAGTTCTCCGCCGAAGACGCGATGCGCACCGAGCCGGAATTCCTGGCCGAGGTGTTCAGTGTGGCGCTGGCCACCGGCGCCGGCACGCTGAACGCGCCGGACACGGTGGGATACATGACGCCTGTCGAGATCGCCGAACGCTTCGCCTGGCTGCGCGCGAATGTGAAGGGAGCCGAACACGCGGTGTTCTCCAGCCACTGCCACAACGATCTGGGCCTGGCGGTGGCGAATAGCCTCGCCGCAGTGAGCGCGGGTGCGCGCCAGGTGGAATGCACGGTCAACGGCATCGGCGAGCGCGCCGGCAACGCCGCCTTGGAGGAGATCGTGATGGCACTGAAGGTGCGCGGCGCCTACTTCGGCACGGATACCCGCATCGACACGCGCAAACTTTACCCGGCTTCGCGCTTGCTCTCCCAGCTCACCGGGCAGCGGGTCCAGCGCAACAAGGCCATCGTGGGCGACAACGCGTTCGCACATGAGTCCGGCATCCACCAGCACGGCATGCTCAAGCACCGCGGCACCTACGAAATCATGCGCCCGCAGGACGTGGGCATCGCCGAGACGAAGCTGGTGCTGGGCAAGCATTCGGGTCGCGCCGCGCTGCGCCAGCGCCTGCATGCGCTAGGCCACGCGCCGGACGAGGCGGCGATGGACGGCATCTTCGCGCGCTTCAAGGCGCTGGCCGACAAGAAGCGCGAAGTTCACGACGAGGACTTGGAAGCGATCGCGTTGGGCCAGGACCCCGAAGCGCTGGGTCCATGGCGGCTGGTACAACTGGGCACCAGCACGCATTTGGGCGGCAGCGCTTCGGCTTCGGTGAAGCTGCGCCACGACGACGGCCGCGAGGTCGGCGAGGCGGCAATAGGCGACGGTCCGGTGGACGCGGTGCTGCGCGCGATCGAGCGTGCCACCAGCAGCACGCTGGACATCACCGAGTTCCAGGTGCGCGCCGTCAGCGAAGGCGGCGACGCCCAAGGTCAGGCCCAGTTGGTTGCGCACCATGCGGCGCGCGACTGGCGCGGCCACGGCGTCAGCACCGACATCATCGAAGCCACTGCGCTGGCCGCGCTGGCCATCGTCAACCGCATCGAGCGGCAAGTCCCGGAGAGCCATCGGCGCCCGACAGTCGAAAACTGCGGCCACACAAAACCGGTTTCCATGGGAGGTTCCACATGACCGCGGTACGCACCCTGTTCGAAAAAATCTGGGACGCGCACCTCGTCGCGCCCGAAACCCCCGACACGCCGGCGATCCTGTACGTCGACCTGCATCTGGTGCACGAGGTCACGTCTCCGCAAGCCTTCGACGAATTGCGCGCACACGGCCTGAAAGTGCGCCGCCCGGATCGCACGCTCGCGACGCTGGACCATTCCACGCCCACTTTGCCCATGAATGCCGACGGTGAACGCCCCTATGCCACACCGCAAGCGCACGCGCAGGTTTCGAAGCTGGAAGCCAACTGCCGCGAATTCGGCGTCGAGCTGCACGGCTGGGACAGCGCCGACCGCGGCATCGTGCACGTGATCGGACCCGAGCTCGGCGCAACTCAGCCGGGCATGACGATCGTGTGCGGCGACAGCCATACCTCCACGCATGGCGCGTTCGGTGCGCTTGCGTTCGGCATCGGTACCACCGAAGTCGGGCACGTGCTGGCGTCGCAATGCCTGCTGCAGCGCAAGCCGAAAACGCTTGCGGTGCACGTGGACGGCCGGCTGCCGCAAGGCGTGGGCGCGAAGGATTTGATCCTGCACGTCATCGGCACGATCGGCGTCAATGGCGGCACCGGCCACGTGATCGAATACCGCGGCTGCGCGATCGAGGCGCTATCGATGGAAGAACGCATGACCGTATGCAACATGTCGATCGAGGCCGGCGCGCGCGCAGGATTGATCGCCCCGGACGACACCACCTTCGCGTGGCTCGAGGGCCGCCCGCACGCACCGCAGGGCGAAGCGTGGGAGCGCGCGGTCGCCCACTGGCGCACGCTGAAGACCGACGACGGCGCGCGTTATGACCGCGAGGTGCGCATCGACGCGAGCCAAGTGCAGCCCACGGTCACGTACGGCACCCATCCCGGTTCTGCGATCGCGCTGGATGCGCCGGTACCGATCGCACGCAACGCGGTCGAGCAACGCGCGCTGGATTACATGCAGGGTCGCGTCGGCCAGCCCATGGCAGGCACCAAGGTGGACATGGTGTTCGTCGGCAGTTGTACCAACGGACGCCTGCCTGACCTGCGTGAAGCCGCTCGCATCCTGCGCGGCCGGCGCGTCGCGAAGCACGTGCGGATGCTGGTGGTGCCGGGCTCGGAAACCGTGCGCCGCGATGCCGAAGCCGAAGGCCTGCACGAGGTGTTCCGCGCCGCCGGCGCGGAATGGCGGCTGCCAGGCTGTTCGATGTGCATCGCGATGAACGGCGACCTGGCCGCGCCGGGACAACTCGTCGTATCCACGTCCAATCGCAACTTCGAAGGGCGGCAAGGCAAGGGTGCACGCACCGTGCTGGCGAGTCCCGCCACTGCCGCCGCCTCCGCCGTTGCGGGCCACATTGCCGACCCGCGTGAATACCGCATTCAAGAGGAGCAGGCCGCATGAAACCTGTCACCCGCATCCATTCCCGCACTGCCGTGCTGGCGGACGAGAACATCGACACCGACCGCATCATTCCCGCGCGCTTCCTCACCACCACCACGTGCGAAGGCTTGGGCAGGCACTGCTTCAACGACTGGCGCTACTTGCCCGATGGCAGCAACAATCCCGCGTTCCCCTTGAACCATTCGGAGGGGAAGGACTGCGCGATCCTCGTCGCTGGGCGCAATTTTGGTTGTGGTTCTTCTCGCGAGCACGCGCCGTGGGCGCTGCTCGACTACGGCATTCGCGCAGTGCTCAGCAGCGAGATCGCGGACATCTTCCGCAACAACGCACTGAAGAACGGGCTCGTCGCCATCGTCATCGGCGCGAACGAACACCGCTGGCTGCTCGACAACCCTGGCATCGATCTTTCCATCGACGTGCGCGAACAGGCCATCACCCTGCCGGGCGGCAACGTCTTGCATTTCGAACTCGAACCGTTTGCGCGTCATTGCCTGCTCGAAGGCGTGGACCAGATGGGGTTCCTGCTGCAGCACGCGGACGCGATCGGCGCGTTCGAGCAGCAACGGGAGGCCGCATGAAAGCCCGCATCGTCACCCTGCCCGGCGATGGCGTCGGCCCGGAAGTCACGGCCGCCGCAGTCGCGGTGCTGCAATCGGTCGCCACGCATTTCGGCCACGATTTCAGCTTCGACGAACGCCTGATCGGCGGCGCTGCGATCGATGCAACCGGCGAACCCTTGCCGAAAGCTGCACTGGCCGCCTGCAAGTCTGCCGATGCCGTGCTGCTGGGCGCGGTCGGCGGCCCGAAGTGGTCCGACCCGAGCGCGCCGGTGCGGCCGGAACAGGGCTTGCTGGGCCTGCGCGCGGGGCTCGGCGTTTATGCCAACCTGCGTCCGCTCAAGGTGCATCCTGCGCTTGCCCCGCTGTCGCCGTTGAAAAGCGAGAAACTGCACGGCGTCGACGTGCTGTTCGTGCGCGAGCTGACCGGCGGCGCCTACTTCGGCGCAAAAACGAAGACTACGGACGCCGCTACCGACGAATGCCGGTACACCGTGGCGGAAGTCGAACGCGTCGCGCGTCGCGCATTCGAACTGGCGCGCACACGTCGCCATCACGTCACTTCGGTGGACAAGGCCAACGTACTCGAAACCTCGCGGCTGTGGCGCCGCACCGTCACCCGCATTGCCACCGATTACCCCGACGTGACGCTGGAACATCAACTCGTCGATTCAATGGCGATGCTGTTGTTGACCCGACCGGATGCCTATGACGTGGTGGTCACCGAAAACCTGTTCGGCGACATCCTCACCGACGAGGCCGCGGCACTGGCGGGTTCGCTGGGCCTGCTGCCCTCGGCATCGCTCGGCGAAGGCACGCGCGGCTTGTACGAACCCATCCACGGCTCTGCGCCCGATATCGCGGGCCAGCACGTCGCCAATCCGATCGGCGCGACGCTTTCCGCAGCGCTGCTGCTGCGCCATTCGCTGCAACTCGAGGCCGAAGCGCAGGCGGTGGAAGCGGCGGTAAGCGAAGCGTTGCAGCACGGTCCGTACAGCCGCGATCTCGGTGGCGATGCCAGCACCGGCAACGTTCGCGACGCGGTGATCGCCGCACTGGATCACCACGCCGTCGCCAGCGATGCGTTCTTCACGGGCATGCGCGCATGCGGTTGATTTGCACTTGTTGCACCCGGCGGCGGTGCGCCGCCGCACATTCGTCGCCGCTGCGGCACGTTCTTCAACGCATCAGCAACCATAGAAGCACCCCTTGGCGGCCTCGATCTTTGCCGCAAACGCATCCTTGTCCTTGGTCAGGAACGCGCGGTTGCTTTTCACGCCGGTGACTGCGGACCAGGTCCCGGCACCGCGGATACGTTCGCCAATCCGAAGCGGAGGCGCTAAAAGGCCTGCTGCTTCTCCAGGTGCTCGCGCCGCTCCTGCGCATCCAGCGACAGCGCTGCAATGGGCCGAGCCTCGAGACGTTCCAGGCCAATCGGCTCGCCGGTCTCTTCGCAATAGCCGTAACGGCCTTGCTCGATCTTGCGCAGCGCCTTCTCGATTTTGGAAATCAACTTGCGGTAGCGGTCGCGGGTACGCAGTTCGAGTGCGTTTTGTGCCTCCCGGGCTGCACGTTCGACATCGTCGCTGACGTCGCGCGCCTCCCGGCGCAGGTTTTCGACGGTCTGCTGCGAGTCCGCGATCAGTGCTTCTCGCCAAACCTCCAGCTTCCAGCGGAAGTACGCGAGCTGCATCGGACTCATGTACTCCTCTTCCGTGGAGGGGCAATAGCCCGCAGGTAGCACGATCTTTTGCGTCGCGGGCAATGCGTAGTGGCCCTCCACGGCGCGCCCACCCACCGCTTCCGGTGCGGCGGCGGCAATCAGACGCGCGGATGGAGTCCCGTGACGGGTTTCGCGACGGGAGTGTTCCCGCCGCGCGGCCTCGCCAGTCACGTTCCGCCGGCGTACTTTCGAAGCGGCGGGGCTCCGGCCGGAACGGCTCTCGGTTTGCAACGCTGCTTTCCTGCTGCCCTTCGCTACCGTGCTTTGCTGCTTCTTCATGGTGGCTCCTTGCCTTTTGTTGTCGTCCCTGTGCCCGAGGCAGCATGCCGTCAGGGCTGTTAAGCCGGTGTCGACACGATCGACGAACGGACAAGTCAGTTACCCCGCATACACCCGTCGCTCCTCAAGATTTCCATCATTCTCCCGAAGTTCGTTCGCTTGTCGCTGGTGTTCCGATCCGTGTGCATCAACAAGGAGGTGGACGATGAAACGGTTCTCCCATGCATTTCGCCGCGGCGGCGACCCCAATGCCCAAAAAGGCGCACTTGGCTATGTGCTGGCTTGGCTGCTGGGTGTCCCCATTCCCATCCTGATCATCGTGGCGCTGCTGCGCAGTTGCGCATGATGCAGTCCAAGGAGAGACAGTCATGGCGATATCAGAAAGCGTCAGTGTCAACCAAGAGCACCCGGTCATGCGCTGGGGTGCGGTATGGGCAGGCTGGCTGGTCGCAACCGGCGTTGCCGCCTTGCTGTATGCGTTCGGTTTGGCCGTAGGTTTTTCGGCGATCAACCCGCACGATCCGACCTCGGTTGCACGCGGTCTGTCGGGTGGGGCCATCACTTGGGTGATTCTCACCTGGGCGGCGTCGCTCTGGCTGGGCTCGATGTTCGCCACCTGGTTCGACGGCCGCAACGACACCGAAATGGGTATGATCCGCGGTCTCGCAGTCTGGGGTCTGTCGCTGACCGCGACCACGCTCCTCATTGCGAGCGGTATGACCCATCTCGCCGTCGGGGGTGCTGCTGCACCGGCGGAAGGGCTGCCCAATTTGAATGCCGATGACATCGCCCGCTACACCTCGCACGTCATGTGGGCGGCTTTCGGATGCGCACTGGTGTCGCTGATCACCGCTGCATTCGGCGGTTGGCTGGGCGCGCATCACGTGCATCGGGTCTACCACCTGCGCACCTACGCCAAACACGGCGTTCGTTGAGATCGCTCCGCGCCCAGAGGAAGGCGTAATTCTTTCCTGAGGCACGGCAAAAGTTACCGCTCCGGGATGCGGCACATTGTTGCGGGAGCTCGCATCTTGCAATCCGGTGCGACTGGCACGGGCCTTGCAGTGTGAGTTGCGAAATCGGAACGGTAATACAGGGACGTCGAACTTGCCCGCCGGCGACCGTGGTTTATCGCGATCCTCGTCAGTTCGGGCCTGAAACTAAGCAAACGATCATGGATTCAGATCCACGCCAGCACGAAGGCCTTGCGAGCAAAGGCATTCAAAGGCTCATCGACAATATCGCCGAGTACGTCATGCAAGACACCGCTGACGTATTCGACGAAGCAAAAGTAAGGCTCAAGGCGGTCGCCGATCGCGCCGGAGAAGGCCTGCAGAATCTGCTGAGTCCAGGGCGTGTTGTGCGCATGGCTCCGCAGACGCGGCGGCCGACTGGTGCAGGTGTGGTGCAAAAGCGACACCCGAGTCTCTCGATGAAGAGGATCACGCGGCGAACGCCAACCATGAATTCGTTGCCCGCAGGCCGGTCGCGTCGATGGGGATCGCGGTCGCGGCGCCGAGCGGGTTGGTGGGGCATCTATTGAGCGCCGCTGCCGAACCTGCTGATCGGGAGGTCAACCAACGGATCGGACCAGCCGTTTCGGAGTGCGGTCGCTGGAATTCATCACGGCGCCTTCCGTTAAAAAAGAAGTGCTACGTTCCACGCCGCGCAGGATACCGTGACGGCTGTATGCAAGGAGAGCAACTTTGAATCGATCAACAGGAAAGTCCGGTGTCATTGAACGCGCTGTTCCGAACCCGCTTGGCATGACCACCAGAACGCCCGCCGTGCAATCGCGCGACTCCAGCCAGCGCGTCTTCGCCACGCGTCACCTACTCGGGGGCCTCAGGCCAAGAGCCAAGTCTGCGCTCCACAAACCAGCACGCGGCCAAGGAAGCGCAGTTCCCGCAAAACCCGTCTGCGGCGCTTTGGCGATGATTGCGCTCCCACAGATCGCCCTGGCCGGAAGGCTGTTCTTGTTGGGGCAAGCATCCGCGATACGAAGGTCGTCCAGGCAAGGAAGCCAAAGCGTATGAGCGATTACCTCTCTGACTTGGCCTTTGCACCCGAACCGCAACAGTGGAAGCTGCGGCTGAGCGAAGACCGGATTCGGGAGCACTGGAACGAAATCTCAGCCAGGTTGCGGCGGCGCTGGCGGAAATTGACCGAAGAGGAAATCCTCTCCCCTGACGGCAGCGCAGAATATTTGGCCCGGGCCATTCAGCAGCACTACGGCCTCGCGCGTCGAGAAGCACTCTTGCAGGTCTTCGAGTTCGAGTGCGAACTGCAAGGGTCGCGACTTCGGCTCGGCTTGAGCCCCTCGGATCGGAGATCACTCCACAAGTGACCACTTCAAGGCGGCGCTACACCGAACATCCCAAATGCAGGAAGCATGGTCTTCGGACCGAGGAGAAAGTCATGAACCCCACGGAAAGCAACATTCCCAGCCAGGCAGGCGAAGCCACCCACGAGCACTTCCAGAATGCCGCGGACCGGGTGAAGCAACATGCCAGCGCCGCTGCAGACGGCGCCAAGGACACATTCGACGCAGCAGCCGGCCGCGCCGAGGTCAAGATGCATGAGGCTGCGAGCGCCACGGCCGCGCACGCGAATCGTGCTGCCGACAAGGCGACCGAGTGGCGCGAGCACGGTGCAGCGTTCACTTCCAACGTGCGCGACCGCGCAAGTCAACTCGTCGGGAATCTGCGCGAATGGGTGCGTGAGAGGCCTGTGCAATCCGTCGCGATCGCAATCTCCGCCGGGTGGTTGCTGGGCCAGGTACTAAAGCGACACAACTGATACGGCATATTTGCGCCTGTACCAGCGTAGTGTCTGCGTGGGATTGCCCACCGCTGTGATTTTGTGGCTGCTGAAGTGCCCCATGCATTCTGCGGGGAGGGCCCGTCGTACGTCGGCGCGTCATCAACGCGCTCCTGCTGCTTACGGTAGGCCTATTGCAGTTCAAACCCTGTTGCCGCCCGTTTGTCCCGTGCCGGCCACCAAGGGCTTTGTGGCTCCCGGCCGGGACCATGCACGCGGTACTGTGTCGCCGTGCGGTGTCGCTGCGCACGTTGTATGTGGACCCGCGGTACGACTCCAACCCACGCGATTGTCGTGTGCTCGAGGTATCCGACTTTCTGAAGGCGTTGATCCTGGAGGTCGTGAAGTTCTCGGACGAGTACGACCTGGAGGGACGTGAACGGCGCATCGTCTGGTTGCTGCTAGATCTCGCGCATGCCGACGGCGATGTTCCGCCGGGCATGGCGAACCGCCAAGCATTTACCTTTCCCGTACGCCAGCGGACGAGCTTTCCGCACCGCCCCTGCCTCTCATTCGTGCGAGGAAGACTGATCGACGGAAGGGCTTTCGCGGTCGCGGATTCGCCACGCTGATCGCGGCAGCCGCTCGGCTCGGATTGGCGAAAGCTTCGGTACACGAGAAGGCGCCCTCTCCGCCAGGTAGACAAAGGGGCCGAAAACTCCCTTCGTCATATCTGCACGTACGGCGTGATAGCAGCCGCGCGGACGCCAGTGCTGCCGGCCTACTGCCGCTTGCAGCCCACCAGCCGCAATCGCTTCCCGATCCGCAGATCGGTCGCCGAGTGCAGCTTGTTGCCGCGAATCAGCTCGTGGACATCATCGCAATGAAAACGCCGTGCAATCGCGTACAGCGTATCGCCTTTACGGATCGTGTAATGCCGCGTCGACGCAGGCGGCGGATCGGCGGCAGCAACCTGCGCCGGCGGCGTCGGCAACTGCGCGTTCTGCAATTCGTCGGCCAGCGCGACCCATTTCCCGCTGGTGCATGCCTGTTTGTACGCAGCCTGCAGGAACTTCGGCAGATTGATGCGCGTGCCCTGCGGCTGGACCTGCGACGGATCCAATTGCGGATTGAGATTCCGCAACGTGCGATACCAGCCGTAGTGCGCGCCGTCGTCATCGCCGAGGCATACCGAAAGCTCGTTCAGCGATGCCGCGTTGACGAGATCCACGTAGCCCGGCGCGCCATCGATCCGCGGGAAATGCAGGTTGTACCGCGCGGGGTGCAGGAACAGCCACGCCGCTGCCAGCACCATCGGCACGTAGGCACGCGTCTCCGGTGCGAGCGCGAAGTACAGCTTCGGGTTCCAGAAACTCGCGTCCGGCGTACTCGTGACCAGGCGTCCCACCCTGCCCTCGCCCCCGTTGTAAGCCGCCAGCACCAGCGCCAGGTTGTCGTTGAGCTGCCCCAGTTGTTCATTCAGATAGGCCGCCGTTGCCTGCGCCGCCATCGTCGGATCGAAGCGCTGGTCGAAACCGTCGATCGTGTTCAGGCCAAAGCGCGAACCGGTGGCCGGCATGAATTGCAGCGGACCCGCCGCGCCGGAACGCGAAACCGCGTGCACATTGCCGCCGGATTCCTTGGCGATCAATCCGAACAGGATCGCCTCCGGCAACCCCGCCTTGTGGAACGCCGGCCACATCTGGTAGCGCAGGTACTGGTAATCCACGTAGGCGCGGATCAGGTTGGGACGCAGCCGCGTCAGCCACACCTGCAACGCGGCCTGGACCGTGCCGTTGGTCGCGACCAGGTCCGACAGCTTGTGGTCGTGAAGCAACTGCACGGTGCGCTGCGCTTCCGGCAGCGTCGTCAGCACACCCGGTTCGGTGCCGGCGATGTTCTGGTCTTCGGTATCCAGCACCTGATCGTCGTTCTCGGTGCCGAGAAAGCTGCCGTCCTTCAACCGCAGGGCGCGGTCGTAAGCGGAAAGGAACCGGCCGGTATCGCAACCTGCCGTGTTGACGCACTGGTCGGACGCGCTGCGCAGCGCGTCCAGCGCAGCCTCCAGCGTCTTCTGCGATTGCGCGTTGTCGCCGCGGCGCGCCTGTTCCAGCGCCTGGTCGTATTCACTACTGGCCTGGTCCAACTGCGCGTAAAGGGCATTCAAACCAGGAGAAGCGCCACTGCTCGCAGCATGTTGCACAGGCGCCTGCGCACATCCCGCCAGAAGACCCAGCGCGCCGACGCACGCCATCCAACACAGCCGCCGAATCATGTACCGCCACCCCAACGTCAGACAACGCCCGCACCCTAGCGTGAAGCCGGCCGGGACTCAAGCCAATTCAGCGCCATACAATCCAACACCCGTCACATTCCGGCTCGCGGGGAGGGCCACGTGAGCGAAGTCCTGACCGGCAATAGCGACCGCGGTGCGCCCGCGTCCCGGCGCGCCACTCGCATCAAGATGCAGGCACTAGCCCGTCACCTTGCAAACCGGTTCGTGCGATGCTGGCCGCAACACCAAGACCTCCCTGCGCTGCGGTTGCTTGCGACGGCGAGCGGAGGTGGCGAATGAGCCGCTGGCGCCCGTCACCGCCCCGCTCCACCGCCATCATCACGCGCGTCGGATTCGACGCACTGAAGGCCGAACTCGACCATCTGTGGCGCGAATTGCGCCCCGAAGTCGTCAAGGCGCTCGCTGCAGCGGCGGCCGAAGGCGATCGTTCCGAAAACGCCGAGTACACGTACCGCAAGAAACAGCTCGGCGAAATCGATCGCCGCGTGCGTTATCTGTCCAAACGCATCCCATCATTGAAGGTTGCCGAAGGCATGCCGGCGGACCGCGACGCCATCTTCTTTGGCGCAAGTTTCGAAATCGAGAACATCGACAGCGGCGAGACGCACACCTACCGCATCGTCGGTCCCGACGAAACCGACGCGAAGCGCGGCTGGATCAGCGTGGATTCGCCGCTGGCGCGCGCGGCGCTGAAGAAACGCGTGGACGAGGAGTTCGAAGCCGAGTTGCCGGGCGGCAAGACGCGCTTCGTGGTGGTGGCGGTGAGCTATCGCTAGCTTGCACCTCCGTTTGTGCTGAGCCCTTCGACACGCTCAGGGCGAACGGCTGTCCAGCACAGCTTCCAGATCGTGTTCGCTCGCGCCGGTGATGCGCACGTCTGCGAACTGACCCGGCTTCAACTTCGTGCCGTTCACGATCCGCACCACACCATCGATCTCCGGCGCGTCGGCCCTCGAACGCGCAATCGCACCGTCGGCATCCACTTCATCGATCAGCACTTTCAATGTACGGCCAAGCTTCTTCTGCAATTTGGCGGCGGAGATTCCCGCCTGCACTTCCATGAAGCGTTCCAGCCGGTCTTCCTTCAATTCCTCCGGCACCGGACCGGGCAGTTCGTTTGCCCTGGCGCCATCGACCGGCGAATACGCGAACGCACCGACGCGGTCGAGTTGCGCTTCGCGCAGGAAGTCGAGGAGTTCCTCGAACTCTGCGTCGGTCTCGCCGGGAAAGCCGACGATGAAAGTGCTGCGGATCGTGAGGTCCGGGCACACCGCGCGCCAGGCACGGATGCGCTCAAGCGTCTTTTCCGCATGCGCCGGCCGCTTCATCAACTTCAATATCCGCGGCGAAGCGTGCTGGAACGGGATGTCGAGGTACGGAAGGATCTTGCCTTCCGCCATCAGCGGAATCACTTCGTCCACGTGCGGATACGGATAGACGTAGTGCAACCGCACCCACGCGCCGAGTGCGCCCAAACCGCGGCACAGGTCGGTCATGCGCGTCTGGTACGTTTTGCCGTGCCATTCGCGGTCGGCGTATCGAAGATCGACGCCATAGGCGCTGGTGTCCTGCGAAATCACCAGCAATTCCTTGACGCCTGACCGCACCAGCTTCTCGGCTTCAAGCAGCACGTCATCGACCGGGCGGGAAACGAGGTTCCCGCGCATCGACGGGATGATGCAGAAGGTGCAGCGATGATTGCAGCCTTCGGAAATCTTGAGATACGCGTAGTGCTTCGGCGTCAGCTTGATGCCGATGCCGTTGTCTTGCGCCTCGCCAGGGCGGCGCTGTGGCACCAGATCGACAAACGGATCGAGCGGCTTCGGCAGCGCCTCGTGCACCGCCCCCATCACGCTCGCATAGTCTTGCGGCCCGGTGATCGCCAGCACGTCGGGATAGGCCTCGCGGATCAGCGCGTCGCGCTTGCCGAGGCAGCCGGTCACGATCACCCTGCCGTTCTCGTGCAGCGCCTCGCCGATCGCATCCAGCGATTCCTGCACCGCCGCGTCGATGAAGCCGCAGGTGTTGACGATCACCACGTTGGCCTTGTCGTAACGCGGCACGATCTCGTAGCCCTCGGCTCTCAACTGGGTCAGGATGCGCTCGGAATCGACCAGCGCCTTGGGGCAGCCGAGGCTGACGAAACCGACTTTTGGGGGATGCACCGACATTGCGGCTCTGAATGTGCAAAGCGTGCAATTTTAGCGGGACTCGGGACTCGGGACTCGGGACTCGGGACTCGGGACTCGGGACTCGGGACTCGGGAGAGCATCTCGCGTGTGCGCCTCAGGTGTACGCTGTCGGGATTGCATTCGAGGAGAACCAGCATGGGCGAACGGATCAACCTCAACACCGCCGGCACGCATTGCATCGGGGCCTATCTCGCCAAACCCGCCGGCAAGCCCAAGGGCGGCATCGTGGTGGTACAGGAGATCTTCGGGGTCACGCCGCATATCCGCGACGTCACCGACCGCTTCGCCGCCGCGGGTTACACCGCGATCGCGCCGGCATTCTTCGACTACGTCGAAAACGACGTCGAGCTCGCCTACGACAAGACCGGCACGGAGCGCGGCAAGGAGTTGGCGATGGAGGTGGGACTGGAGCGCGCGGTGGAAGCGGTCGCGAGCGCGGCGGATTCCATCAAGTCTTCCGGAAGGATCGGCGTAGTCGGGTACTGCTGGGGCGGCACGGTCGCGTTGCTGGCCGCGCAGCGACTGGCCCTTCCCGCGGTGAGCTACTACGGCGCGCGCAACGTCGCGTACCTCGACCAGCCATTGAAAGCACCGGTGATCTTCCATTTCGGCGCCAACGACCGCTCGATCACTGCGGAAGCCGTGGAGAAGCATCGAAAAGCCTGGCCGGACGCACCGGTGTACGTGTACGAGCACTGCGGACACGCCTTCAACCGCGACGTGGACAAAAGCGTCTACCACAGGGATGCCGCCAAGCTGGCCTGGGAACGCACGATGAAGTTTTTCGGCAGCGAACTCGCCGGGCACGCATGAGCGACGCTTCCGAAGCTGGCTTCGAGCTGGACCCGCGCCTCGCGAGGGACACGGTGTTCGTTGCCGACTGGAAGCTGTGTCGGGTGCTGTTGATGGACGACGCACAGTTCCCCTGGCTGGTGCTGGTGCCGCGCCGCGCGCATCTGGTGGAGCTCGATGATCTGGCCAACGCGGACCAGATCAGCCTGCTCGGTGAGATCAACCGCGCCATGGCGCTGCTGCGCTGGCGCGTCCCCTGCGACAAGCTCAACGTCGGCGCATTGGGCAACATCGTGAACCAACTGCACGTGCACGTCGTCGCCCGACGCAGGCACGATGCCGCGTGGCCCGGGCCGGTCTGGGGGCATGCACCGGCGCACCGCTACGTGCCTGAAGCACGCGACCGGCTGGTTGCGCTGCTGACCCGCGAGGCGACCGGCGAGGGCGCGGCACCAACGCGCCTCCCGCACCGTTCCGATGACGGCTGATTTCTCGATCGAACCGCTGGCTGAAGATGCGATGTTGCTGCGCTTCGGCGAAGGCATCGACCCGGCGACCAATGCACGGGTCCATGCGGCGGCGCGCGCCTTGCGCGATGCGCGCCTGCCTGGTGTCATCGACGTTGCGCCGGCGTACGCGACGCTGCTGTTGCGATTCGATCCGCTGACGTGGAGCAGCGACGGCGCCCAAGCGCCGCACGAACGCTTGTTTATGGCTGCAAAAAAATTGTTGATCGAAGCCACGGCAGAATTCGCGGGCGCCGGTACAAGCGTGACCCCTCGCGCCGTGGATATTCCGGTGTGTTACGGGGGTGAATTCGGTCCCGACCTCGATGCCGTCGCGGCGCAGGCGCGGATCGCGCCTGACGAAGTCGTCGCACGCCATGTCGGCGCCGAATACAGCGTCGCCATGCTGGGGTTCGCCCCGGGATTTCCATATCTGCTCGGGCTCGATCCAACGTTGCACCTCCCGCGGCGCGCGACACCGCGCACGCGGGTTGCGGCCGGATCGGTGGCGATTGGCGGCGCGCAAACCGGCATTTACCCGCGCGAACTTCCCGGCGGCTGGCACCTGCTCGGACGCACGCCACTGACACTGTTCGACCCCAACCGCGAACAGCCGTGCTCGCTTGCGCCCGGGGACCGCGTGCGCTTCCGCGCGATCGACGCGGTGGAATTTGCGCGCCTGGCGGATCACGGCGCGTGACCATCGCCGTCGTCAAACCGGGATTCCTGACTACTTTCCAGGACGCGGGACGTGCCGGCCTGGCCCATCTCGGCGTCGGTCGCGCCGGCGCCTTCGATGAGCCCGCATTGCGCATCGCCAACGCCCTGTGCGGCAATCCGGGCAATGCCGCCGCGCTGGAAATCACCCTGCGCGGTCCGACCCTGCACTTCCATGCGCAAACGTGGATCGCCGTGACGGGAGCGCCGATCCCGGTCAACATCGACGATACGGACCAGCCAATGTGGGCGCCGCTCGCGGTTCCCGCGGGCGCGAGGATCGCGCTGGGTGCGGTGCGTTCAGGGTGCCGCAGCTATCTCGCCGTTCGCGGCGGGTTCGATGTCGCTCCCGTGCTCGGCAGCCGCAGCACGGATGTCAACGCGCGCCTCGGCCCGTTCAACGGGCGAGCGTTGCAATCGGGCGACGAACTGCCGACACCGCGATCGGAACCTGCAAAGCTCGATCGCACCGCACCCCCTTGGCGGGTAGACCCGCGTCCATGGTTCGCCGGCGCCGGACAGGAGCGCCTGCGCCTGATGCCCGGAACACATGTCGACAGATTGGCAAAAACATCGAACAAGCTGCTGTTTTCAAGAGACTTCCATGTGCATCCCGATTCCAATCGTGTGGGCCTGCGCCTGACCGGTCCCCGCCTGGAGTGGGAAACGCTGGGTGAGATGGTCAGCGAAGGCTGCGTACCTGGTTTGCTGCAGTTGCCGCCTTCGGGGCAGCCCATCGCCTTCGGGCCGGAATGCCCGGTCAGCGGCGGGTACCCGCGGATCGGGCAGATCGCCGCGGTGGACATGCCGCGCCTCGCGCAACTCCGCCCCGGCGATGCGTTACGCTTCTCGCCGTGCACCTTCGAGGATGCCTTGCGCATGCTGCGCGAACGCGAGCGCGCGCTCGCGACACTGGAAAACACCATCCGGCACCGACTCAATGGAACCCTTGAGTCGTGAGAAATCAAAATGGATTCAGGGTTCCGCTGCGATGAAACCGCAGCGGCCCCGGAATGACGATGCTGCTGTTCCCCAATCCCCAATCCCCCATCCCGCTCTTGAACATCATCGACCTCAATGCGGATCTCGGCGAGTCCTTCGGCGCCTGGCGCATGGGCGACGACGCGGGCGTGATGCCGTGGATTACTTCGGCCAACGTCGCATGCGGATTCCATGCCGGCGATCCGGCGATCATGCGCCGCACGGTCGCGCTGTGCATCGAACACGGCGTCGCGATCGGCGCCCATGTGTCGCTGCCCGACCTGCAGGGTTTCGGCCGGCGCGAGATGAAGATCACGCCCGCCGAGGCGTACGCGCAGACGCTGTACCAGCTCGGCGCGCTGCACGCGTTCGCGCGCGCGGCCCGCACACACCTGCACCACGTCAAGCCGCACGGGGCGTTGTACAACATGGCCGCGCGCGACCGCGAGCTGGCCGATGCGATCGCGGCGGCGGTGCGCGAGTTCAATCCCACGCTCATCCTGGTGGGGCTGGCCGGCAGTGCGATGATCGACGCTGGCCGCAACGCGGGGCTCGCAGTGCAACGCGAAGGCTTCTGCGACCGCCGCTATCGCGTGGATGGTTCACTGATGCCGCGTTCGATCGCCGGTGCGGTGATCGAGGAGGTCGATGAAGCCGTCGCCCAGGCGGTGTCGATCGCAACCCGCGGCGAAACTGCCGCAGAGGGCGGCGCCAGCGTATCGATCGAGGCGGACACGTTGTGCGTGCACGGGGACGCCAACGCAGCGGCCTTTGCCGAATGCCTGCACCGGGCCCTGGAAAAGGCGCAAGTGCGGATTGCCGCGGCGGAACGTCCTGCATGACGCGTGAGGTGTCGCCGTGACGGTCCTGCTCCACTACCTGCCCTTGCTCGGCGTGCTGGTCGTGATCGCTGGCTTCGCGCTGCGCTTCAACCCCGTTCCCGTCGTCGTGGTTGCCGGAATCGTCAGCGGGCTGGCCGCGGGCAAATCCATAGGCGAGATCCTCGCTTTGCTGGGCAACAGTTTCGTCTCCGAGCGCGCTCTGTTGCTGTTCGTGCTGACGCTGCCCGCGATCGGCGTGCTGGAGCGGGCAGGCCTGCGCGAGCACGCCCGCAACTGGATCGCTTCGCTCCGGAGCTTAACGCTTCCGCGCCTGTTGATCGCGTACCTCGGACTGCGCCAGGTGCTGTCGATGCTGGGATTGACCAGCGTCGCGGGTCAGGCACAAACGGTGCGCCCATTGCTGGCCCCGATGGCTGAAGCCGCGGCGGAAAAGCGCGGCACGCGACTGAAACCGGAAGAACGCAACGACGTACGCGCATTCAGCGCCGCCACGGACAATATCGGGCTGTTTTTCGGAGAAGACGTATTCATCGCACTGGGTGCGGTCCTGCTGATCCAGGGCTTCTACGCGCAGCACGGGATCGAATTGCACCCGCTGCAGATCGCGCTGTGGGCGCTGCCGACGGCGATTGCGGCCTTCATCGTCCATGCGATCAGGACCGTGCTGTTCGCGCGCCGGATTGCAAATGTGCCCGTTTCTTCCGATGCTTCCCGGGGCCGCCAGGTTCCGCAAGCAAATGAGCCAACAAACGTTTTAGACACGGATAAAAGCGGATGAAAAATGCTTTATCCGTGTTCATCCGTGTCAATCCGTGTCAAAAAATTTGCCGGCGTTGAAGTGGGTGTTCAAGAATCATGCTGACGATCGAACAAGCCTACTGGCTGATCGCGCTGTTCCTCGCCGGCGCGGCGTGGCTGAACCTGCGCGACCGGCGCTGGTCGCACGCGGCGTTCTGGGGCGTTTTGGCGGCACTGATCGCGGGCGGCAAATTCGTGTTGACGGCGACCGCGGCGCACCACGCACTTCCCGCCCAGGTCGCTGGCATTGGCGTGATCGCGCTGGCCGCACTGTCGCCGCGCATGATGCGCGGCCACATCCTTGAGCGCGACGAGGCCGAGCGCGAAGCCGACGCACTGCGGCTCGGCCATCGGCTGTTCGGCCCGGCACTCCTGATTCCGCTGGTGACGTTGCTGGTCGCACTGTTCGGCGCATACATCGTGGTCGATGGCGTCCACCTGTTCGACAAGACGCGCATGACCTTGACGGGGCTCGCCTTGTCCTGCGTCGTCGCCTTGATCGCGGCACTCTGGGTGACACGCGCAAGGCCCGGAGCCGGGCTCGCGGAAGGCCGGCGCCTGCTCGACACGCTCGGCTGGGCGGCGCTGTTGCCGCTGACCCTTGCTGCGCTGGGCGGCGTATTTGCGGCGACCGG
The DNA here is from genome assembly GCA_021324095.1 of Gammaproteobacteria bacterium. Taxonomy (GTDB): domain Bacteria; phylum Pseudomonadota; class Gammaproteobacteria; order Xanthomonadales; family Rhodanobacteraceae; genus 66-474. The sequence continues at coordinate 104,709 of JAJPJT010000005.1, forward strand.
CGTCGGCACGGCGGTCGCCGACGTGGTGCGGATGCTGATACCGGTCAGGAGCGCTCTGGCCTGCGTGATCGCGTTCGGATTCGGCATGGTGCTGTTCACCGTCATCATGGGCAACGCGTTCGCAGCCTTTCCCGTGCTGATGGCAGGCGTCGGCATCCCGCTGCTGATCCACCTGCACGGCGCCAATCCTGCCATCCTGGGCGCGATGGGCATGGTGACGGGCTACTGCGGCACCCTGTTCACGCCGATGGCGGCCAATTTCAACATCGTGCCGGTCGCCTTGCTGGAATTGCCCAACCAGAACGACGTGATTCGGGCACAATGGCGAACGGGAGCGATCCTGCTGATCGTAAATCTGGTGCTGATGTACCTGCTGGTATTCCGATTTTGAATCCCGAAATCCGCCACCGCCAACCTACCGCACTCCTTTTGGGCTTCGCCCCGTTCGGGGGCGAAATGGTCAATCCGTCGTGGCAGGCGGTGCGCGCGCTGGACGGCGCGATGATCGAGAGCCACCAGGTGGTCGCCGTGGAGTTGCCGTGCGAGTTCGACCGCGCACTGCACGTCTTGTGGCATGCGTTGCGCAAGACCGAACCGCGCGTGGCGATCGCGGTGGGGCTCGCGGGTGGGCGCGAAGGCATTTCGCTGGAACGGGTGGCGATCAACCTGATCGACGCGCGCATTCCCGACAACGCAGGCGCGCAACCCGTCGATGTGCCCGTGCTGCGCGGGGGCGCCGCGGCGTTCTTCGCGACGCTGCCGGTGAAGGCATCCTTGCTGGCATTGCAGGAGGCGGGCATCCCCGCGCATCTGTCACAGACCGCCGGCACCTATGTCTGCAACCAGGTTTTCTACGCGCTGCTGCACGCGCTGCGCCGGCAGCGCAACACCCGCGCCGGTTTCATCCACGTACCGTGGTCGCCGGAACAGGCCGAAGCCCACGGCGAGGCCGGCATGCCCATCGAGCAGGTCACGCGCGCGCTGGAAATCATCGTGCGCACCGCGCTCACGACCCAGCGAGATACGCGCGTCGCGGCCGGCACGGTCGCCTGAGCCGCGCTTCGCGGCCGTCGATTACTTCTTCTTTTCCTTGGGCGATTCCACCGCGCTCATCAGGGTGAGCTTGCCCTTGTGCTCGACGTAGCCGGTGAAGTGGAAGCTCAACTGCAGGCTGGCGAATTCCTCGAGATCGGCATTGTTGATCTTGGCGTCGTCGGAATCCTTCAACAGCACCGTCTTCGGCAACTGCTTCTGGTCCTGCAGATACCGAAAATGCGCTTCGAGGTCCGGAGCACTCAGCACCGCACCATCCAGCAGGAACTGGTTGTCCTTGTACGCGCCGATCGTCATGTCGTACTGGTGCGGCACGTTGACGGTGGTTTCGCCGCCATGGCGAACGACGCCGTTGCATCCCGCCAATGCGAACATCGTCGCCAGCATCGCCGCGCCGCCAAGGCGCACAACATACGAACGCAGGTTCATGGATCGGTCTCCGGGGCTGATCGTGAAAGCCGGTGATGCGGCCACAACCCGCAAGTCTGCCACAAGCCGGCTGAATGCGCTGGCGCTGTTTACCCTCTCCCTCCGGGAGAGGGTGCCCCGATGGGGGCGGGTGAGGGTCCGCACCCGCGTGGCATGATGACCCGTCTGCGCAATCCCGAACCCTCATCCGGCGCTGCGCGCCACCACGGAGCTCTTGGCCATGGATGGCGGCCGTACCCGGAGGGAGAAGGGAAAGATGAGCGATGCTTCTCAAGTCTTCGGCAGCGTCACGCCCTTCTGGCCCTGGTATTTCCCACCGCGATCCTTGTAACTGGTCGAACACACCTCGTCCGACTCCAGGAACAGCATCTGCGCCACGCCTTCGTTCGCGTAGATTTTCGCCGGCAGGGGCGTGGTATTGGAAAATTCCAGCGTCACGTGGCCTTCCCACTCGGGCTCCAGTGGCGTCACGTTGACGATGATGCCGCAGCGCGCGTAGGTGCTTTTGCCGAGGCAGATGGTCAGCACGTTGCGCGGAATGCGGAAGTACTCGACGGTACGTGCCAAGGCGAACGAGTTGGGCGGAATGATGCAGCAGTCGCCCGAGAAATCCACGAAATTGCGCGAATCGAAATCCTTGGGATCCACGATCGTCGAATTGATGTTGGTGAAGATCTTGAACTCGCCCGCGCAGCGGACGTCGTAGCCGTAACTCGAGGTGCCGTAGGACACGATCCGGCCGCCGCCATTCTGCTTGATCTGCCCCGGTTCGAACGGCTCGATCATGCCAGCGGCGGCCATGCGACGGATCCAGTTGTCGCTTTTGATGCTCATGGAGAGGGATTAGGGGCTAGGGATCAGGGACTGGGGACCGGCAATCCTAGCAGGCTGTCTGCTCATCTCTCATCCCCTCATCCCTCGTTCCTGCTCTTCGTCAATCATCCACCACCCGAATATTCGGCACGCCGGTCATGTCGCGCTCGGCCTGCAGCGACAGGCGCGCCGCGGTGTTGCGCGCGATCTCGCGGTAACGCAACGCGAGGTCGGAATCCGGCATTGCGGCCACGGTCGGGTTGCCGCCATCGGCCTGTTCGCGGATGCGGATGTCCAGCGGCAGCGAGCCCAGCAACGGCACGCCGTACTGTTCGGCCATGCGGGCGCCGCCACCTTCTCCGAAGATGTGTTCCTCGTGCCCGCAGTTGGAGCATAGGTGCGTGGCCATGTTCTCGATGATGCCGAGCACGGGCACCTGCACCTTTTCGAATGCCTTGAGGCCTTTCTTCGCATCCAGCAGCGCAATGTCCTGCGGCGTGGTCACGATCACCGCGCCGGCCACGGGCACGCGCTGGGTGAGCGTCAACTGGATGTCGCCGGTGCCGGGCGGCATGTCGACGACCAGGTAATCGATGTCCTTCCAGCGGGTGGAGTTCAAAAGTTGCGTCAGCGCCTGGGTCACCATCGGGCCGCGCCACACCATCGGCGTGTCCTCGCCGACCAGGAACCCGATCGACATGACCTGCAACCCGTGATTGATCATCGGGATGATGGTCTTGCCGTCGGGCGACTCAGGACGCCCTTCGATGCCGAGCATCAACGGCTGGCTGGGGCCGTAGATATCCGCATCCAGCACCCCCGCGTTGGCGCCTTCCGCCGCCAACGCCAGCGCCAGGTTCACCGCAACCGTCGATTTCCCCACGCCGCCTTTGCCCGACGCCACCGCGATGATGTTCTTGACGCCCGGCAGCGGCATCAGATTTCCCTGCACCTTGTGCGTCGCGATACGCGTGGTGACCGAGACGGCCGCTTGCGCGATTGCCGGGCTTTCTTCCAGCGCCGCTTTGATTTCCGAGGCAAACGTATGGCGCCAATCCTTCGCGGGATAGCCGAGCGCAAGCTCGACCGCGACCTTGTCGCCATCCACGCCGATCGCGCGGATCGCACCACCTTCAGCCAGCGAAACGCCGCTGTGCGGATCGACAATCGCCGCGAGAAGCTCGCGGACCTGGCTTTCAGTGACTGCAGTCATGCGGGGAACGTATCGCAGGAAGAAACATGAAAGTATGCCAGACCATGCCCGCCGGCCCTGACGCCGGTCACCCGCCCCGCCTGCGCCGGAGTTGACCTGTGCCAAGGCATCGCGCAGGCTAGGCGAACATCCCATGGAGAACTGCCATGCGCACCGCCCTCCGCTCCGCACTGATAGCCTTCGCCCTGCTGCTGGCCACCGCGACCTGCGCCGCGAACGACGCCACGCCGGTCGGCACCTGGACGCAGGTCGACGACGCCACCGGCAAACCGAAATCCATCGTCGAAATCACCCAGCAGCCGGACGGCACGCTGCAAGGCGTGGTCAAACAAGTGTTGTTTTCCGACCAGGGCACGCATCCGGTCTGCGAGAAGTGCTCCGGCGAACGCCACAACCAGCCGGTGGACGGAATGATCATCATGTGGGGCGTGAAAAAGGATGGCGATGTGTGGGACGGCGGCCAGATTCTCGACCCGAACAACGGCAAGACCTACAAGGTCAAGCTGTCGCTGAGCGACGACGGCCAGAAGCTCGACGTGCGCGGCTACATCGGCATGCCGATGCTGGGTCGGACGCAAACTTGGCTTCGCAAGGCAGGTTGAAAAACCATCCCCTCGATCCCTCTTCCCTTGGAAGGGGGAAGAAAAGCGCGCGCTCACCCACTTCCAAAGGAAGGGGGCTCGCCTTGGAGCGGCGGGGGGGGTGTCACCCTCGCCCGAACTGCGGGAATCGCAAACGACGATTGTCTCTATAACCGTAACCCCTGACGAACGGCGGTTCCATTGCCGCGCCATTCGGCATAAGGTTGCCTGATCGTCTGACGCGTAGGGGAAGCCGATGTCCTCACGTTTCGCAAAGATTTCACGCGGCTGCGCGAGCATGCTGCTCGCGACGCTGCTGACGGCTCCCTTCTGCGCTGCCGCGCGGGTCCGCCCCAACGCAGCTGCGCCGCCCGCGTGGCAGATTCCCGTCGCACCGCACAGCAGCGAGTACGCGCGGCTGCAGCGCGAAGCGCAGCAGGTCACGATCACCCGCGACAACTGGGGCATCCCGCACATTCACGGCAAGACCGACGCCGACGCGGTGTTCGGGATGATCTACGCGCAGTGCGAAGACGATTTCAACCGCGTCCAGATGAATTACCTCACGGCGTTGGGATGGACCGCGCAGGCGGAAGGCGAGAAGGCGATCTGGGGCGACCTGCGCTACCAGCTTTTCATCAACCCGATGGTGCTGAAACAGGACTACGCCAAAAGCCCCGAGTGGCTGAAGAAGCTGATGAACGCCTGGGCCGACGGGATGAACTGGTATATCGCCACGCATCCCGACGTGCATCCGAAGGTCATCCAGCACTACGAGCCGTGGATGGCGCTCTCGTTCACCGAAGGCAGCATCGGCGGCGATATCGAACGCGTTGATTTGGCCAAGCTCGCGAAGTTTTACGGCGCGAGCAACACAACCGCGGTGGCGTTGGCGCGCACCACCCCCGCGACATGGATCGATCCAACCGGCTCCAACGGCATCGCGATCGCGCCCAAACTTTCCGCGGACGGGCACGCGCTGCTCCTGATCAACCCGCACGTCACCTTCAATTTCCGCAGCGAATCGCAGATGTCGAGCGATGAGGGCCTGGACGCTTACGGCGCCTCGACGTGGGGCCAGTTTTTCATCTACCAGGGTTTCAACAAGCACATCGGCTGGATGCATACCTCGACCGGCGTCGATGCGGTGGACGAATTCGCCGAAACCATTTCGAAGAAGGATGGCAAGTACTTCTACAAATTCGGCGACAAGGAACTGCCGGTCACGAGCCGCGACATCACCATCCACTACCGTGCCGACAACGGTTCACTAAAGTCGCGCACCTTCACAGCGTATTTCACCCAGCATGGCCCGATCGTCGCGGAAGAAAACGGCAAGTGGATCGCCGAAGCCCTGATGAACCGCCCTATCCCTGCGCTGGAGCAAAGCTGGCTGCGCACCAAGGCCACGGACCTCGCCAGCTACATGAAAGTGGCGGAGCTGAAAGCCAACTCCTCCAACAACACGATCTTCGCCGACGACAAGGGCGAAATCGCTTTCATGGTGCCGCAATTCATCCCGAAGCGGGACAACGCATTCGACTACCTGAAGCCGGTCGACGGCAGCAATCCCGCGACCGCGTGGCAGGGCATGACGCCGCTCAAGGATATGCCGAACGTGTTCAACCCGCCCAACGGCTGGGTGATGAACACCAATGATTGGCCCTACTCCGCCGCCGGCAAATACAGCCCCAAGCGCGCCGATTTTCCGCAGTACATGGATTCGTTCGGCGAGAACGCGCGCGGCATCCACGCCACGCAGATGCTGACCGGTGCGAGCGGATTCACCAAGTCCAAGCTCATCACCGATGATTTCGATTCGTACCTGCCCGCGTTTGCACGACTGATCCCGATCCTGGTCAAGGATTACGATGGCTTACCACCGAGTGATCCGCTGAAGGTGAAACTCGCGGGCCCGATCGCGGTGCTGCGCCGCTGGGATGACCGTTGGGGCATCGCATCGATCCCGACCACGCTCGCGGTCACATGGGGCGACACCTTGTGGAACGAGGTCGCGGCCAGGGCCGCCGCCAGCGGGCTCGACGCACACACCACCGACATGCAGGTGCTGGATTACATCGCCGAGAAGGCCGATTCGAAAACCCGGCTCGAGGCGCTCGTGCAGACGGTCGACACGCTCACGCGGGATTTCGGCTACTGGGGCGTGCCGTGGGGCGCGATCAACCGCTATCAGCGGCTGGACGATGCCATCCATCCGCATTTCGATGACGCAAGGTCCAGCATCGCCGTGCCGTTCACGTCGTCGCGTTGGGGCTCGCTGGCGGCATCCAATACGCACAAATGGCCGGGCACCAACAAGTACTACGGCCGCAGCGGCAACAGCTTCGTCGCGGTGATCGACTTCGGGCCAAAGGTCAGTGCGCGCGCGATCCACGTGGGCGGCCAGAGCGGAAACCCGAAGTCACCGCACTTCATCGATCAGGCACATCGCTGGGCCGACGGCGATTTGCGCACCGTGTATTTCTGGCCGGATCAGCTCAAGGAGCACACCGCGCGCGTCTATCACCCAGGCGAATAATCTCTGCAATGCGAGCCCTCCCCCTCAGGGGGAGGGTGGCGCGCAGCGCCGGGTGGGGGTGGGTTGGAACATTTGTACCCCATCCCCACCCGACCCTTCCCTTCAAGGGGAGGGAGAACAGCATTCACCACGCGCGCGCGTATTGCTCCGGAACCCGTACCGATGCGCCGAGTGCCTTCGCCGCGCGGCGCGGGAAGTAGGGATCGCGCAGAAACTCGCGAGCCATTTCGATCACGTCGGCGTCGCCACGCTCGAGGATTTCCTCGGCCTGCTCCGGTTCGGTGATCAGGCCGACCGTCGATGTAGCGATCCCGGCTTCGCGGCGGATCCGGGCCGCGAACGGCACCTGGTAACCGGGCCCAACCGGAATCTTTGGATGCGGCACCGTCCCGCCGGACGAGCAGTCGATCACGTCCACGCCATCGTTCCGCAAGATGCGCGCGAGTTGCACGCATTCGTCGATGTCCCACCCGCCTTTTGCCCAATCGGTCGCCGAAAGCCGCACCCACAACGGAGACGGCGCGGGCCAGACTTCGCGCACTGCGGCAATCACCTCGCGCAACAACCGCGCGCGATTCTCAAGCGAGCCGCCATATCCATCGGTGCGCGTGTTTGACAGCGGCGAAAGGAACTGGTGCAGGAGATAACCGTGCGCCGCGTGCAGTTCGATCACCTGGAATCCTGCTTCGCGCGCGCGTTGCGCCGCGGCACGGAAATCAGCGATCACCTTGGCGATGCCCGTCGCGTCCAGCGCCGTCGGGACAGGATAATCGTCGTCGAAGGGAATCGCGCTCGGCGCGACCGGCGCCCAGCCGCCATGCGCCATATCCAATGGGCCGCCGCCGCGCCAAGGAGCGTCGGTGCTCGCCTTGCGCCCGGCGTGCGCGAGCTGGATGCCCGCCGCTGCGCCCTGTTCTTGCACGAAACGCGCGATGCGCGACCACGCCTCCGCGTGGGCGTCGTTCCAGATTCCCGCATCGTCGGGTGAAATGCGCCCCTCCGGCGACACTGCGGTCGCCTCGGTGAACACCAGCCCCGCGCCACCGACCGCGCGGCTGCCGAGGTGCACGAGATGCCAGTCGGTTGGAACACCATCCGGCGAGGAGTATTGGCACATCGGCGACACGACGATGCGGTTGCGCAGGTTCAAGGTGCCGAGCGTGATCGGATCCAGCAACATCGCATCATCCGGGAATGTCGAATCGACGACCAACGACATGAGGACGGCACGGACGAATTCAATATCGCTGCTAGCTTCGTGCGAATCGGCATGCACTGCTTACGCGCGCTGCAGCGACCAGAACGGAACGTTGCGACGCAGACGGTAGCCGAGCCGCTCGTAAATGGATTTCGCGTGAGGATTTTCATGACTGACATGGAGGAATGGCGTGCGTCCGCGCGCAAGCGTGTCGTTGGTCAGGAAGGCCGCCAACCTGCGCGCGTAGCCGCGTCCGGTGAAGTCGGGATGCGTGCAGATCGCGCTCATCTCGGTGTGCGTGTCGGTGCCGAGGCGTTCGCCGATCATCGCGGCGAGGCGGCCTTCAACGTAAATTCCGAAGTAACGACCCAACTCCATCGTGCGCGGCCGGAAGTAGTGCGGATATACCAGCGCCGTCAGCGCCAGCACGTCCGCGCGGTGCGATTCCCCCAGTTCGGTGACCATGGGCCCGTCGATTACCGGAATAGGCGTCGCGCACATCATCTGTGCGAGGTCGCCGAGCGGTTCGAGGTGCCAGGCCTTGGACAATTTCGGAGCAACGCCCAACAGCAACACGGTTTCGCCGGGACCAATCAGCCCCGCGAGTGCAGCGCCGGCATCGGCGTCAACATCCGCGACACCGAAGAACGGCGCGCATTCGGGCGGATAGCGCGCGGCTGCGTCCGCAACCAGCGCAATATGGCGGTGCCGCGTCTGCAATGACGACCAGAACGGATTGTCCAGCGCGGATTCGGTCATCGCGCCATGTTAGCGGCGGGTTCGAATACGGCACCTGCAAGGAAAGCGACTCAGGATCAGTCGCCAAACCTCGCCGCGCTCGACCGGAAAAGCTGGCGGCCAGCGCCTGCAGTCGCCGAAGCCCCTCCGGTCCTCGATTCATCGCCTCCACAAGAAAAAACCGCCGGGCGCGCGGCCCGGCGGTTGGGGAAAGTACAGACGTTACGAACGCTCTTACCAGTCGTACGAAATCGAGAAGCGCGCATACCGTGGCGTTTCGAATTGATACGGTCGATCGTAGGTTGCGCTGTATGCGCCGGTCGAACCATAGCCGGCGATGTATTGCAAAGCCTTCTGTTCGTTGAACACATTGAAGATCGCCAGATTGAAATCCAGCTTCTTCTGTGCCCAATCCGGCCGGTAGTCGACATTGAGATTGAGCTGGTGCGTCCACGGAGTAAAGCCGGTGGTGCCGCGCGGCGCCGGCTTGCCGCCGCACCAGTGATAGGAACTGCCGTAACTTATAGGATCCGTTTGATCGGGCCCGAAGTAGCCCAGGCAGGTCTTGGGGTGCCCGGACGCGATGAACAGGTTCGCACCCACCGTCCACTCTGGCGTCAACGCATATGCACCGTAGATCTTCAATTGGTGCTTCTGGTCGTTGAGCAGCAGGCCGTTGGAGTAGTTCATCAACTGCCAGTAGTCCCACTGCTGCGTGATCGATACAGAGCTGCGTCCTTGGCCGATATCCGACTCCACGGGTCCTTCGGTATTTCCATACGCCCGCGAGAACACGTAGTCGATCTTGGCGAACCACTTGCCATCCCACTGGTGCGTCAGCGACAGATCCAGCGAGTAGTAGTGGCGCTTGGGCGGCATGTCGAACTTCTGATCGGCATTGGTGACGACCACCCGATCCAGGCTGACGCCATCCGGATCGTTGACCAGCAAGGTTTGTGTCGTACCCGGATTGATCAGCACGGCACCGTTGATGAAGCCTGCCGTGGAGCCGCATCCGCCATTCGCCGCGAAATTCGAATAGCCTTGCGCAATGGCGGCATTGCAGATGGCGTACTGATCGTCCCAGTCATCGACGATGCGGCCCAATTTCTGGTACCGGCCGGTCGCCCCGAACACCCACTGCGTGTTCAGGAAATGGAATTGCTGCTGCATGCCCAGCACGAAGTTGTCGGAGTACTCGGCCTTGATGTTCTGCGCCGCCACCGTGCGCGGATCCAGCGGCTGGCCGTATTCGTTGTTGGCGGATACCCCACTTACGGGGTTCTCGGGAATGGGTGACAATCCCAGAGGCACGCCCGTGGCCTGGTCGATTCCCGTGTAGGTGAAATACTGATTGGTGTAGAGCGATGCTCCTGCGCCGCGCAACGCCACCGCCGCTGGCAAAGCCAGGTAATAGCGACCGGCGTTGCCGAACACCTTGGTCGTGGAATCGCCGTGCACGTCCCAACTGAATCCGATGCGCGGAGCCCACTGCGGCTTCGTCAGCCGGATGTAAGGCTCGCCCGCCGGGTTGTAATTGACGAACGAATCGTCACGCAATCCGAGATTCAGCAGGAAATTGGGCGTGATTTGCCAATTGTCTTCTACATAGGCAGCGCGTTGCGCCACCCGCACGCTGGCGGCCGTGACGAAGATGTACTTCGATACCGAGTAACCTCCGGGACCTGGCGGTCCGACATAAGGCGGATTATTCGGGTTGGTGCCGGAGATCGGCTTGCCGGGAGTATTGAAGCGGTAATCCCAGGCATAACCCGGCCCCGTCATGATCGAGCCATCGTTCTTGTCCCAGGTGGTGATGTTGTCAATACCCACCATGAAATCGTGCGTTCGCCATTTGTAGTCCAAGCTGACCCGGTAATTGGCCACCGTGTCGCGGTGGGAGGGATCGCCCATGTTGGACGTGCCGCCCCATGCGTTGTCCACCGGTCCGTTCGGCGTGTAGGCCGGGTTTTGACGATCCGGGCGAAGAATGGCGGGAAGGGTCGGATCAAATCCGGGGAACGGAAGCTGCGCCGAGAAATATTCTCCGTGCGTTTTGCCATACATCGCGTTCAAGGTCAGGTTGTCCGTGATGTACGACGTGTAGTTGAGCACCCCGACCCGGAATACCCTCTTTGTGATCGGCAGATCGGCGGAAAACGCGCCGGTCTGCTTGGTGTCGTAGTCGAAGTCGTAGTTGGTCTCGTAATCCTTGTACGCACTTTGCACCGTCGTCAGCGACAGGACATTGCTGTCGTTGATATTCCAGTTCAACTTCGCATAAAGCTTGGGATAATTGTCGATGTAAGACGTGTTGTAAGGAGATCCGATCGAGCCGATGTCGTGGCCCCTCACCTGGTCTTTTTCCGCCGAGAGGAAGAAAAACAACTTGTCCGGAACAATCGGTCCGCTGACGTAGGCGTCGTAAATCGTTTCCGACCGGTTGTCGCCCTTGCGATACTGGTAAAGCTGACCTGCCACCTGGGCCGGATTGACCGAATCCGGTGGATTCGTCGCATAAAGCGGGTTGTTGTAGTACGAATTGACGTAATCATCCCGCAGACTGGCGGGTTGCCACATCGCGCGCGCGCCGAAGTGCCACTGGTTGGAACCGCTTTTGCCGATCTGGTTGATCACGCCGCCCACCGAGCGGCCATACCTCGCGTCATATCCGGTGGTGATCGTCTGCACCTGTTCGATGGAGTTGTAGGGTAAACCTATCCCACCCTGGCCGGTGAGCGCATCCGTGACGTTCATGCCATCGATGTAATAGGCGTTCTCTGCGACCGAAGCGCCCCCGAACACCAGCAATGGCGCGTTGAGCGGTCCGTTGCCGAGTTCGGCCGCACCCGCGGTTACGCCCGGTGCCAGCAGTGCGATGTTTTCCACGCTGCGGTTGATGGGCAACAGTTGCAACTGCTTGGCGGTGATCGTGGTGACCTGGTTCGTGGTGGTCACGTCGATCGCGGGAATGGCGTTGGCAGTAACGTTGACGGTCGCAAGTGTCTGGGCGTTCGTTGCACCCGCGCCCGAGAAGTCGACTTCCACCGCGCCGGCCGCGGCGGGGGTGATGTTGTTTTTGGATTGAACGACCTTGCCGTCCTGCAACAACGAGACCGTATAGGTGCCGACCGGCAACGTGATCGAGTATTGGCCGGATGGTCCCACCGAAATGGTGCGGTTGAAACCTGCACCGCCGGTGATCTGGATGGTTTCGCCCGTTGCCGACGGTACCTTGCCGTAAATGGTGCCGGTGGTCGCCTGCGACCAGGCCACCCCGCTGAACCCCAAAGCCACGGACGAACCGATGGCCAAAGCCAGCGCCTTGCGCTGGAAGATTGTTCTACCGCGTGTAGCGCTCCAAACCGTGTGTTTCATGTGTGACGTGCTCCCCAAGTATGAAATGTGCACGGCACGGCCTCTGGCCCGTTCTCCCCAAGCGGAACACATGACCGCACCCCAATGCGTTCGGCGCTCCATTACGTCGGACGCGGTCTACGCTGTCCCTCAACAGCGCCTTGGCACCGTAACACCGACTTAACTCGGTTGCAACATTCAGGAAAGACTCAAGACAGAAGCATGACTTCTATCTTTCATAGGTTTGACAACCCGCCCATCACCGCAATGGGGTGCGGGGCATGATCTGCCGAGCAGGCACAAAGCCCCGTTCGGGCTCGCTCCGGGCTGGGCAAGGCCGCGGCGAATGGCAGTTGACGGACCCCGTCAGTTCGGCTCGATGCCGGCCTCCGCCAGCATGGCACCCAACGGCTGAAGATCGTGCGCGTAGTGGCGCCAATAGCCGATGGACGACGTATAGACCGGCTCACGCACTTGCCAGGAATTGGGGGTCCGAACGGGAGCCGGGTTGTCCTGGGGACGCAGGCAAGCCGAATCCCAAGGCAACTCACAGAATGCCAGCACGCTGCGAAGCGTCGCGTCCGGCTCACGCACCAGCGCCTCGTAGGTCACTTCCAGAAGTCGACCTGGCACGATCTCGCGCCAGCGCGCCAACAAATGTTCGAACTGGATGTAGTAACGGCCGATGTCCATCAGATCCAGCGAATAGTCGTAGAAACCTGATTCCATCTCGAACAGATGCCGAAAATTCCCCAGGCAGGTGTCCAGTGCACCGCGTCGCAGGCAGACGATCTTTGCGTTTGGCAGGGCACGCGCGATAAAGCCCACGTACAAAAAGTTGTGCGGCAATTTGTCGATGAAGCGGGGCCGGCCGGCCGCCGCCGGCCGGGTGCTTTCGATGTAGGCGGCACCGAGCTGATACCAGTCGATATGGCGTGTGGCCTCCGCAATGTCAGGCAACGACAGCAGCGCCACAGGGCTGCCGGAGGCGTGCTGCAGCGCTGACGAGAACTTTTGTGTCTCGCCCATCGAATAAACATCCGGATGGCTGGACAGCATCCGGTCCAGCAATGTGGTGCCCGTGCGCGGCATCCCTACGATGAAAATCGGTGCAGCGGACGGAAAGCCCGGCCCCGGTTGCACGTCCATCTCGGGAAAGCATCGCAGCAGCGCGTCGAACATCGCGCGATCGCGCTCGGCCGAAGGCGGACGGGTACGCCGGGCTGCTGCCTTGCCGCTCGTGAGGTACCGAAAAGCCGCCGCGTAATCACCCAGGTCCTCGCTCTCCTTGGCCAGTGCCATGTTGAGGAAAATCTGGGCACCGGGGTTGCTGTCGTTCTGCCTCAGCAACTCGAGCCAGCGTTCCCAATGCCGGCCTTCCGCCGTTTGTCGTTTCAGCATCGCGAGCCGCAGGTACGCCGGCCAATAGTACGGCTGTAATTCCACGCACGCTTCCAGCTCCCGTTCCGCACCTGCGGCGTCACCCAGCATCTCCAGCGCACGCCCGAACAGGAACCGCAACTGCGCGTCGCGCGGCGCGAGGGCTATGGCCCGACGCAACACCGCCGCCGCCGACTCGATCGCGTTGACCTGCAGGAACATTTCTCCCAGTACAGACCATGTCAGCGCGTCGCCGGATTCGAGTGCCGCTGCGCGATCCGCCACCTCACACGCATCGGACGATCGCCCGGCGGCAGCCAATGCTGCGGCGTAGCGCGCAAGGTACTCGGGCCGATCAGGTTCTAGCCGGCAGGCTTCGCGCAGGTTGACGACCGCGCGGTCTTCCCGATGCTGTGCCAGGTACGCCATGCCGAGCATGAAATGCACGGCCGCATCGGTCGGCGCAGCCGACAGCACCTGTTCGGCGCGGTGCTGCACGCGCGGCCAATCGCCCTGCTCGAACGCTGCGACAAGCTTGGTTCTGGCTCGGACAAGTTCCACCGGCGGCTAGTATCCACGATGACTCACAGGCAGCGATTCACCGGCTCGCGTGCAGAAGCGGCTCACGAAGCATCGCGCCCCTGTCGTACAAGATCGGTGGATGATTTCTTCATGGCAAAAGGTTCCGTTCCGCGCCAGCCGATCCCTGAGCGCGGCCTTGGAAGGCAACGCGGCCATCGCAACAAGCTCGTCACGAATCAAGGCACTGACGCTCTTCCCCGCGAACGCGGCGCGCGCCTTGAGCGTGCGATGCACGCGCTCGGGAACATTGCGGACCTGGATCATCACGGACATGGCATTCGCCTGCTTGTATGTGCAGCACATGATCGCATGTCAGCCACAATCCGACTGCCGATACGCCGTACGCGGCCACCTACCGTGCCGCCAAGCTTCATGGAGCACCACGCGCAACGACTCCGGAATCGGCGCGTGTGAGTCCTTCGTGCTAATCTGCGAAGAAACTTGGAGAATCACATGCGTTACACCGTCGTTCTCGAGCGGGAGCCAGATGGCGGTTATATCGCCGAGGTACCCGCCCTTCCCGGCTGCGTCAGTCAGGGAGATACGCGATCGGAAGCCTTGGCAAACATTCGCGAAGCAATCGAGTTGTACATCGAGGATTGCCGCGCAGCGGGAGACCCCGTGCCAATTGAGTCCGGCAAGGAGTTCGTCGAAATAGACGCAACTGCTTGAACCCTCCACGGCAAAGCTCCCGTCGGACCTCTCTGGTCGCGAAGTTCGCACTGCGCTGGAAAGGTTCGGCTTCGTGTTCCGCCGGCAGTCCGGAAGTCACATGATTCTGCGCAGGGACAACCCTTACGCCAGGGTGATTGTTCCCGACCACAAGCAGGTCAGAGTTGGAACGCTGAGGCGGATCATCGCCGACGCCGGACTCAGCATCGAGCAATTCCTGCAACTGTTCCGTTGAAGCCGCTCGCCAGCACCCGGTGCGCCAGCGAGGTGCACGTGTTTCCTTTATTGCAAGAGGCCCGCGTCACGCAAACGCTTGCGCAAGTGATCCAGCTTGTCGCCGTATTGCGCTGCACGCGCGGTGTCCCGGCGCAGCGGCTGCCTCACCTGCGCGGCGCTCGGCGCACTCAACACCGTACGTTCGGTGCGATGGAACTCTAGGCAAGCGGGATCGAACGGCAGGCCGCAGAAGTCCAGCAACCGGCGAATCGCCGGTTCCGGTTCGGCAACCAGCGTTTCGTATTCAAGGTCGAATACGCGATCGGGGAATTTCTCGATCCAGAACCGCGTCAGGCGCATGAAGTCGATGCAGTAATCCGCCATCTCGTCGAGATCGTAGGCGAAGCCCGCGTCGCCCGTAAACCACTGCCGATAGCAGGCAAGGCAGGTTTCCAGCGGATCGCGCCGCACGATGATCACCCGCGCTGCGGGCAGCATAGCCAGCGCGGCGCCGACCAGGTACCAGGTGATCAGGTTCTTGTCGGTGAAGCGAGGTTTTTGTTCTCGCCAGCGCGCAGTCCGCACCATGTATTCCTCGCCGAGGCGCTGCCAATCCCCGGCTGTCGCCATCGGCACCCACAGCGGAAATGCGTCGTGGCGCCGATGTGTTTCGGCGTCGATCACGTTCCTGAAGTCCTTGATTTCGTTGGCGCCCTCGACTTCCGAATGCGAAGCAAGGATGTGCTCGACCAGCGAAGAACCAGAACGCGGAATGCTGACGATCAGGATCGCTTCGCGTCCCAGGTCCGGGTCGATCGGGTGCGGCGGCGTCCAGGTTTTGGACACGCGCAGGATCGCTTCGACGCGCCGGTGTTCGCCCGCCGCATCCCATTTAACCCGCCGGCGCATGGAAGCATTCGCCACACGGAACGTCTCGAACGCCCGCGCATAGTCCCCTTGATCTTCCTGTGCCTTGGCAAGCGCAAAACCCAGCAAGTCATGCGCCTCGGTCGCCGGCGTCGCGCGCGCGAGCGCCTTCTCGATCCGCGCCACATCGTCGGCATCGAACCGCAGCGTGTTGAGGTTCGATAATCCGAACCACGCCCGGGCGTTCCCGGGCTCCCGCCGGATCACTTCGCGGAATTCCCGCACTGCATTGTCGACCTGCCCCAGGCTCGCCTTGGCGCGAGCCAGCGAAAGCCGCGCGGAGATGTGTGCCGGATCGAGGCTGACCGCCTTCCTCAGCGTCTCGATCGCCTCACGCGTTTTCGCATCCTGCTTCAGCGCCTCTCCAAGATTGAACCAGGCGGAAGCGGCATCCGGAGCCAACTCGCAAGCCTTGCGCA
>JAJPJT010000085.1 GCA_021324095.1 Gammaproteobacteria bacterium
AAGTTCGAGCGCACCAAGCCCCACGTGAACGTGGGCACGATCGGTCACGTGGATCACGGGAAGACGACGCTGACGGCGGCGCTGACGAAGATCGGCGCGGAACGTTTCGGCGGCGAGTTCAAGGCTTACGACGCGATCGACGCGGCGCCGGAAGAGAAGGCGCGCGGGATCACGATTTCGACGGCGCACGTGGAATACGAGAGTCCCAAGCGGCACTACGCGCACGTGGACTGCCCGGGACACGCGGACTACGTGAAGAACATGATCACGGGTGCGGCGCAGATGGACGGTGCGATCCTGGTGGTCTCGGCTGCCGATGGTCCGATGCCGCAGACGCGCGAGCACATCCTGCTGGGTCGCCAGGTGGGCGTGCCGTACATCGTGGTGTACATGAACAAGGCGGACATGGTGGATGACGCCGAGCTTTTGGAACTGGTCGAGATGGAAGTGCGTGAACTGCTCTCGAAGTACGAGTTCCCGGGCGACGACACGCCGATCATCAAGGGTTCGGCGCTGAAGGCGCTGGAAGGCGACCAGTCGGAGATCGGGATTCCCTCGATCGTGAAGCTGGTGGATGCGCTGGACGAGTACATCCCGGAGCCCAAGCGCGACATCGACATGCCGTTCCTGATGCCGGTGGAGGACGTGTTCAGCATTTCGGGCCGCGGCACGGTGGTCACGGGACGGATCGAGCGCGGGGTGATCAAGGTGGGCGATGAAGTCGAGATCGTGGGCATTCGTCCGACCCAGAAGACGGTCGTCACCGGCGTGGAGATGTTCAGGAAGCTGCTGGACGAGGGCCGTGCGGGTGACAACGCGGGTCTGCTGCTGCGCGGGACCAAGCGCGAGGAGGTCGAGCGTGGACAGGTGCTGTGCAAGCCGGGCACGATCACGCCGCACACCAAGTTCGAGTCGGAGGTGTACTGCCTCTCCAAGGACGAAGGCGGTCGGCATACCCCGTTCTTCAAGGGCTATCGTCCGCAGTTCTACTTCCGCACGACCGACATCACGGGTGCGGTGGAGCTGCCGGAGGGCGTGGAGATGGTGATGCCGGGTGACAACGTGAAGATGGTGGTGTCGTTGATCCACCCGATCGCGATGCAGGAAGGCTTGAGGTTCGCGATCCGCGAAGGCGGCCGCACCGTGGGCGCGGGCGTGGTGACGAAGATCATCGAGTAGCAAAAGCGGGACTGGGGGCGAGGGACTGGGGAAGAGCAACGCATGCTCTTCATCCCAGCCCCCAATCCCCTAGCCCCCGAAGCGAGAAGGTGAAAAACCCTCTCGCTTGCAACAATCGACAACGCTCTTTCGAAGGTAGAAGAATATGGCAACCCAGAACATCCGCATCCGGCTGAAGGCCTACGACCATCGCCTGATCGACAAGTCGGCCAGCGAAATCGTGGAGACGGCGCGTCGCACCGGTGCACAGGTGCGCGGTCCGATTCCGCTGCCGACCAAGATCGAGCGTTACACGATCCTGGTGTCGCCGCACGTGGACAAGGATGCGCGTGACCAGTACGAGACGCGCACCCACAAGCGCGTGCTGGACATCGTCGACCCGAACGACAAGACCGTGGATGCGCTGATGAAGCTCGACCTCGCCGCCGGCGTGGACGTGCAGATCAAGCTTGGGTGAAGCCGCGATTAGGGATTCGGGAGACGGGATTCGGAAGAGCAAGAGCATGCAAACCTCAGCTTCTACGAATCCTGAATCTCCAATCCCGAATCTCGAAGTAATGCGAGAAACATCATGACTCTTGGAATCGTCGGAAAAAAATGCGGCATGAGCCGGCTCTTCACCGAAGACGGCCGCTCGGTGCCGGTCACCTTGATCGAGGCGACGCCGAACCGCGTCACCCAGGTCAAGACCGCCGACAACGACGGCTACGTCGCGGTGCAGGTCACCGCGGGTGCCAAGCGCGCCTCGCTGCTGGGCAAGCCGCCCAAGGGCCACTTTGCCAAGGCGAAGGTGGAACCGGGTCGCGGCCTGTGGGAATTCCGCCTCGCCGACAAGGACGCCGCCAAGTACGCGATCGGCGCCGAGATCAAGGTCGATGACGTGTTCAAGGTCGGCCAGATCGTGGATGTCGCCGGCGTGTCCAAGGGCAAGGGCTTCCAGGGCACGATCAAGCGCCATCACTTCACGATGGGCGACGCCACGCACGGCAACTCGCTGTCGCACCGCGCACCGGGTTCGATCGGCCAGCGTCAGACGCCCGGCCGCGTATTCCCGGGCAAGAAGATGGCCGGCCAGATGGGCAACGTCAATCGTTCGGCAATGAATCTCGAAGTGGTCAGCATCGACGCCGAGCGTCACCTGATCGCGGTGAAGGGCGCGGTGCCCGGCGCGACCGGTGGCGACGTGGTCGTCCGCCCGGCGGCCAAGGGTTGAGGAATCGATCATGGAACTGAATGTGATTGGCGCGAGTCCGGTACAGGTTTCCGAAGCGATCTTCGGCGCCGCGTTCCGCGAGGATCTCGTGCATCAGGTGGTGGTGGCCTACCGCAACGCCGGTCGCGCCGGTACCAAGGCGCAGCTCAATCACACCCGCATGTCGGGTACGACCAAGAAATTCAAGCGCCAGAAGGGCGGCGGTGCCCGTCACGGCGACTATCGTGCGCCGATTTTCGTCGGTGGCGCGCGCGCGTTCGCGGCGCAGCCGCGCGACTTCGCGCAGAAGGTCAACCGCAAGATGTACCGCGGCGCGCTGTGCTCGATGCTCGCGGAGTTGAACCGCCAGGGTCGCCTCAAGGTCGTCCCGGAATTTGCGATCGATGCGGCGAAGACAAAGGCTTTGGCCGGCAAGCTCGGCGAGATCGAAGCCAGGGGCCGCACCCTGATCGTGACGCAGGCGGTGGACGAGAAGCTGTACCTCGCCGCGCGCAACAATCCCAACATCGTCGATGTCATCGACGTGGACGGCATCAATCCGGTCGCGCTGGCCGCGGCCGACCATGTCGTCATCACCGTCGATGCGGTGAAGAAGGTCGAGGAGTGGCTGGCATGAGCGGTGAAAGGATCCTCTCGGTGCTGCGCGCGCCGCACGTTTCGGAAAAGAGCACCCGCCTTTCCGAGCACAACCAGTACGTATTCACGGTGGCGCCCGGTGCCACCAAGGCCGACGTCAAGTCCGCGGTCGAAAAAATGTTCGACGTGAGCGTGGTGTCGGTGAACATGGCCAACGTCAAGGGCAAGCTGAAGATGTGCCGCTTCAAGCCCGGTCGCAAGGCCAGCGTCCGCAAGGCGTATGTACGCCTGGCCGAAGGCCAGAGCATCGACGTCGCCGCGGGCCGGGCCTGAACGAAAGAGGTGCAATCCAGATGGCACTGATCACACCCAAACCGACTTCGCCGGGCCGCCGCGGGATGGTGCGCGTGGCGCCCGCCGGTCTCCACAAGGGCGACCCGTACGCGCCGCTGACTGAAGTCCAGTCCAAGACCGGTGGCCGCAACCACTTCGGGCGCATCACCGTGCGCCATCGCGGCGGCGGGCACAAGCAGCATTACCGCATCATCGACTTCAAGCGCGACAAGGAAGGCGTGGCCTGCCGCGTCGAGCGCATCGAATACGATCCCAACCGCACCGCGCACATCGCGTTGCTGTGCTACGTCGACGGCGAACGACGCTACATCATCGCGCCCAAGGGCATCCAGCTCGGCGCGCAACTGATGGCCGGCACCGATGCGCCGATCAAGGACGGCAACACGCTGCCGCTGCGCAACATGCCGATCGGCACCACGGTGCACTGCGTCGAGATGAAGCCGGGCAAGGGCGCGCAGCTCGCGCGCAGCGCCGGCTCGTCCGCGCAACTGGTGGCGCGCGAATCGGGTTACGCCACGCTGCGTTTGCGTTCGGGCGAAATGCGCAAGGTGCCGGTCGAGTGCCGCGCCACCGTCGGCGAAGTCGGCAATTCGGAGCACAGCCTCAAGAAGCTCGGCAAGGCGGGCGCGAAGCGCTGGCTCGGCATACGTCCGACCGTGCGCGGCGTCGTGATGAATCCGGTCGACCATCCGCACGGCGGCGGCGAAGGCCGCACTTCGGGCGGCCGCCACCCGGTCAGTCCGTGGGGCACCCCGACCAAGGGCTACAAGACCCGCAACAACAAGCGCACGCAGAACATGATCGTGCGCCGCCGCAGCAAATAAGGGTTCATCGACATGCCACGTTCACTCAAGAAAGGCCCATTCATCGACTTGCACCTGCTCAAGAAGGTGGAGGCGGCGAACCAGAGCAACAGCAAGCGTCCGATCAAGACCTGGTCGCGTCGTTCGAT
>JAJPJT010000128.1 GCA_021324095.1 Gammaproteobacteria bacterium
CGTGAACTCGGCGTGTGCGTGGTCGACCTCGGCGCCGGCACCACCGACATCGCGATCCACACCCACGGTTCGATCCGCTACACCAAGTCGCTGCCGGTGGGCGGCGACCAGGTCACCTCCGACATTTCGCAGTACGTGCAGACGCCCACCGCGAACGCCGAGGAAATCAAGGTGAAGTACGGCTGCGCGCTCGCGCAACTCGCGCGCGGCGAGGAAACCATCCAGGTGCCCTCGGTGGGCGAGCGTCCGCCGCGGCGCCTGCAGCGGCAGGCGCTGGCGCAGTCGATCCAGGCGCGCTACGAGGAAATCTTCGAGATGGTGCAGGACGAGATGCGCCGCTCGGGCTACGAGAACCTGCTCGCGGCAGGCGTGGTGCTGACCGGCGGCGCGGCGCGCATCGAAGGCGCGCTGTACCTGGCCGAAGAGGTGTTCCACAAGATGGTGCGCCTGGGCGTGCCGCAACACGTCACGGGCGCGACCGAAGTGATCGCGACGCCCGCCAACGCCGCCGGACTCGGCCTGCTGCTGCACGGCTCGCGCGTACAGGCCAGCGATCGAGTGATCGGCGGTGCGGTCGGCGACAGCGTGTTCGGCGCGATCGGCAAGGTGAAGGGCTGGCTGCACAAAAATTTTTGATGGGTCTGAACAGGTCATCGATGGTTGTTCGAATAACCCGAGTCGGCACATGTGCTTGTTCCATCCCTGGAACAAGCCCTGCGGGCCAGCCTGCGGCTGTCCAAATCCGCTCCCGGCGGATTTGTCCGTACTCGGCTTCGCCGAATCAAGCAATGGAATTGCTTGATTCGCGGCGGGCTCTCCTTGGCCCGCGACGAATTTGGACAGCGCCTCGGGACGAGACGCGATCCATGGACGGCACCGTGGTGCCGTCGAGCCCCGCGAGGGGCGGCCCGCCGAAATGGCGCGGCGTTCCATCGTCAGCAATGACATCGGCAGCATGACATCAGCAGCATGACAACAGCAGTACGGAGGACGGGCAATGTTTGAACTCGTGGAACAACTCGCACCCAACGCGGTGATCAAGGTGATCGGTGTCGGCGGCGGTGGCGGCAACGCCGTCAGCCACATGGTCAATTCAGCCATCGAAGGCGTGGAATTCATCTGCGCCAACACGGACGCGCAGGCGCTGAAAAGCTCCGGCGCACGCACCACCCTGCAACTCGGCGAAACGGTGACCAAGGGTCTTGGCGCCGGCGCCAATCCCGAGATCGGCCGGCAGGCCGCGCTCGAGGATCGGGACCGGATCGTCGAGGTGCTGGACGGCGCCGACATGGTGTTCATCACCTGCGGCATGGGCGGCGGCACCGGCACCGGCGCGGCGCCGGTGGTGGCGCAGCTCGCCAAGGAGAAAGGCATCCTCACGGTCGCGGTGGTCACGAAGCCGTTCCCGTTCGAGGGCCGTCGGCGCATGCAGGTGGCGTTGAAGGGGATCGAGGACCTCTCGCAGTCGGTGGACTCGCTGATCACGGTGCCGAACGAGAAGCTGCTGACGGTGCTCGGCCGCGAAGTGACCTTGTTGAATGCGTTCAAGGCCGCCAACGACGTGCTGCAGGGCGCGGTGCAGGGCATCGCCGACCTGATCACCCGTCCAGGCCTGATCAACGTGGACTTCGCCGACGTGCGCACCGTGATGAGCGAGATGGGCATGGCGATGATGGGTACCGGCAATGCCCGTGGCGACGACCGCGCGCAGGCCGCGGCCGAGGCGGCGATCAACAACCCGCTGCTGGAGAACGTGGACCTGTCGGGCGCATGCGGCATTCTCGTCAACGTGACCGCCGGTCCGAACCTCACGATGCGCGAGTTCGACGAGATCGGCCGGGTCGTGCACGACTTTGCCAGCGAGGATGCGACGGTGGTGCTGGGCACCGCGCTCGATCCCGACCTGTCCGACGATGTGCGGGTGACGGTGGTCGCGACCGGGCTCAATCGCGCCGCCAAGCCGCAGTTGCGGCCCGTTGCCAAGCCGGAAACGATCGAGATGCCGCAGCCGCGCCGGGTGCTCCGCACCGGGACCGACAACGGCATCGTGGGCTTCTCGGCCGATCTGGAGCCCATGGGCGCGCCAGTCGGCAGACGAACCGCGGGTGCTGCGCCGGCCGGCAAGCCGGCTCCGGAGACGACGACGGGCGACGATTACCTGGACATCCCGGCGTTCCTGCGCCGCCAGGCTGATTAGGTTCGATCGTTCTTGATCGCTGCGCCGAAGTGAACTGCCGGGATACCCGTCCGCCGGCAGTTCACGACGGGCACGCGATGCCACTGGCATCGCGTAAACGCCCGCCTTCGCTCCGGACAATGCGGACGATTTTTCGCCAGTACCGGCGAAGAAGGGAACCTGGGGCACACGCTGCGGTCCCTAGTCGCCGTGGCACCGAATTCGGGGACGGGTCGGAAGGTCTGTGATGAGTGTCACGCCACGCATCATTCTGCGATTAACTAAACGGATCAGTCCACTTTAATCGGGCTGTCAACCGTGGTAGCATCGCCTACGTTTTAGCGTTGTCCTAACAGGATTCCAACGAAAAATGATCAAGCAGCGCACGCTCAAGAACGTGATCCGCGCGACTGGCGTGGGCCTGCACACGGGAGAAAAGGTGTACATGACGCTGCGTCCGGCAGCGGCGAACACCGGCATCGTCTTCCGCCGCACCGATCTTCCGGAACCCATCAGCATCCCCGCGCGCTGCCAACACGTGGGTGATACGCGCCTGTCCAGCACGCTCGTCATGGAAGGCGTGCGCGTCGGCACGGTGGAGCATCTGATGTCGGCGATGGCCGGCCTCGGTATCGACAACGCCTATGTGGATTTGTCCGCGCCGGAAGTGCCGATCATGGATGGCAGCGCGGGCCCGTTCGTGTTCCTGCTGCAATCCGCCGGCATCGAGGAACAGTCCGCCCCGAAGCGCTTCATCCGGATCAAGAAGCCGGTCAAGGTCGAGGACGGCGACAAATGGGCGCAGTTCGAGCCCTTCGACGGTTTCAAAGTTGGCTTCTCGATCGAATTCCAGCACCCGATTTTTTCGCGCCGCGCCTCGCGCGCCGAGATCGACTTCTCGACCACTTCCTTCGTCAAGGAAGTCAGCCGCGCGCGCACCTTCGGTTTCATGCGCGACATCGAGATGCTGCGCGAAAAGAACCTCGCGCTGGGCGGCTCGATGGACAATGCCATCGTCCTGGATGATTACCGCGTATTGAACGAAGACGGCCTGCGCTACGAAGACGAGTTCGTCAAGCACAAGATCCTCGACGCGATAGGCGACCTGTACCTGCTGGGCCACAGCCTGATCGGTGCGTTCTTCGGCCACAAGTCCGGGCACCAGCTCAACAACCAGTTATTGCGCACGTTGCTGCTGGACAAATCCGCGTGGGAAGAAGTCACCTTCGATGACCCCGCGCTCGTGCCGATTTCGTACGCGCATCCAGCCCAGGCGGTGTAATTCCCTGTCGCCGCGTTTGGCGGCGCCTGCTTTGTGTGCGGCTGGTTCGCTTCGGGAAAGACCAGAACGGGCATCCATGCCGACTTTCCGCGAACGCTACTTCCACAGGTAGACCTGTAAACCCGCTGAAAGCCCCGCGAACGGCGTTCGCGCCGGGACGCCATGGCGCGGCCGCTCCGCCGCCGCCTTCCCGATTTGTGACTTTTTTCTGATTTTGGGGGGCGCAAATCATGCGGTCCGTGCTATAACGTCTGCTTCCGCCGACGGAGCGAGGGGCGGAGTCGGCCTGCAGCGTCACGTGGTCTTCGGACTTTCCGCGAGCGCGGCCAGTTCCAGGAACAGGGCGTGCAGGTCCGGGTCGGAGATGGCCATCGCCGCTGCGCGTATGTGTTTCGCGGCACGCGGCGAAGGCGATCGGACGGAGGCGGAGTCCCCGTGGGATGCCGGGAGGGGCATCACCTTGGCAGCGACGGAGGTCGCGGCCAGGCCGAGGCTGTGCACGGCAGCGAGGATGCGCGACTGGTCCATGCGTGCCCGCGTGGCCCATGCGGGCGACTCGACCAGCAGCAGGACGCGATCGTTGCGCAGGCCGGCGTGACGGACATGGTCGCGGAGCGGTATGGGCAGTAGCGGAACAATCCGCTGGCTCAGATGGTCCAGTTCACGTGCCCGTGCGGCCAGATCGGCGACGGGCGTGCACTGCGAAAGAGGTGTCGGGCCGCGGGTGTCGCGGGGCGGTAGCGGTCGGGCAGGAGACAAACGATGATGATCCGCAGGTATTACTGAGATGGGCATGATACTCGTTGCCCGTTCGCGGCGATGTGCGCTTCCGGACACCTGGCTCGCGGAGCGACGCCTCGCGAATCGCAGGTTGCAATGGCGCGTGGCAATGGGAACGGCCCTGTGCATGGTCGCCAGCGCGGCCCTCGCGGTGTGGATCGTGAGCCCCGGCAGCCGCACACTGGCCCAGGTCGATTCGATGCGCCAGCAGATCAGCGCCCAGAAGGCCGAATTGCAGCAGGTGCGCGAGAACGCACAGCGCGACGTCAGCCGGATGGCGATCAAGCTGGGCGAGTTGCAGGCCGATTCGGCGCGGCTGGATGCTTTGGGACAGCGCTTGGTGGTGGCGGGCAAGCTCGATCCCAAGGAATTCAATTTCAATCAGGCGCCCGGAATGGGCGGCCCCGAAAAGACGGTGCCGCCGGCGCGCTCGCTGCCATACGATCTGTCAGTGAGCATGGAGCAACTGGCGCATCGCTTCGATACCCAGCAGGCGCAGCTCGGTGTGCTGCAGTCGCTGCTCACCGATCGCCAGGTCACCGCCGATCTCATTCCCTCGGGCATGCCGATCAAGGGTGGTTACATCACCTCGCCGTATGGTGAGCGCATCGATCCGTTCACCGGACACGAGAGCTTCCATCCCGGCATCGACATCGGTGCCTTCAGGGGCGAACAGGTGCATGCGGTCGCGGCCGGTGTAGTCACCTACGCAGGCGTGCGGCCCGGCTACGGCAAGGTGGTCGAGATCGATCACGGCGACGGCTACATGACTCGTTACGCGCACAACAGCAAATTGCTGGCGTATGTCGGCGAGCACGTGCGTGCTGGCGAGATCATCTCCGACGCGGGCTCGACCGGGCGTTCCACCGGACCGCACGTGCACTTCGAAGTCTGGCATGACGGCAAGCTGGTGAACCCGCTCGCTTACGTGAGGCGATAGGAATGCGGTCATCCCTGATCGCCGCGCTGTCGATGTCGATGCAAATGGCCTGATTCACGGCTGTCGGACATCATCACGCCCATCTTCAGGCTGACTCTGACAACAGCCGCTTCGCGTCTCGATTCTTGAAATCCGCTCGTTTCACTGCCATCTCTAGGCGTGAATGGCGTCCCCCTTTATGATGTCCGATTGAGTTTCACCCGCAGCCCGGAACCGCGAACCCCAGTCCGATGCCCAATTTCCTGACGAACGTCTTCGGCAGCCGCAATGAGCGCGTGCTGAAGCAGCTTTCGAAAGTCGTGGCGCGCATCAACGCGCTCGAACCCGAATTGCAGAAGCTGAGCGACGTCGACCTGCGCGGCAAGACCGCGGAGTTCAAGCAGCGCGTCGCCGGCGGCGAGAGCCTCGACAGGATCCTGCCCGAAGCCTTCGCGGTGGTGCGCGAGGCCAGCCGGCGCACGATCGGCATGCGCCACTACGACGTGCAGTTGATCGGCGGCATGGTGCTGCACCAGGGCAAGATCGCCGAGATGCGCACCGGCGAGGGCAAGACGCTGGTCGCGACGCTGCCGGTTTATCTCAACGCGCTTGCCGGCAAGGGCGTGCACGTCGTCACGGTCAACGACTATCTCGCCAAGCGCGACGCCGCGTGGATGGGCAAGATCTACAACTTCCTCGGCATGACGGTCGGCGTGGTGTGGCCCGGCATGGAGATGTCCGAGAAGGCAGAGGCGTACGGCGCCGACATCACCTACGGCACCAACAACGAATTCGGCTTCGACTACCTGCGCGACAACATGGCGGTGGCGAAGGAGCAGCGCTACCAGCGCGGCCTGCACTACGCGATCGTGGACGAGGTCGACTCGATCCTGATCGACGAGGCGCGCACGCCGCTGATCATTTCCGGTCCGGCCGAGGATTCGCCGGAACTCTACATCCGCGTCAACCGCATCGTGCCGCACATGACGCGGCAGGCACGCGAGCCTTTGGCTGGCGAGCCGCCAGAGCCCGGCGACTATTACGTCGACGAAAAGCAGAAGCAGGTGCACCTGTCCGAAGAGGGCATGGAGCACGCCGAGCAACTGCTGCGCCAGGCCGGGATCCTCGCGGAAGATTCCAGCCTGTACGACGCGCGCAACCTCGCGGTCGTGCACCATTTGAACCAGGCGCTGCGCGCGCACGCGCTGTACCAGCGCGACGTCGATTACATCGTGCGCGACGGCGAAATCATCATCGTCGACGAGTTCACCGGCCGCACCCTGCCGGGCCGGCGCTGGTCGGAAGGTCTCCATCAGGCCGTCGAGGCCAAGGAAGGCGTGCCGATCCAGCGTGAAAACCAGACGATGGCGACCATCACCTTCCAGAACCTGTTCCGCATGTACACGAAGTTGTCGGGCATGACCGGCACGGCGGACACGGAAGCCTACGAATTCCAGTCGATCTACGGCCTGGAAGTGGTGGTGATCCCGACCCACAAGCCGATGATCCGGAAAGACAACGCCGACCTCGTGTTCCTGAAGCCCGAACCCAAGTTCCGGGCGGTGCTGGAAGACGTGAAGGATTGCCACGAGCGCGGCCAGCCGGTGCTGGTCGGCACCGCATCCATCGAGGTGTCGGAACTGGTTTCCGGCTTGTTGAAGAAGGCCGGCATCCCGCACGAAGTCCTCAACGCCAAGCAGCACGAACGCGAGGCCAAGATCGTCGAGCAGGCCGGCGCGCCGGGCGCGGTCACCATCGCCACCAACATGGCCGGACGCGGCACCGACATCGTGCTGGGCGGCAGCCTCGATGCCGCGCTGGCGGAACTGCCGGCGGACGCCACCGACGCCGACAAGGAACGCGTCCGGAACGCGTGGAAGCAGCGCCACCAGCAGGTCGTCGAAGCCGGCGGCCTGCACATCGTCGGCACCGAACGTCACGAATCACGGCGCGTCGACAACCAGTTGCGCGGCCGTTCCGGCCGCCAGGGCGACCCCGGTTCCTCGCGCTTCTACCTGTCGCTGCAGGACAACCTGATGCGCATCTTCGGCGGCGAAGGACTGGTCCGCTGGATGCAACGCTTCGGGATGAAGGAAGACGACGCACTGGAGGATCGCCTGGTCAGCCGCCAGATCGAGAAGGCGCAGCGCAAGGTCGAGCAGCACAACTTCGACATCCGCAAGCAGTTGCTGGAGTTCGACGACACCGCCAACGACCAGCGCAAGGTGATCTACGGCCAGCGCTCGGAGCTGCTGGAATCCGAGGACGTTTCGGAAACCGTGCGCGACATCCGCCACGACGTGTTCGAATCGCTGGCGGCGCAGTACGTGCCGCGCGACACGGTCGATGAACAGTGGGACCTCGCCGGCCTGCAGTCCGCGCTGGAATCCGACTTCGGGATGAAGCTCGACCTCAAGCGCTGGCTCGAGACGGAGCAGGAAGCCGACGCCGAGGCGATCCAGAAGCACGTGGTCGATGCTGCCGATGAAATGTTCGCGGCGAAGGAACAGCAGGTCGGCCCCGAAGTGATGCGCGCGCTGGAAAAGCACGTGATGCTGACCGCGGTCGACAGCGCGTGGAAGGACCACCTCGCCAGCATGGATTACCTGCGCCAGGGCATTTACCTGCGTTCCTACGCGCAGGTCGATCCCAAGCAGGAATACAAGCGCGAGGCGTATCGCCTGTTCGAGGACATGCTCGGCCGCATCAAGAAGGAACTGGTGCAAACCCTCGCGCGCGTGCGCATCCGCACCGAAGAAGAAGTCGCGGCGATGGAAGCCGAGCAGCGCCGCCTCGCCGCCGCGCGCGCGATGGAATTCCAGCACGCGCAATCGACGGGCTACGACGCGCCGCCGGCACCCGGCACCGAAGCCGGCGAACAGGCCGGCGCTGCAGCGGGCATGTCAGGCGCAGCCGTTGCAACCGCTCCGGTAGTCCGCAGCGGTCCCAAGATCGGCCGCAACGATCCGTGCCCGTGCGGATCGGGCAAGAAGTACAAGCACTGTCACGGGGCGCTCAGCTGATCCTTGTCGTCCCGGCGCAGGCCCGGACCCAGTTCTTTCCCCTCTCCCTTTGGGAGAGGGTGCCCGAAGGGCGGGTGAGGGTACGCACCCGCGAAATGTCGCGTGACATCCCTGTCTTGATTCCGCGCGTCTCCTGACGCGCGGCCTACTTTCGTTTCGGCGAAAGTAGGCAAAGCCAAGCGCCGGGCATGACGGTTTCGCCGACGTCCCGTCGTCGAAACTTCCCTCGGTGCTCGCCGATCGCGCGCCGGCGCGAACTCGCACATCCCTGTGCTCGAACATGCGCGCCTTGCTCGCGCGATCGGCTGCGCGCCGCGGCGTCATGCAACGGCGCGTTGATCGCTTCGATGACCGGCCATCCGTGGCCTACGTACTTATATGATGTTCAGTGCCGAATGGCGCCTAGGGGAACGAAATGACTCATATGTGGATGGTTCGTGCGGAGCGCGGCGGCATCCTGTTCGACCAATTCGAATCGGAATCGATGGTTGCGATCGGGTGGACCGACATGGGGAACATGGAACGTCTCAGGAGCCGCGACGACTTCGCAATCGCCGCAGCTGCGGCATATCCAAACAATACCCGTGCCCAAACAGCTGCCTCCGCTGGACAGGCATATAGATTCGTACGCGAAATGCGGGTGGGTGATGGCGTAATCACCTACTCCCCCGAACAACGGGTTTATCTCGTCGGCGAGATCCGCGGCGAATACAAGTACGAGCCCCATCGCATCGAAAACGACCCGAACGTGCGCGATGTTGAGTGGACCGGTCGTGTGCCGCGGGATTTGCTGACGCTCTCGGCGAAAAACAGCCTTGGCGCAATTTCTACGTTGTTTCTGGTGCCGCCGGATGTCGCGGACGAGATCAAGCAACGTTTGAAAGAGGGCATGACGGGCAACGTTCAACCGCAGGCGACACCGCCAGATGAGGATACAGTCGCACTGGACGAGCTCTACAAGGAGAACCAGAACCAGGCATTTGAACTGACCAAGGATCGAATAACGAAGCTCGGGTGGGACGACATGCAGCAATTGGTTGCGGGGTTGTTGCGCGCCATGGGTTACAAGACGCGGGTCTCGCCAACGGGTGCGGACCGGGGCAAGGATATTGTTGCGTCGCCGGACGGGCTTGGGTTGTCGAATCCTCGAATCGTAGTCGAGGTCAAACATCGGCCAGGAAGCCAAATGGGTTCAGCAGAGGTCCGCAGCTTTCTCGGCGGCCGACACAAGGATGACAAAGGCCTGTACGTAAGCACGGGAGGATTCAGCAAAGATGCTCGCTATGAGGCTGACCGCGCAAGCATCCCGCTCACCTTGATGGATCTCGATGATCTTGTGGAAGCGATTTTGGATCATTACGAAGAGATGGACCCCGACGCCAAACAGCTGATTCCGTTGCGCAAGGTTTACTGGCCAAGTTAATTGGAGTTTGGTTCGTTTTTCAGCATCCAGTGTTAGGCCATGGATGGCCGGCAACGAAGCTGGCTTTCCCTGCGCCCTTGCACGGCGCCGAGCATCGCAGCGCCAAGCGGGAGCAAGGCGCGGATGTTCGAGCGCAGGGATGCGCGAGTTCGCGCCGGCCCGCTTGGCGCGAGAAGCACAGGGAAGTTTCGGCAACACGACGTTGCCGAAACCGTCGTGCGGGGCGTGCTTTGGTGCTGAGGTTTCCCCACGATTCCGCCAATCGGATCAGGGACTTGGCAGGAACGTTGCGCGCATGGCGCAGTCTTGAAGGTGTCGAAGCCATCGAGGACCGC
>JAJPJT010000032.1 GCA_021324095.1 Gammaproteobacteria bacterium
CGGCTGACAAGGCGACGCTCGGCGCGGTCGCGGCGCAACTGAGCCGGCCCTGCACATCAACAATGTGGAGATCGGCTTGCTGGTGGCGGTGACGGTCGCGTCAAGCGCGCTGCTGACCCTGCCGTTCGGCGTCCTCGTCGACCGTTTCAATCGGCGCAACCTGCTGGTGGCCGGGATCGTGCTGTGGTCGCTGGCGATGATCTGGTGCGGCCTGGCGACCTCTTACAAGGTACTGTTTGCGGCGCGGCTGGCGCTGGGGATCGTGATGGCGATCGGATCGCCCGCGATCGCTTCGCTCGTCGGGGACTGCTTCCATGCGAGCGAGCGCGGCCGCATCTACGGCTACATCATTTCCGGCGAACTGATCGGCGTCGCGATCGGGTTCCTGATGTCCGGCAACGTCGCGGCGTTGTCTTGGCGCGCTCCGTTCGAGGTGCTGGCCGTGCTCGGGCTCATCCTGGCTTGGATGATCGCGCGCAAGCTACCCGAACCACGCCGCGGCGGACGCGGGCGGCTCGAACCGCAAGCGGACAAGCCGGTGCAAAACGACGTGCGGATCCGCGAAGTGGTCCGCGATCACGGGATCGAACCCGACGCGTCGCTGGTCCTGCGCGAGGACCCCTCGCGCATGCGCATCTGGGACGCGGTGAAATACATCCTGTCGCTGCCCAGCTACCGCATGCTGATCGTGGCTTCCGCGCTCGGCTATTTCTACTTCACCGGGCTGCGCACGTTCGTCGTCGTGTTCATGCGCTCGCACTTCCATCTGGCGCAGACGTCGTCCAGTTCGTTCGTGGTGGTGGTGGGGCTGGGCGCGATCGCGGGCGTGCTGGTGACGGGCCTGTTCGCCGACCGGCTGGTGAAGAAGGGCCGCGTGGCCGCGCGCATGCAGGTGGGCGCGTGGGCCTACATCCTGGCGGTGGTGATGCTGATTCCAGCCATGCTGCTGCCGAATCTGGCCGCGGCGGCGCCCTTCATGTTCGTGGCTGCCGGTGGCCTCGGTGGCGCCTTTCCGCCAGTGGATGCGGCGCGGCTGGACGTGATGCACTCGCGCCTGTGGGGACGCGCGGAAGGCGTGCGGTCCACCATCGTCTACCTGGCGCAGGCGGCTTCGCCGCCGCTGTTCGGCTGGCTGTCGGCGCTGCTGGGCGGTGGGCGTGGTGGCGCGTTGCTCGGTTCCGCCGGCGCCGCCGGCGCGCATACGGGTGGCGGAAACATGGACATGACATTCGTCGTGATGCTGGCGGTGTTGCTCGCGGCGGGGATCGTGCTGCTGATCGGCGCAAAAGGTTATCCGCGTGACGTCGCGACCGCGATGGCGTCGGAGCGGGCGACCAAGGGCGCGAAGCAGAACGCTTAGCCAGCCGTCATTCCGGCCTTCGCCGGAATGACGAGATTGAAGACTCGAATATATATATGGCTCGAAACTGCTCCGGCTTCCCGAGATGGGTCGTCACGAATGCTTGCCCGCCTTCTTGCGCGGACTTGCCTTGCGCCGCGCACTGCTGCGGTGACTGCCGCTGCGCGCGGTGGTGCCGGATTTTGCGGCGGGCGTGCGCTGCTTGCTGTCGATGCTCTTCTGCAGCAGCGACATGAAATCCACGACGTTGGTGGACGCGTTCTTCGGCATCGCCGCTTCTTCGGTCGGCGCGCGCACCACGCCCTTGGCCTTGATCCGCGCTTCGATGACCTTCGTGAGGCGTTCGCGGAAATCATCGTGGTATTCATCCGGCTTCCACTTGCCCACCATCGATTTCACCAGCGCCTCGGCCATCTCCAGTTCCTTCTGGTTGACGCGGTAGGCCGAAATTTTCTTGTCGGGGAACACGTATTCCTCTTCGGGTACGATTTCCTGCGGATAACGGAGCAGCATCAGCAGCAGTGCGTTGTCGCGCGGCATCACCAGCGCGAGGTATTCGCGGGTGCGGATCACCACCCGGGCGAGCCCGGCGGTTTTCACGCGCTTCAGCGTTTCGCGCAGCAGGACGTAACCCTTCTCCGCCTTCTTGGCCGGGACGAGGTAATACGGCTTCTCGAAATATTCAGGGCCAATGTCGCCTGCATCCACGAAGGCTTCGATGTCCACCGACTCGGTGGATTCCGGCGCCGCCTTGGCGAAGTCCTCCTTGTCCAACACGACATAGTTGCCCTTGTCGTACTCGAAGGCTTTCACGATCTCCTTCCAGGGCACCTCTTCGCCGGTTTCCTCGTTGATGCGTTCGTAGCGGATCCGCGCGTTGTTGCGCGAATCCAGCATGCGGAAGTGCAGGTCGTTCTGACGCTCGCCCGGCATCAACTGCACCGGGATGTTGAGCAGGCCGAAAGTGATGGTGCCGCTCCAGATGGGTCTAGGCATTTCGATTCTCCTTGTTCACGATGTAGGCGGGTCCTGACCCGCCTTGAACGGCCTTGACCGCCCATGCTCATCGGCGGGTTGAAACCCACCCTACGATCCCGGCAATGCCTGACGCACCTCGTCGAACCCCTGCCAGGGATCCTGTTTCAACGTCTTGAGCCGGCGTGCGATGTTGCTGACCGTGTAGTGCGCACCGGAACGTATGCGCGAAAGCTCGTCCCAACCCAGCGGTGTCGCGACGCCGGCGCCGGGCCGTGCCCGCACGCAGTACGAGGCCACCGCGGTCGAACCGCGCGCGTTGCGCAGGTAATCCACGAAGATGCGTCCCGTGCGACGGTTCTTGGTCGCGACCGACACGAAGTCCTGCGGCGAGTTCTGCTCCAGCGTGCGCGCCAGCGCGTGCGCAAACGCCTTGGCCGTTTCCCAATCCGGGCGCGGATTCAATGGCACCACCACATGCAGGCCCTTGCCGCCGGTGGTGCGCAGGAAACTTTCCAGGCCCACCGCCTGCAGGCGTTCGCGGACGATGCGCGCCGCGTCGCGCACGCGCGGCCATTCGACGCCGCTGTCGGGATCGAGATCGAAGACCAGGCGATCCGGATGTTCGAGATCGGCGATCGTGGAACCCCATGGATGGATCTCGATCACGTTCATCTGAACCAGCCCGATGACGCCCTCGATGTCGTCCACGTACACGTACTGCTGGCGGCTGCCGCGTGCGGCGCGCGCATCTCCGATGCGGATCGCGTCCGGCATGCCGGTCATCGGGTGCTTCTGGAAAAAGCATTCCTGGCCTGCGCCGTCGGGGCAGCGCACCAGCGACAGCGGTCGCCCGATCACGCCGGGCAACAGGTGTTCGGCGATCCCGGCGTAGAACTCGGCAAGTCCGCGCTTGGTGAGATGCGGCTTTTCGATCAGCACGCGGTCGGGGTGGGTGAGGGGAAACTCGGGTCCGCCTTCGGAACGCCCGCGCTCGGCGGATTTGCGCGAGGCGGTTTTCCGGGACGCGGTTTTGCGGACGCTCTTCCTGGCTGGCATGCGCGGTGCCTCGGCGGCGCGATCGCTGTCGCGGAGATCATTCGGTGACTTGTCGGGACGCAGTCCCTTGAAGCTCGCCTGGCGCAGGAAGTCGTCGCCGGTCCGGCCACGGAATGCGACTTCCACCACCGTATCGGGTTGCACCCAGACCGGCCGCGCACCGCGCAACTGTTTGGCGTCCGGTGCGTCGACCAGCTCGGGTTTGCGAGGCACGGTTTTCAGTTGCGCGTGCAGGCGTTGCAGCATTTCCGTATCCATGCCGGTGCCCACGCGCCCGACGTAGCGCCATTGCTTGCCGCGCGGCTCCGCCAGCAGCAGCGCGCCCAATGCGCCGCGCGAACCCTTGCCTGGCGTGTAGCCGACGATCACGAACTCGTCCGAATCGATGCACTTCAGCTTGCGCCATTCGTTGCCGCGCCCGCCGCGATAGGGCGACTGCACCGACTTGCTCATCACGCCTTCGAGCCCGGCTTCGCAGGCGCGCCGGTGGGCCAGCTCGCCGTTGCCGCGCACGTACCCGGAAAACACCAGCGGGCCGGCCGACGGTCCCGAACTGGACGGCTCCAGCAAACGGGACAGCGCGGACTTCCGCTCGAGCAGCGGCGTGCCGCGCAGATCATCGCCATTCAGGGCCAAAAGATCGAACACCGCGTAGCGCACCGCTTGCGCCTGTGCGCGGTTGAATTCCTTCTGCAGCAGGTCGAAGCGGCTGCGGCCGTGCTCGTCGAATACCACCAGTTCCCCGTCCAGCACGCAGCCGCGGCAGTCGAGCGCGAGGATGGCGTCTGCGATCGCGGGCAGTTTGCCGGTCCAGTCGAGGCGGTTGCGCGACAGCAGTTGCAGGTCGCGGTCGTCCCGCCACGCCAGCATCCGGTAGCCGTCGTACTTCACCTCGTGCAGCCAGCCATCGCCTTCCGGCGCGCGCTGGTGCAACCGCGCGAGCTCGAACTCGAATTGATCCGGTGGCGGGAGCGTCGATCGTTTCGCGTGGCGCGCGGAGCGCCGCGCCGCAGGCCTGGATTCGATCTGGTGCTCCGCGCTCCAGTCGGACAGCGGCGTGTCGTCGGCGACGTCATCCGGCACCACGAATTCGTCGTCGCCCTTGATCAGCAGCCATTGCGGCTTGCCGGCCTGCATCCGCGTGCGCACCAGCGACCAGCGGCCGTGCAGGCGCGCGCCGTGCAACTGGAACCTCAAATGTCCATCGTCGATCTGCTGCGCCGCGGAACCCTCGGTGCTCCACGTGCCTTCGTCCCAGATCGCCACCGTCCCGGCGCCGTAGTGGCCTTCCGGGATGGTGCCTTCGAAGGATCCGTAGCTCAGCGGGTGGTCCTCGACCTGCACGGCGAGATGTTTCACCGACGGATCGCGGGACGGGCCCTTCGGAACGGCCCAACTGCGCAACACGCCACCGAGCTGGAGGCGCAGATCGAAATGGCGCCGCCGCGCATGGTGCAGATGGATCACGAACCGCCGTCCTGCCGCGGCATGCGAACGCTGGCCTCGCGGCGTTGCGGCCGGTTCGGGCGTGTGTTCGAAGCGACGCTTGCGCCGGTAGGTCGCAAGCCCTGCCGATGATCGATCCGGAGTTCGGCGTCCTGCCATCCAACGAGCCTAGCAGCACGACGTTCATGCGAGGTGAACGTCGCGGCTTCGCGAAATTTTTTCCTCGTGCATGAAAGCCTTTCGACCGGCGGCGTGCGCAGTCGCGTGCGTGCATGCCGGATTCGGCGCACGAATCGGGAGAATGCAGGCGCCGAGATCGCGCGTGCGATGTGCGTAATGACACGGGATGCGGAATCGCGGCGCGGTTCGCTCGCGCCACCCCAGCGCCAAGCAATGCGCCGCAGAGCCACGTGCGGCGTCGTTTGTCGCGCAATGCAATGCGACCCGCGGCGAATTCGCGACGGTACATTTCCCAACGCCTTCTGAATGCGACGGGTATGCATGTCGGCCGGGCGCATGGATGTGGCACAGGTATTGCTTCCGTCGAGTTCCCACGCACGCGACAAACCCACGGAGATTCCTGGTGATGAACATCCGACATTCTTCCGTGATCGCCGCCGTCCCGGCTGCGCTGCTTTTCGCTTGTGCCGCGGGTGCCCAACAAAGGCCGCCGCAGACGCCACCGCAGCCCGAGCAGCCGGCCATGCCGATGACCACGCAAACCAATCCAAACATGAACATGAGCGGCAACGGCGCGCGCAATGGCAACGAAACCTTCTCGTCGCTGGCAGGCCCGAAGGGTTACGTGACGCGAAGCGACGCGGCAAGCGATCCATGGCTGGCGAACCATTTCGCCGAATGCGACACCGACCACAACGGCCGGATCACGCGTTCCGAGTACAACCACTGTCACAGGCAGCAGCCGTGACGCAGCAGGTTTGATGGCGGTGCGGCACGCCGGAGGTCAGGCCTGGCGTGCCGCACCGTTCTTCAGGAGGAATATCCCGATGGCTCTGAACCTCATGGACGAGAAAGGCACTCCACTGGAGCGCCAGCGCTTTACGCTGCGCGAGCTCGCGCCGAAACCGATGAGCAAGCTGGACGACGACGCCTTCACGCGCGTGCGCATCATCCTGATGAATGGCATCGAGATGGGGGCGGATCGCTTCCAGCATCTCGCCGCGCATTTCAACGACAACCTGCGTGGCGCGCTTGCCCGTGTGCGGCGCGTGGAGCACCACCAGCAGACCATGGTGAACTGGCTGCTGTCGCCGGACGATTCGCCGCTCGATATCACCATCGGGTACGAGCAGGTCGCGATCGAGGTCACCGCGAGCATCGCCGAACATGAGCCCGATGAGTACCTGGCGCAGGTGTACCGCTTCGGGCTGCTCGAGGATTTCGATCACCTCTATCGCTACTCGGCGCTGGCCGACAGGCTCGAGGGCAAGGACGCGAACAACATCCTGCAGTCCTACACCGACGTCCTGCCCGGCCGACCGACCAGCTTCGAGCATCGCGATCCGCAAGACGACCTGCGCGACCATTACGACTGCAAAAGCGCCGACCCGCTGTCGAAAGTGCACGCGCTGACGTTGTTCACCGGCGAATACCAGACGCGCAACTACTACCTGACGATCGGGCCGATGTACACCGATCCGATTGCCCGCGGGCTGTACGCCGAAATCGCTTCGATCGAGGAACAGCACGTCACCCAGTACGGGTCACTGTGCGACCCCAGCGAAACCTGGCTGGAAAAATGGCTGCTGTACGAAGCCACCGAAGCCTACAACTACTACAGTTGCATGCAGTACGAAGGCAATCCACGCATCCGCGCCATCTGGGAGCGGTGCCTGGATTACGAACTCGGCCACCTGCACTTCGTGATCGGCTTGTTCAAGGACATCGAACGGCGCGATCCCGCCGAGGTCCTGCCCAAGGAGCTGCCCGACATGATCGGCTACGACAGCCACCGCGACTTCGTCCGCAAGGTGCTCAAGAAGGAAGTGGACTACACCGCCGAAGGGCACCGGATCGGGCCGCGCAGCGAATTCAAGGATGGCGCGCGCTCTGCAGAATATCGCGATTACCTCAACAAGGACGGCTCCTTCTCGGATGCCGTCGCGGAAAACTACGTGTGGCGGCCCGGCACCGAATTGGCCGACCGTCATGCAAAGCAGGCGGCCTGAACGTGAGGAGACCGCGATTGATCAACGGCGAGAATGTTTCCGGACAGCTTGCGCCTTGAGTCAAGGGGCGGAAACGCCCGCGAAGCGGTCGTTTCGGGGGTCGTGGGCGCACGGCGATCCGGGTACGAGCGGGAATCCATCACGCGAAATCAGGGAGTTTCCCAAAGGACAAACGACATGGAAGCGACACAGACACGCGAAATCAGGATGGGCCACAACCGTACCGGGATGAAGGCTTCGCCGCTGGACGGCATGGCGCTCGAGCGCAAGTCTTCCGACACTCCGCCGCCCGCACCCGGCTCGCTGCGCGCGACCGAAATGCGCAAGGAATACACCCGCGAGGCCGACACGCTGGGTTCGGTACCCCCACCCGTCTCGATAAAAGGTGTCGGTGAGGCGGCATTGCAGGCGCTGCAAGGTCATCGGCTCGCATCCCTCATCGACAAGCTGGGCGAGCGCCTGGCGTTCGAGCGCTCGGGCGTGCGCCTTTACGAGGCGCTACTCGTGAAATGCGAGGCGCTGGGCACCTGGCAGGGAGGGCCGACCCGCGAACTGCTGGAGGAGCAGTGCAACGATGAATTGCAGCACTTCCACTTGATGAAGCAGACGCTGGAACACCTCGGCGCCGATCCGACGGCGATGACGCCATCGGCAGACGTGGCGGGGGTGGAGGCCTCCGGGCTGCTCAAGGTCATCACCGATCCATGCACCACCTTGTCGCAGGCGCTGCACTCCCTTCTGATCATCGAAGATGCCGACAGCGATGGCTGGGACATGCTGGTGGAAATCGCCACGAGCACCGGCCAGAAGGAGCTTGCCGATCAATGCCGGACCGCACTCGCCACCGAGGAAACGCACAAGCAGAGGGTGCGTGAGTGGTTGGGCAGCGCGGCGCTTGCCGACGCGCGGGGCGAGAGCGAGCAACAGCGGGTGTCGATGCACTGACCGGCTGCATACATCGTTCATGCGGAAGAACGGATCCCGCACGCGCGCGCACCCGCGGAAATCCCGGCAGGCGCGCGTCGGCAGGTTGCGTTATGCAAGTGATTGCGAACCCGGCATCACCCGCCATCGAGCCGGTCGCGGTTTCGTGTATCTCGATCCCAAAGGGACACGCGTTTGCGACGAAGCAACCTTGTCGCGGATCCGGGCGCTGGCGATTCCGCCGGCCTACCGCGAGGTCTGGATCTGCGCAGATCGGCGCGGGCACCTGCAGGCGACCGGCCGCGACGCGCGCGGCCGCAAGCAATATCGCTATCACAGTGCGTGGCAAAACCGGCGCGCCGCAAAAAAATACCGGCGCCTGCTGCGCTTCGGCCGGCAGTTGCCCGCCTTGCGTGCGCGCCTTCGGCGCGATCGTCGGCTTCACGGCCTGCCGCGCGACAAGGTGCTTGCGATCATGACCGGCGTGATGATGGCGACGTCGATCCGTGTCGGCAACGCGGAATACACGCGCGCCAACCACTCCTACGGGCTTACCACGCTGCGCTCGCGACACGTGACTTTTGGCCGGGATGGCACCGCAACGTTCCGGTTCCCAGGCAAGAGCGGACAGCAGCGCGAAGCCGTGCTTGCCGATCGCCCGTTGGTCCGGCTGGTGCGACGTTGCAACCGGTTGCCCGGCCCCATGCTGTTCCAGTACGAGGAGGACGGCGTTTGCCGTCGCGCCACCGCGTCGCAGATCAACCAGTACCTGCAGGACACCATGGGCGAGCGATTCAGCGCCAAGGATTTCAGGACCTGGACGGGCACCTTGACCGTGATCGCCTGCCTGGCGCGTACGCCCCTGCCGACGCGCGGCGGCGAACGGGCCAGGCGTGCGGCGGTCAGACGTGCGATCACGGT
Source organism: Gammaproteobacteria bacterium (assembly GCA_021324095.1). Taxonomy (GTDB): domain Bacteria; phylum Pseudomonadota; class Gammaproteobacteria; order Xanthomonadales; family Rhodanobacteraceae; genus 66-474. Next base: position 8,875 of record JAJPJT010000032.1, read on the forward strand.
CGCTGCCACTCAGCTCGGCAACACGCCGGCCGTCGCACGCAAGGCCTATGTGTGTCCGCAGGTCGTGAGCGGCTGGCTGGCCGGTGATTTGCATCAGCGCGTACCGGCGGAGGTGGTCGCGTATCCGCGCCGGCTGGAACGCGCCGCCATCCGCTTCCTCAAATTTTGCCTGGATGCATGACATGCGCCGAACGCGGCGCCCAAGGAGAATGAAGTGACCAAACTGGACAAGCCGTTGCGGCGCGAAGTGAACATCGATTCCAGACCGTACACGCTGACGCTGGATGCGTACAAGCTGAAGCTGACCCCGAAGGGACACCGCCGCGGCGTCGAGTTGTCATGGGTGGCGCTGCTGAAGCTGGCCGGTTCCGGGCAGGCCCCGGCCTTGCCGACGGAGCCGGCGGTTGTGGTCTGATCCTGCGGTCCCTTGCGCCGCGGTGAAAAATTTCCCGGTTGGCCGCGCGGCCGGTAAGCAATTCCCGATTGTGCGCGGGTGTTCACATTGGTGAATACCGCGCAGCCGCAGGCACATGGACGGCTGAACGCGTTGCCGGCCGGGTACTTTGAAGCTGCAACGGACGTTCCCCCCGCCCGCGGGTTCCGGTCGGCACGCATCTTGCTCTGAAACGGGCGCTGCGACGGACAATCAAGGAGCTTCTGAATGGATGCCAAGGATTGGGATGCAAGCCCCGGCAATGGAAGGCGGGCGGTTGTGACCGGCGGCGCCGGATTTCTCGGATGTCACCTTTGCACGAAATTGCTGGCCCAGGGATTCGACGTAACCGCCGTCGACAACCTGTCGACCGGCAGCCTGAACAACATCGCTCCACTGATCGGGCACGCGCGATTTCGCTTCAGGCGCCACGACATCGTGTCGCCCTCGACGTGGAAGGCCGACTGGATTTTCAATCTGGCCTGCTGCGCGTCCCCCAAGCACTACCAGCGCGATCCCGAGAAGACCATCCGTACCTGCACCGACGGCGCGCTGAACATGCTGCACGAAGCGCGCGCCTGCAGTGCGCGGATTTTCCAGGCTTCCACCAGCGAGGTGTACGGCGAACCCGAAATGCATCCGCAGCGGGAAAGCTATCGCGGTGCGGTGAGCCCGGTCGGGCCGCGCGCGTGTTACGACGAGGGCAAGCGCTGCGCGGAGGCGATGTTCTTCGATTTCCACCGGATGCATGGCCTGGAGATCAAGGTCGCGCGCATCTTCAACACCTACGGGCCGCACATGCAGGTGGGCGACGGACGCGTGGTCTCCAACTTCATCGTGCAGGCTTTGCGCGGCCAGCCGCTCACGGTGCACGCGGACGGCAGCCAGACACGCTCGTTCTGCTACGTCGACGACCTGATCGACGGGATCGTGAAGTTCATGGCGGCGCCGGCCGAGCTGACCGGCCCCATGAACCTCGGGAATCCGGAGGAGGTGACCGTCGCGGAACTCGCGCGCCGGATCATCGAACTCACCGGCTCGCGCTCGCGGATCGTGCACCGGCCGATGCCGGTGGACGACCCGACCCGGCGCTGTCCCGACATCACGCTGGCGCGCAGCACCCTCGGATGGAAGCCGCAGGTATCGCTCGATGCCGGATTGAAACGCACGATCGCCTGGTTCGACCGGACGCTCAGCCACCTCGAACAGCCACCGCCGGAGGCCAGCAATGCCATTGCCTGAAACCGGGCGCGACGGAGCCGGGCCGCCCGGCCGCGTGCTGATCACCGGGGGTGCGGGATTCGTCGGATCGCATCTTGCCGACGAATTGTTGTTGCACGGCTACAGCGTGCGCGTGCTGGACAATCTCGACCCGCAGGTGCATGGCCCGGACGGCGTTTGGCCGGGTTATCTCGATCCCGAGGTGGAACTGGTGCGCGGCGACGTGCGCGACGCCGATGCGGTGCACGGCGCGCTGCGCGGCGTCGATGCGGTGTTCCACTTCGCGGCGGCGGTCGGCGTCGGCCAAAGCATGTACCAGATCGAGCGCTACACCGACGTCAACAACCGCGGTACGGCGGTGCTGCTGGAGGCGCTGAGCCGCGAGCCGGTGTCGCGGCTGGTCGTCGCGTCCAGCATGAGCATCTACGGCGAGGGGCTTTACTGCGACGACGGCGGCAACCTGGTGGCGCCGCCGGAACGTTCGCGCAGCCAGTTGCGTCAGGGACAGTGGGAAGTACGCGGCGCGAACGGCGAAGCGCTGGTCCCGCTGGTGACGCCCGAATCCAAGGCGCCGCATCCCGCGTCGGTATACGCGTTGTCGAAGCTGGATCAGGAAAAGCTGTGCCTGATGATCGGCGAGGCTTACGGCATTCCGACCGTGGCGTTGCGCTTCTTCAATATCTACGGCACGCGGCAGGCGCTGTCCAACCCCTACACCGGCGTGCTGGCGATCTTCGCGGCACGTTACCTCAACAGCCGCCGGCCCGTGGTGTTCGAGGATGGCTTGCAGCGCCGCGATTTCGTCAGCGTGCACGACGTGGCACGCGCGTGCCGGCTGGCGCTGGAATCGCCCGGTGCGCCCGGGCACGCACTGAACATCGGCAGCGGGCAGGCAGCGACGGTGCTCGACATCGCCGCCGCGCTGGGCAAGGCGCTCGGCCGCAGCCACATCACGCCCGACGTCACGCGGCAGTTCCGGGTGGGTGACATACGCCATTGCTTCGCCGACATCACGCTGGCGCGCATGGTGCTGGATTACGCGCCGCGTGTTTCGCTGCAACAGGGGCTCGAGGAGTTGGTGGAATGGATTCGAACCCAGAGTGCGCAGGATCGGGCGGATTTGGCGAGCAGGGAACTGGCGCACCGGGGCCTCAGGCTGTGAACACCGAAGTCTTCGCACCGCGCATCGACGATCCGGTCCTGATCACCGGCGGCGCCGGTTTCATAGGTACCAATCTGGCGGCGCGGTTGCTCGACCTCGGTCACGAGGTGATCGTGTTCGACAACATGTCGCGCCGCGGCGTGGCCGAGAATCTGCGCTGGCTGTCGCGGCGCGGCGGCTCGCGGCTGCGCACCTGCCTCGCCGATACGCGCGAGGCGAGGGCGTTGCACGACGCGGTGCAGCGGGCCGGGAGCGTTTTCCATTTCGCCGCCCAGGTCGCGGTGACCTCGAGCCTGGAAGATCCGCTGAACGATTTCGAGATCAACCTGCGCGGCACGCTCAATCTGCTGGAAGCGATCCGCCACGCGCGCCGGCGCATCCCGCTGGTGTTCACGTCCACCAACAAGGTTTACGGCGGACTTCCGGACATCGCGATGTCGACCACGGCGACGCGCTACCAGCCGGAAGACGACGAGGTGCGGCGGCACGGCATCGACGAAACGCGTCCGCTGGACTTCTGCAGTCCCTACGGCTGTTCGAAAGGCGCCGCCGACCAGTACATCCTCGATTACGCCCGCAGCTTCGGGATCCCCGCCGTGGTGCTGCGGATGAGCTGCATCTACGGCCCGCACCAGTGCGGCAACGAGGACCAGGGTTGGGTTGCGCATTTCCTGTTGCGCGCGATGCAGGGCCGGCCGATCACGATCTACGGCGACGGGCTGCAGGTGCGCGACATCCTGTACGTCGACGATCTCGTGGACGCACTGCTGATGTGCGGCGAGGATCGCGAAAGCCTGCGCGGACGCGCGTTCAACATGGGCGGCGGCCCGGACAACACCATCAGCCTGCAGGAATTGTTGACAGAAATCGCTGCGCTCCACGGACGCTTACCGCGGGTGCTGCGGGAAGGCTGGCGCGAAGCCGACCAGCGCTGGTTCGTGGCGGACACGCGACGCTTCGGCGCCGCGACCGGCTGGCGTCCCCGCGTGGGAGCCAAGGAGGGCATCGAGCGCCTGTTCCGCTGGCTCGCACAGGAATCGGCGGAAGAGGAAATCGCCACCGTCGGAGCGCACGCCGCATGAACGCGCAACTTCTGGAACGCGAGTGCGTCAGTATCGCCGCCGCGAAGGCGGTCTTCTGCGGCAACGGTTCCATGCGCGTCGCCGAAGCGCACCTGCGCGCGCCCGTGTGGAACGAGGTGCTCGTGCGGCTGCGTGGTTGTGGTGTGTGCGCGTCCAACATGCCGGTATGGGAAGGGCGCGAATGGTTCCGCTACCCGCTGGAACCCGGCGCCCCGGGACACGAGGGTTGGGGTGAAATCATCACCGTGGGCGGCGGCGTAACCGACGTCGCGGTGGGCGACAGTGTCGCGCTGTTGTCGCAGCACGCCTACGCCACCCACGATTTCGCGCCGGCCTCGATGGTGGCGCGGATTCCCGACGAGGTCGGCGATCGTCCCTTGCCGGGCGAGCCGCTGGCCTGCGTGATGAACATCCTGCGGCGCAGCGACATCCAGGTCGGGCAATGGCTGGCGATCGTCGGAATCGGATTCATGGGCGCGTTGCTGGTGCAGGGCGCGGCGCACGCGGGAGCGCGGGTGATCGCGCTCACGCGCCGCGCCTGGGCGCGCGAGTTCGCCCGCCACTGCGGTGCTGCCTGCGCATTGGACAGCGCCGACCGCCATGCGGCGGTGGGCGCCGTGCTGGAACTCACCGGGGGCGCCGGCTGTCCACGCGTGATCGAAGCGGGTGGCGAACAGGCGACCCTGGACCTCGCTTCGGCCCTGTGCGCCGAAGGCGGCCGGCTGATGATCGCGGGCTACCACCAGGACGGCCCGCGCCAAGTCGACATGCAGCAATGGAACTGGCGTGGCCTCGACGTGATCAATGCGCATGAGCGCGATCCCGAAGTGCAGGCGCGCGGACTGCGCGACGCGATGCGCGCCGTGGCAGAGGGAACCCTCGATCCGTTTCCGCTGATCACCCACACGCTCCCATTGCGCGATCTTGGCCGCGCGTTCGAATTGATGCGCGAGCGGCCCGACGGCTTCATGAAAGCGGTGGTGGCGGCGTGAGCGCGACCCATCAGGCTGCCGTCGTACGCCTCTGGCCGCGTTCGATTGCCGTCACGAAACCCCGGTTGGGATTCCTCGGCCTCGGCTGGATCGGGCGCGCACGGATGCAGGCCTTGATCGATGCGCAGGTCGCGGACGTGGTCGCCGTTGCCGACGTCGATCCTGCCTTGGCGCAAGAGGCTGCATCGCTGGGCGGCGCGCACGCCTGCGCGTCGCTCGACCAGTTGCTGCAACAGCGTCTGGACGGGGTGGTCATCGCCACGCCCAGCGCCTTGCACGCGCAACATGCGATCGCCGCGCTGCAACGTGGCCATGCGGTGTTCTGCCAGAAGCCGCTCGCGCGCACGGCACCGGAGGCGGCGCAAGTCGTGGCCGCCGCACGCGAGCGCAACCGTTTGCTGGGCGTCGATTTCAGCTATCGCTGCGTCGCCGGCGTTCCGGCCCTGCGCGAGCAGATCCAGGCCGGCGAACTGGGCGAGGTGTATGCGATCGACCTGACCTTCCACAACGCCTACGGCCCCGACAAGGCCTGGTTCTACGACGTCACGCAATCGGGCGGTGGTTGCGTGATGGATCTTGGCGTGCACCTCATCGATCTTGCGATGTGGGTGACGGGAGACACGCGCGCACACGATCTGGACGCGCAGCTGTACCAGCACGGCCGGCGCCTGTTTCCACCCGTCGCGACGCCCGAGGATTACGCGAGCGTGCAGTACCGCCTCGACAGTGGCGCCTGCGTGCGCCTGACCTGTTCGTGGCGATTGGCCGCAGGCACCGACGCGGTGATCGAGGCGTCGTTCTACGGGACGCGTGGCGGTGCCAGCTTGCGCAACGTCGGCGGGTCGTTCTACGACTTCACGGTTGATCGCCATGAGGGCACGCAGCGCCGCCGGCTGGCGGCGCCGCCCGACGCATGGGGCGGGCGGGCGCTGGTGGATTGGGCGCGCAAGCTGGCGCGCGACGGCCGCTTCGATCCCGAGGCGGATCGGCTGGTGGACGTGGCCGCGATTGTGGACCGGATTTATGGCGCCTCGAACTGACCGATGGCAAGGATGCTCCCGTCTGCTTGCCCCCTTGAGTCAAGGGGGCGCAAGCGGTTGCGCAGCAAGCGTTTACTCGCGCCATCCTTGGCGCTCGCCCTCCGGGCCGGCTGCGCCGTTCGCGCGCGTTCAACGCGCGCAAGTCGGGGGTTGTGGAGACATGGCGATGCAAGTCGGTGGAGACATGGCGATGTGGGTAGTAGCGAGCATCCGTCAAGCAGCATCAGGGATCCGTCATGGACGCTGACTTCACCGCACTCGCCGGCGAGCCGCATCGCATCCTGATGACCTGCGACACCGTGGGCGGCGTGTGGCGCTACGCGATCGATCTGTCTCGCGCCTTGTGCCTGAGCGGGAACACCGTCACGCTCGCCGCGATGGGACCGGCGCCCAGCCGGGCGCAACAAGCGGAAGCCGCGGCGATCGATGGACTTACGTTGCGTTCCCGCGCCTGCAGGTTGATCTGGATGGACGATCCCTGGCGCGACGTGCGCGAGGCCGGCGACTGGTTGTTGCGGCTGGCCGAGGAAGTGCGTCCCGACCTCGTGCATGCGAATGACTTCGGACACGTGGCGCTGGCCTGGCCGGCACCCGTGCTGTGCGTGGCACATTCCTGCGTGGCGTCGTGGTGGCGGGCCGTGCACCGCGTCGAGGCGCCGCCGCAGTGGGATCGTTATCGCGCGCACGTGCGCTCCGCGCTGCTGGCAAGCGACATCATCGTCGCGCCGAGCCGCGCGATGGCTGCGGCGCTGCAGACCGAGTATGGACCGCTGCGTGGGATCCGCGTCATTCCGAATGGCACGCACGGTGTCGCCCCGGCCAATTGCAAAAAGCGTGAACTGATCTTCGCCGCCGGACGCCTGTGGGACGAGGCCAAGAACCTGAACCGGCTCGCGGCGATCGCGCCCGGCGTGCCGTGGCCGATCTACATCGCAGGACAGGATTGCGCGCCCGACGGCGCGCGCGCGACCTTGTTCAACGTGAATCACCTTGGCGTGCTGCGTCCGGCCGCGATGCAACGCTGGTTCGCGCGTGCGGCGATCTATGCACTGCCGGCGCGCTATGAGCCTTTCGGACTCTCGATCCTGGAAGCCGCGCAGGCCGGATGCGCTCTGGTGCTCGGCGACATTCCCAGCCTCCGCGAATTCTGGGAAGGCGCTGCGCTTTTTGCGCATCCGGACGACGGCGACGCATTGCGCGATGCGCTGTTGCGCCTGATCGACGATGACGCCCTCCGCGCGCGCTTCGGCGCCCGCGCGCGCCGCCGCGCGATGTTCATGACCGCGGTGCGCATGGCGGACGAATACCTCGCGCTGTACGACGGTTTGCTCCCCTCTCCCTCCGGGAGAGGGGTCGGGGATGAGGGTCCGCACAAGCGCGACGCATCGATATTGCGCGAGTCCGTACCCTCACCCGGCGCTTCGCGCTCGCGCTCCGCGCGCGTTCGCTCCGCTCCGCCTCTCCCGGTGGGAGAGGGGAAAAGCTGGGCCGAGGGCGCGCGCACGTCTGTTCGTTCCCGCCTCGCAGGCAACCACGCATGAACTTCGTCCTGTTCTACCACTCTCTGGTGTCGGACTGGAACCACGGCAACGCGCACTTCCTGCGCGGAGTCGTGGCGGAGCTGATCGCGCGCGGCCATCGCGTCGACGTGTACGAGCCCGCGAACGGCTGGAGCCGGCGGCATCTCGTCGCCGACCACGGCCAAGCCGCGATCTCGGAATTCCAGCGGCGCTTCCCGACCTTGCGCAGCCGCACGTACGAGCCCGAAGACTTCGATCCGGCATCCGCACTGGACGGGGCCGACGTGGTGATCGTGCACGAATGGAATCCGCCGGAACTGGTGGCACGCATCGGGCGTGCGCGCCGGGAAGGCGCGGATTTCCGGTTGCTGTTCCACGACACCCACCATCGCAGTGTCACGGCCCCCGAGGAAATGGCGCGCTACGATCTCCGCGAGTACGACGGCGTCCTGGCGTTCGGCGGCGCCGTGCGCCAGCGTTACCTCGACCATGCCTGGCACGACCGTGTGTTCACGTGGCACGAAGCGGCGGATGTGCGCGTTTTCCATCCGCACGCGCGCAGCCAAGCCGAGGAGCAACTCGTGTGGATCGGCAACTGGGGCGACGGTGAGCGTGCGCTTGAACTCGAGGAATACCTGATCGGCCCCGTGCGCGATCTCCGGTTGCGCGCGAGCGTGCACGGCGTGCGGTATCCGCCGCAGGCGCTCGCGGCACTCGACCGCGCGGGCATCGCGTATCGTGGATGGCTGCCGAACTGGCGCGTGCCGGAAGTGTTCGCGCGTGCCGAGCTGACGGTGCACGTGCCGCGCCGTCCGTATGCGCAGGCGCTGCCCGGCATCCCGACCATCCGCGTGTTCGAGGCGCTCGCCTGCGGCATCCCGCTGATCTCGGCGCCCTGGTCGGACTGCGAGCACCTGTTCGAGCCGGGCAGGGATTACCTGCCCGTGCGTGGCGGCGCCGAAATGCGCGCGGCACTGCGCGATGTGTTGAACGATCCCGCTTTCGCCCGATCGCTGGCCGCCAGCGGCTTGCAGCGCATCCGTGCACGCCACACCTGCGCGCACCGCGTCACCGAACTGATGGCGATCGTCGCCGCGGCCGGCGGCGCGGCCACCGACACGATTGCAGACAAGGAGCCCGCAAATGCCTGACAGATTGAACATCGCGATGTTCGGTTCCAGCCTGGTCTCCTCGTACTGGAATGGCGCGGCCACGTACTACCGCGGCGTGCTGCGCGCACTGGCTGCGCGCGGGCACCGCATAAGGTTCTACGAGCCGGACGCCCTGGATCGCCAGAAGCACCGTGACATCGCCGACCCGCCGTGGGCCATCGTGCACGTCTACCAGCCCGGTGAAGCCGGTGCGCTGGAAGCCCTGCGGCACGCGCGCTGCGGCAGCGACATCGTGATCAAGGCCAGCGGCGTCGGTGTCGATGACGAATTGCTTGAACGCGAAGTGGCGGGCATGAAGCCGTCGGCGTGCGCGTCGGTGTTCTGGGACGTGGACGCGCCGGCGACGCTGGAACGCATGGAAGCCAATCCGTCCGATCCGTTCCGCGAACTGGTGCCGCGCTTCGACATGGTGCTGACGTATGGCGGCGGGCCGCGCGTGGTGAGCGGCTACCGCGCGTTCGGCGCGCGCGACTGCGTGCCGATCTACAACGCGCTCGATCCGGACACGCACCACCCCGAGCCGCCGCGCGGGCGTTACGCCGTCGATCTCGCCTTCCTCGGCAATCGCCTGCCCGACCGCGAGTCGCGGGTGCACGAGTTCTTCTTCAAGCCCGCGACGCAGCTTCCGGAATGCTCGTTCCTGCTGGGCGGCGCGGGCTGGGACTCCGCGCCGCCGAACGTGCGCCTGCTGGGCCACGTGCCGACGGCAGAGCACAACGCACTCAACTGCAGTGCGCGGCTGGTGCTCAACATCAATCGCGACAGCATGGCGCGCTATGGATGGTCGCCGCCGACGCGGGTTTTCGAAGCCGGCGGCGCCGGCGCGTGCCTCGTGGTCGATCGCTGGGACGGCATCGAGATGTTCCTCGAGCCTGGGCGCGAAGTCCTCGTCGCGGAATCCGGTGACGGAGTCGCGGAGTACGTGCGCACCATCGGTGAATCGCAGGCACGCGCGATCGGCCGGCGTGCGCGCCAGCGGCTGCTGAAACAGCACACCTATGCATTGCGCGCGGCACAGGTCGAGTCCGTGCTGCTGGGGCGCGAACTGGAAGCTGCGTAATGACCGGCATGCTGGATTTTGCATTCCTGGGGCTGTCGTTGCGCTCCGCGTGGGGCAACGGACACGCCACCACTTATCGTGCGCTGCTGCGTGCGCTGCTGCGGCGCGGGCATCGCGTGCGCTTCTATGAACGCGACCGATCGTGGTACGCGGACAACCAGGACCTGCCGGACGACCTCGCGTCCTGCCTGAGGCTCTACGACGGTCTCGAATCGCTGCGTGAGCAGCACGGCCGGGACATCGCCGCGGCGGACGTGGTGGTGCTCGGCTCGTTCGTGCCGGAGGGCGCCCGCGTGGCCGACTGGTTGCTGCGTGCCGCGCACGGCATCACCGCGTTCTATGACATCGACACGCCGGTCACGATGGCCATGCTGCGCGAAGGCCAATGCGATTACCTGCGTGCGGAGCAGATCGCCGATTTCCGCTTGTACCTGTCGTTCACCGGCGGCCCCTTCCTGGAACACCTGTGCTGCCGATACGGTGCGCGCGCCGAACCCCTGTACTGCGCGGTGGACGCGCAGCAGTACGCGCCCTCCCGCGCGAGCTCGCGATACGATCTCGGCTATCTCGGCACCTACAGCGTCGATCGCCAGCCGCTGCTGCAAAGATTCCTGCTCGAACTCGCCGAGGCATGGCCCGGTGGGCGCTTTGCCGTGGCGGGTCCGCAGTATCCCGACGCGATCGGTTGGCCACGCAACGTCACCCGCATCGAGCACCTGGCTCCCGCACGGCACCGCGCGTTCTATACGTCGCAACGCTTCACCCTGAACCTGACGCGTGCCGACATGGTGGCGGCAGGCTGGTCTCCCAGCGTGCGGCTGTTCGAGGCGGCCGCCTGTGGCGTGCCCATCATTTCGGACGTCTGGCCCGGCATCGACACCTTCTTTGCGCCGGGCGAGGAAATCCTGCTGGCCCGCGAGCCGGTGCAGGTATTGGAGTGGCTGCGCAACATGCCGGAGCCGCGCCGCCGCGCGCTGGGCGCCGCTGCGCGCCGCCGCGTACTGGCCGAACATACCGCGGACCATCGTGCACGGACCCTGGAACGGTACATCGACCGCGCCGTTCCCCGGCGCAGCGTGGTGCGGTCGAACAGGAGCATTTGCCATGACAGCGCATGACGCGAAAACCACCACCGATTACGGCGAGATCCGCCGCTGGGCCGAGGAACGCGGCGGCAAGCCCGCGACAGTTCGCGGAACCGGCGACGACGAGGAAGCGGGCGTACTGCGCATCGCGTTCACCGACAACGAGGATCTGGAGCCGATCGAATGGGACGAATTCTTCGACAAGTTCGAGGAAGCGAATCTCGCATTCCTGTATCAGGAAAAAACCGCCGAAGGCAAACCCAGCCGTTTCTTCAAGTTTGTGGAACGCGAAGCATGAGTGCGTCCGTGGCTGCCACCGACCCGCGCGCGACCGAGAGCGCGGTCGCGGCGCTCGCACCCTGGTTCCACAACCTGCACCTGCCGGATGGCGTGCAGACGGCACCGGATCACTTCCTCGGCGACTTTCCGGCGTTCAAGTGGCGCGAAATCGCGCCCCACGTTCCCGCCGATCTGCACGGTTGGCGGGTGCTCGACGTGGGCTGCAATGCGGGCTTCTACAGCTTCGAGCTTGCCGCGCGCGGCGCGCACGTGACCGCGATCGACGTCGATCCGCATTACCTCGCGCAGGCGCGCTGGGCTGCGCGCCAGTTCGGTCTGCAGGGGCGCATCGAGTTCCACCGGATGCAGCTGTACGACCTCGCGCACGAACCGCGGCAGTACGACCTCGTGTGGTTCATGGGCGTGCTGTATCACCTCCGCCACCCGCTGCTGGCCTTGGACATCCTGCGTCGGCGCACGCGCCGGCTGCTGATGCTGCAGACCCTCACGATGCCCGGCGACGGCGCGATCGAGCCGCCGAGTGATTTTCCGCTGGAGGAACGCGGACGGTTGCTCGCGGACGGCTGGCCGCGCATGGCCTTTATCGAGGGCCGCATGAGCAGCGATCCGACCAACTGGTGGGCCCCCAACAGTGCCTGTGTCGAGGCGATGTTGCGCTCTGCCGGGTTCCGCATCCGCGAGCGCGTGGCGCACGAAACCTGGCTGTGCGAACCCTCCGCGGGCAACGCGTGGTCGGTGATGATCAATCAGGAATTGCGTGCCGCGACGGGCACCTGACAGGGGTTTCGTCCGCCAAGCGGCCGAGCTGCTTGCCACAAAAGCGGTTTCGCGCGCAGAGCGCGCGCGGTCGTTTCCTTCCGGGAAAAGTAGGCAAAGCCATCCCGCTGGCGTCGGCGCCTCTGTCTCTTTCGGGCGGGCAGGCAAGCCCATGCTCGTCGTCGCGGCGAAGGCCGGGGCCCAGCGTCTTTGCTTTTGAAGCAACGACATCCCTGTCTTTTTCCGCGCCGTCCAACGGCGCGGGTTACTTTCGTTACGGCGAAAGTAACCAAAGCCAAGCGCCTGCACGACGGTTTCGGCAACGTCGTGTTGCCTCAACCTCCCTGCGCTTCTCGCACCAGGCGGGCCGGCGCGCGATCGCCCAGCGGCAAGGGCAGGCGAGGCAACAGGACGTTGCCGAGGCCACCGCCCCAGGCGCAATGGTCTTTGGTGCTGAGGTTTCCCCACGATTCCGCCAATCGGATCAGGGACTTGGCAGGAACGTTGCGCGCATGGCGCAGTCTTGAAGGTGTCGAAGCCATCGAGGACCGC
>JAJPJT010000069.1 GCA_021324095.1 Gammaproteobacteria bacterium
CTGCGGTCCAGAAACGCCTGGACGGTTGCGGCCTGCACCAGCGGCGCCAGCAGCACCAGCAAAACGACCCACCATCCGCGCATCATGGCTGATCGTCTCCCGGTTGCTGCCCGTTGCGCTGCTCCCATTCCAGCCGGAACTTGCGGCGCAGCAGCGCACCGGGATCGTCAGGCACGGCGTGCAGCATCGCGCGCTGCTGTGCGTCGAAGGGGTGGTCCGCCTGCTCTGGTTCGGTTTGCCCCAGCGCGAATGCCGGCGCGCCCGCCGCCGACCCTGCAGACTTGCGCGTCTGCCGCAATTCGCGCGACAAGCCCCGCGCGGCTCGTTTCGCCTGCTGCCGCTGCTCCGCATCCTGGCTGGCGGATGCGCCGCCCTGATCCGGCTGTTGCGTCGTGTTTTGCCCGCCGGCCTGCCGGTTCGCGCCAGGATTCGGCGCGTTACCACGCGTGCCGGAGCGCGAGCTCTGCGAGCCCGCGGACGAGGGCGCACCTTGCGATCCGGATTGGCTCGACGGCTGCCCGTTTTTCGCAGTCCGCGAACCGGACTGGGGCGGTTGTGACTGGTCGCCGGCTCGATCGTTGGCGTTCGGATTCCCCTGCCCGGATTGCGGCGATCGCTTCGCATGCCGCTTCAACCAGTCCTCCACCGCATCGAGGTTCGCGCGCGCATCCGCCATCTTGGGATCGCGCTGCAAGGCTTGCTGGTAGGCCTTGATCGCCTGCGCGTATTTGCCCTGCTTCGCCAGGGCATTGCCCAGGTCGTAGTGCGACCTCGCGTCGTCGCCCTGCGCAAACTGCTTCACAGCCTCGGCATAATCGCCCGCGCGGTAATCCGCTGCGCCGCGCATTCCGGGTGTCGTCGCCAGTTCCTGCGCCTGCCTTGCGTCACCCTGTTGCAAGGCATGCAGTGCCTGCTGGTCCCGATTGGAGAACCAGGACTCCCATGTCGCCGCATGCGCCGCCGGGATGCCGATCGGCAAAAACAAGACAGCCACCGCCAGCAGCCATCCCCGCCTGAACGCCAGCGCCGCCAGCACCAGCAGTGCCGGCAGCAGCCATATGCCGCCGTCCCGCCAGACCTGTGCGCGCTCGCCCCGGCTGGCATGGCCGGCGACCTCTGCGGGCGCACCCAACGCCGCCACGCCACTCCCATCGGCCTGCAATACCACATAGCGTCCACCGCCCGCCGTTGCGATCGCGCGCAGTGTGGTGTCGTCGCGGCGTGCCATCAGCAAGCCATTCGGGCCGTTCGCGAACCCGCCGCCGCTGCGCGGCACCGGCGCACCCACGCTGGTGCCGATACCGAGCACGTCCACGCGAATGCCCTGCGCGTGTGCAGCGCGTGCCGCGGCAGCCGCAGCCTCACCCGCCGTATCCGTGACCAGCACGATCTCGCCGCCTTTGACATGGGCGTTTTTCAACAACTCGACGCATTGCCTGATGCCCGCCGCCGCGTCGTTGCCGGGCACTGGCATCACGTCCGGCTGCAGCGCACGCAGCAAATTCAGCACGGTGCGCTTGTCGTTCGTCAGCGGCGCGACGGTGAATGCCGCACCCGCGTACGCAACCAGTGCGGTGCGCGCGTCGCCCGCTTCGTCCAGCAGGTCGCGCACAGCGAATCGGGCGCGGGTCATCCGGTCCGGCTTCATGTCCTGCGCGAGCATGTCGTTCGACAGCGACAAGGCGATGACGCGTGCCGAGCCGTTCACGTACAGCGGCGTCGCGGTCTTTTGCCACGCCGGTCCGGCCAACGCAACCACGGCGAGCAACCACGCGCAGGCAACCAGTGCGAGCGCGAGCCGCTTGCGTGCACCGCTGTCATGGACCAGAAAGGGCAAAAGCGCCGCATCGGCGAGGCGTGCCAGCGCTGCGCGGCCGCCACCGCTGCGCACCAAGGCCCACAGCGCCAACGGCAAGGGTGCCAGAGCGAGCCACCACCACGGGCGCAGGAAATGCAGCGGGAAGTCGATCGGGCTCACGCAACCACCGCCCTGCGTGGAAGCAGCACGCGCCATGGCAACAACGTGCATCCCAACAGCAACGCCAGACCCAGCGGCCACGGATACCACTCGTGATCGGGGCGCAGCAGAGAGTGTCCCGCTGCAAGCGGCTCGAGCGCATCGACGGTGTGGTATGCGTCGGAAAGCTGGTCGCCGTCGGCCGCGCGGAAGAAGCGCCCGCCGGTCATGTCGGCGATGCGGGTCAGGACCTGCACGTCGAGTTCATTGTCCTGTGCCGGCAACTGCATTCCGAACACGTTGATGGATTGCGCATCCGCGCCTACGCCGATGGTGTAGATGCGCACGCCCGCCGCCTTGGCGAGTTTGGCCGCGTCCAGCGGCTCCACGCTCCCGGCGGTGTTGACGCCGTCGGTAAGCAATACCAGCACGCGTGCGCGCGCGGGCAATGCGGTCAGGTGTTTCACCGCCAGCACGATGGCGTCGCCGATCGCGGTTTCACGGCCGGCGAGTCCGATCGCCGCGCCGGCCATTTGCTTGGCCACTGCGTCGATGTCGAATGTCATCGGCGTCAGCAGGTAGGCGTGGGTTCCAAACAGGATCAGGCCCACGTCGTCGCCCGAGCGCTTCCGTATGAAACGCTGGGCAATGGCCTTCACCGCGGCAAACCGGCTGACCGCCTGATCGCCGAAGCGCATGTCTTCGATCGCCATGCTGCCCGAGCAATCGACTGCGAGCATCAATGCGCGGCCGGTGTGTGTCAGCGCCTGCGGCGGCGCCGGTTGCTGCGGCCGCGCGGCCGCGCACACCAGCAGCAGCCACGCCAATGAGGCGATTGCAAACCGCCACCCCCGTACACCGCGGTAGCGTGCGCCGTGCGGCAGCGAAACCGGCTGCGGAAGGTGCAACGCGGCGCCGGGCGCCGCCGGCGGCATGAATTTCCAGACCAGCCACGGCAACGGCAGCAGTAGAAACATCCATGGCCACGCGAAGGTCATGCGGACGGTCCTGATCTGCTTGGCAAGCCGGCATCGATGGCACCCCCCTCACCCCGGCCCTCTCCCCACGGGGGAGAGGGAGACAAGCGCGAAGCGCTTGGCGGGTGAGGGGGTCGCCTGGAAAGCGGGATCGCAGGCCGCGCTAACGCGCACCGGCACCACGCGCGCAACGCGGCGAGCAGCATCGGCGCATCCAGCGAGGGATGCACGCGGTACCGCACGTCGATCAATCCATCGAGCGCCTCGCGCGTGGCCGCCTCGCGTGCGTGGCGATGCACGAAAGCACGCCACGCCGCCCCCGATCGGGTCGCGGCAACGGGTTCGATGCGCCGCGCGATCCGTCGCATGAGCCGCGAGGCAGCGTCCGCCAGGCGCGCATCGTCGTTGTCCTCGGCGTGGTCGGCTTCGAGCATGTCGATCTCACGCAATGCAGCACGCAACGGGCTGCGTCGACGGCGCCAACCAATCGAGAGGACCAGGATCAGGCAGCCGAGGACGACAATGCCTGCGACGCACCACCAGCCCGGCGCCGGCGGCCACCAGCTCGCCGGAGGCAGATGGATATCGCGCAGCAACGGACCATTCATGTCCGTGGTCCCCGCATCCGCCTGCGCCACAACGGCGCAAGGGTCGCGTCAGGCTCGTCGGTCGTCGCAAGCGCGGTCCACGGCACCGACGCATTGTCACAGGCTGTGGCCAAGGAGCGAGCGCCGTGCGCAAGCCGGTCGCGAAACTGCACGCGCGCGGGCGCAGTCGAAAGATCGACGCGATATTTTCCCGACGCCGTCTCGAACAGATACGCGCCCGGCGGTGCCGGACCCTGCTCCAGTGGATCAACCGGTATCGCGACGCGCAGTTCTACATGACGCGCGAACCGTGCAAGTGCGGCGGTCGCGGAGGCGTCCATGCACCAGCCGTCGGACAGCAACCATGCCTGGCTGCCGTGCGGCGCCATGCGCCGTGCGCGTTCGATCGCGGCGGACAGCGGCTCACTGGAACCTTCCGCGGCCGTGCCCGCCTGCTCATCCCAGCGCAACAATGCTCCCAGTACCGCGAGCGCGCCGCGCGTGCCCGCAGAGGGATCCACCGCGGTGCGCACGCTGCCGAACGCCATCGCGCCGACCCGGTCGCCAGCGCGCACGCAGGTCCAGGCCAGCCAGGCGGCGGCGCGGGCCGCAGCCACCGATTTGTAGCGCACGCGGGTACCGAAGCGCATCGTCGCGTGGGTGTCGATCAGCACCAGCAGGCTGTGTTCGCGCTCGACCTGAAACAGCTTGGTATGCCATTTGCCGCTGCGCGCGGTGCGCCGCCAGTCGATGTTGCGGGCGTCGTCGCCCGGCTGATAGATGCGCGACTCCGCGTAATCCATGCCGCGCCCGCGCAGTACCGAGAGATGGCCACCGATGAGCAGCGTTCGGGTCCGCGCGCCGCCGCGCTTGCCGGCGCGCGCACGCAGCGCGATCAGTTCCGCGAGATCGACGCGGGTGATGCCGTCATTACGGGATTCGGGACTCGGGACTCGGGACTCGGCGGGCGATCGCGAATTGGGGGTGAATGGCACGGCTGCGGACATGAATCAACGATCTTGGTTGCCACGAGTCAAGGCGGATTCCGGGTTCTATTTGTTGATCAAACCGAAAACCGCCGCGGAAGACGACATGGGTTGCAGTGGCACATTTCCGAGTCCCGAGTCCGGGTCCCGGCTCTCAAGGCAGCGGGACGCGCTCCAGCAATTGCCGCACCACGTCGTCGACGCGCAAGCCTTCCGCTTCGGCCTCGTAGCCGAGCAGGACCCGGTGGCGGAGTACGTCCGGAACGAGCGACTGGATGTCTTCGGGCAGCACGTAGTCGCGCCCGGCGAGCCACGCCGCGGCGCGCGCGCAACGTTCCAGCGCGATGCTGGCGCGCGGACTCGCGCCCCACGCGATCTTCTCGCGCAACCCTGGTGCCCACGGGCGCGGATCGCGCGTCGCGAGCACCAATTGCACGATGTATTCCTCGAGTCCGCCCGCGAGGTGCAGGTCCAGCACCTGCTCGCGCGCGGCAAAGATATCGGATTGACTCAGCAACTGGTCCGGTGCCACGTGCGGGCCCAATTCGTCGCGCGCGCGGGCACGCGCGAGCTGCATGATCGCGCGCTCGGAATTCGCTTCGGGATAGCGCACCGGCACATGCAGCAGGAAGCGGTCGAGCTGCGCCTCGGGCAACGGAAAGGTGCCCTCCTGCTCGATGGGATTCTGGGTCGCCATCACGAGGAACAACTTGGGCAACGGCCATGAGCGACGACCGATCGTCACCTGCCGCTCGGCCATCGCCTCCAGCAAGGCCGATTGCACCTTGGCCGGCGCGCGGTTGATCTCATCGGCCAGCACCAGGTTGTGGAAAAGGGGACCGCGTTCGAACTCGAACTCGCCGGTCGCCGGACGCAGCACATCGGTACCGGTGAGGTCGGCCGGCAGCAAGTCGGGCGTGAACTGCACGCGATGAAAGTCGGCCTCGATGCGCGCGCCCAGCGCCTTGATCGCGGTGGTCTTCGCGAGTCCCGGCGCACCTTCGACCAAGAGATGGCCGTCCGCCAGCAGCGCGATGAGGATGCGGTCGACCAGCGCGGGCTGCCCGATGACTTCCCTTGCCAGCGCGTCACGCAGGGCGGCGAAGCGCGTATGCAACAAGGAACCCCCCACCTCGGTCGTGGATGGAACGGACGTTGCGAGGGCGGGCGACGCGGACAGTTTGTCGACTTGCATGCACCCAGTAGACCACAACCGGGCGCGAAAGTTTGAACGGCTCCCCCTCTCCTTCCGGAGGGGGAGCAAAGCAAAACGGCGCGGTTGCCCGCGCCGTTCGCGTATTCTCATGCAGCTTGAAACATCACTCGACGGTGGTTTCCTGCCCCAGGATGTGCGGCGTGATGAACACCAGCAACTCCGCCTTGTTGTTGATGTTCTTCTTGTCACGGAACAGTGCGCCCAGGATCGGGATGTCGCCCAGGAACGGCACCTTGGTCACATCGTGCTCATTGGTGAACTCATATACGCCACCCAGCACCACCGTCTGTCCGTTGTCGACCAGCACCGAGGTATCGATCTCGCGATGATCGATCTGCGGGACGAAACCGCCGCCCGGATTCGGCACCAACGCGCTGATCGCGTCCTTGATGACCTTGAGCTTCATGAACACCCGGTTGTCGGACGTGATCGTCGGCGTGACGTCGAGTTCGAGCACGGCGTTCTTGAACTGCACCGTCGCCGTGCCGAGGCCGCCGCCCGCGCCGGAATTCTGGAACGTCAGGTAGCCGATCTGCTGGCCTTGCTGGATCGTGGCTTCCTGGTTGTTGGCGGTCACGACCTTCGGCTGCGAGATGGTTTCGCTGCGGCCTTCCTGCTGTGCCGCCGAAAGTTCGAGGTTCAAGAGGTAGTCGCGCCCGAGGATCCCCACCGCAAATCCACTCGACCCCGTCGTGGTCGAAGGCAGATTCACGTTGAGGCCGGATGGGATCTGGACCGTGTTCGAGCCCGTGCTGTTGGTCGACTGCCCGAGCAGGCTGTTCCAGTAATTCGTCACGCTCGTCTCGGACGTGCCGATGCCGGTGCCCGGTCCGAACGCATTGTCGCCGATACCACCGCCGTAGAACTGCGCGTGACGGCTGTTGGTTCCGACGTGGAATCCGCCGACGCCCAGCCGTGCGCCGAGTTCGCGGGTGAAGTTGTCGGTTGCGATCACGAGCCGCGATTCGATCAACACCTGCTTGACCGGACGATCCAGGACCGAGACAAGCTGCCGGATTTCCTGCACCTTTTCCGGTGTGTCGTTGACCAGCAGCGTGTTGGTGCGCTCGTCATAGGACACGCTGCCGCGCGGCGAAAGGAAACCGCGCTCCGCACTCGTCGAGCCGCCACCACCGCCGACGTTGCCGGCCTTGGCACCGGAGGTCAGCAGATCGGCGATCTCCTTGGCGCTGCCATAGTTGATCGGGATGTAATCGGTGACGAGCTGCGCGCTGTTCAACTGTTTCTCGCGCGCATCGGCGATGTTCTGCTCGTACTTGGCGATTTCGGTTTGCGGCGCGACCCAAATCACGTTGCCGTTCTGGCGCTTGGCCAGGCCCTTCGCGCGCAGGATCACGTCCAGGGCTTGATCCCACGGCACGTTGACCAGCCGCAGCGTCACGTTGCCCTGCACGCTGTCGGACGCCACGATGTTGAGATTGGACACGTCGGCAAGCAACTGCAGGACCGAACGCACCGGAATGTCCTGGAAGTTGAACGTGACGCGGCTGCCCTTGTAGACGATGGGCTTCGGCGCACCGAGCAGGTTGGTGTCCTCGGACTTCGGCCGCGAGAACTCGACGACGTATTCGTTGCCGGTCTGGTAGGCGGCGGTCTGCACCACGCCGCGGGTGTCCACGTCGATGCGCGCACCACCCGGTACCGCATGAGTGTTGATGCTGCGCACGGGCGTCGCGTAGCTGGTGACGTCCAGCCGCCGCGCCTGCGAGGCCGCGAGATTGGCGCCGGCGACATCGATGGTCGTAGTGTCACCCTGCGTATGCATGCTGGTCGCTGCGCCCGACTGGGTGAAGTCGATCACCAGCTTGCCCGCACCGTGGTCGGTACGCTGGAAATCGACCCCCGTGATCACGTTGCTGCCCGCCATCGCCACGGACTTGTCGGGGTTCGCGGTGGCGATCGCGAGCGAACGCTGCGACTGCGGCGGAGGCGGGACCGGCGCCAACGCGGTGCCCTGCCGCGGGTCCGCCGATGCCGTTGCGGATTCCATGCCGTCGCCAATGGTCACCAGCAATTGATTGCCACGCACGCTGGTGACATACGGCGAAGGCTGGCTGAGGTTCACGACGACTCGGGTACGGCCGTTGGCTTCCACCGCGCTGACGGATTGGGCGGTCCCTTGATTGATGGTGTATGACCGCTGGGCCAGTCCGTTGCTGGTTGCCGCGAAATCCATCGCGATGCGGGGCGGCGTATTGGTGCTGAACGCCTGGGGCGCAACCGCCGCACCGGAGAACGTGAGGGTCAACTGGACCTTGCCCCCCGGCAAGGGGGACGCGCTGACGCTCTGCAAGGTGTTGGCCGCCAGAGCCGGCCCGGCCACCAGCAGGAGCAGCAACACCAGCAAGGCCATCCATCGGCGCTCCGGCCAGGCGGAGTCGCCGCTGGTGCGACCGATGAAGTGAGCAGGTTTGGTCATCATTAACGTAACCCCCGATGGATCGTCATTTGTCGCCCAGAGCGACGCTCGCGTCGCGCTCCATCCAGCCACCCGAACCGTTCGGCACCAATTCCACCAAATCGATTTCGCCGACGGTGACCCGCGTGACGTGGCCGTAGTTCTGCCCCATGTACTCGCCGACGCGCACTTGATGGATCACGCCCTGCGGATCCTTGACCAGCGCTTCGATGGAGCCCTTGGCTCCGATCGTGCCGACCATCTTGAGGCTGTCCAACGGAAAGGCTTCGAGCGGCTCACGCGGCCGGTTCTGGTCCGGGTGCGGGCCGTTGTTCGCGTTCGCGATGGCTTGTGGCGGGGCCGGCTCGAATGGATCGCGCTTGTCCTGATCCTGGTAAATGTAGGTTTCGAACGTCTTGACGACCGGCAGCGCGGGCAACGGCGCGCCCTTGCGCGCCTTCACCTGCGCGACCCAAGCGTGCAGGTCGTCCTGGCCGCTGCATGCCGCCAAGCCAAGCAACATGGCCAATGTCGCGATCGCAACGAGAATGCGGGTGGGTCGCATGGTCACTTCCCTCCCTTCCTGGCCGGTGCTTTGTCGTTCTTGCCCTTCGCTTCCTCGTCGCCCAGATAGCGATAGGTCTGCACCGTGCCTTCCAGCTTCAACACGCCACCTGCCGGCGGAGAATCCTTGCCGCCTCCCGGCTTGTCAGCGCTCAGCGACACGTCATGCATAGTCAGGATCACCACCCGCGGCAGCGAGGCGACCGTGCTGATGAAGGTACCGAACTGGTGATAGGTGCCCTGCATCTTCAACGAGATCGGCTGGATCGCGTAGAACTCCTTCGGAATTTCGGGCTTGGGCGTGAATTCGTCGGTCACGATGCCGGCCGCCTGCGCGGATTGCGAAATGTTGACCAGGAGCGCCGGCATTTCAGTCTTGCTGGGCAATTCGCGCAACATCTGGCTCAGCATCTCGTTCATTTGTGCGAGCTGGGCCTTGAGTGCATCCAGATTCACCACCTTGGCCTGCTTCTGCTCGAACTCCTGCTTCAGCTTCACCTCCTGCTGCTGCGCCGTGGACAGGGTGTCCTGCTCCCCGCTCACGTAGGCGTACCAGCCGATGAACACGATCACGACGATCACGAGCGCGACGAAAAAGCCCTTGACCGATTTGGGCCAGCCGCCGATGTTGTTGCGGTCGAGATTGCGCAGGTCATCGAAAAATTTCATGGCCTGGCCCCCTTCTCGGAACTGGACGCTGCGGGTGCCCGCGGCGACTTCCCGCTATCCATCGGCTTGGATGCCGATGCGGCCGCAGGCGACGCGCTTGCAGCAGGCGCCGAAGCGGCAGCACCGGCAGGCGTGGCGGTCGGCGATGTCACCGGAGCAGACGTTGTATTCGACGAGACTTGCGGCGATCCACTCGACGATGACGTGATCGGATCCGTTGTCGCGAGGGCAGCGGCCGCGCTGGAGCCCGACGCCGGCGTGCCATCCGACTTCGGTGTGCCGAGCGTCACCACCAGTTCGAATTCATACGGCGCGTTGGCATCGGTATGGACGTTCCGGGTCCACTGCAGTGCCGCGGGACCCATCCACGGCGATGCCTCGATATTGCGCATGTATTCGGCAACCGTTGCATTGGATTGCGCGACGCCGTCAAGGGTAAGTTTGTCGCCCTGCTGCTTCAGCGATGTCAGGCGCGCGCCCGACGGGATCGTCTGCACGATCTGGTCGAACAGGTGCACCATCTGCGAGCGGCTGGACTGCAGTTTCTCGACAATGCGCTTGCGCGCGAGCAACTGGTCCTTGACCTTCTGCAGGTTCTTGATCTCGGTGATCTTGGAATCGAGCTGCGTGATCTGACCCTTCAAATAATCATTGCGGTTGTTCTGGTTCTCGATCCGCAGCCCGACCCAGAACCCCCACAGCAAAACGACCACGATCGCCGCAACGGCGGCGATGCCGAGGTGGGCGAAAAATTCGCGCTTGCGGCGTTCGCGCCGCTCCGCGCGCCAGGGCAATAGATTGATCTTGGCCATCAGCGGAGGCCCTCCGACGGGCCGACAGCATTCGCTTGCGCGCGGTGTTCGCTGCGCTCCACGCGCCAGGGCAATAGATTGATCTTGGCCATCAGTCGAAACTCCGCAGGGCCAGTCCGGCGGCGATCATGAGCGCGGGCGCGTCCTGGGCAAGCGTCTGCGCCTGCAGCCGCGGCGACAACGACATGCTGGCCAGCGGATTGGCGACCACGCACGGCACGCCGAGCTGCTCGACCACCATGTCGGCGACGCCCGGGATCGATGCGCAACCGCCTGCCAGCACGACTTGATCGACCTTGCCGAATTCGCTGCCCGCGAAGAAGAACTGCAAGAGACGGCTGACCTGCTGCACCATCGCTTCCTTGAACGGTTCCAGCACCTCGATCTCGTACGATTCGGGCAGACCGCCTTGGCGCTTGGCGAGCCCGGCTTCCTCGTACGACATGCCGTAGCGGCGCATCACCTCGTCGGTGAGCTGCTTGCCGCCGAACACCTGCTCGCGCGAATAGATGGTGCGCTGGTTCTTGAGCACCGACAACGTGATCATCGTGGCGCCGACGTCCACCAGCGCAACCAGCGCGTCGCGCGGCACCGAAAGCTGGTCCGCGATCAGCCGGAAGGCGTTCTCCATCGCGAACACTTCGACGTCCACGACCCGCGCAGTGAGTCCGCCGAGGTCGAGTGCCGCGACCCGCATGTCCACGTTTTCGGTGCGCGACGCCGCCAGCAGGATCTGCTGCATCTCGGGATTGTCTTTCACCGGCCCCACGGGTTCGAAATCGAGGCTGACTTCCTCGATCGGGTAGGGGATGTATTGATTCGCTTCGACCTGCACCTGTCCTTCGAGATCATCCTCGGACAAGTCGGCCGGCATCGGGATCACTTTGGTGATCACCGCCGAACCCGCGACCGCGGCCGCCGCGAACTTGGTGCGTGCACCGGAGCGCTGCATCGCGCGGCGGATCGCGTCACCGACGGCCTCGACCTCCACGATGTTCTTTTCGACCACGGCGTTGGGCGGCAGCGGCTCGACCGCGTAATGCTCCACGCGGAACCGCGAACCGGCTTGGGTCAACTGCAGCAACTTGACCGCAGTCGAACTGATATCGACGCCGATCAGCGGCGCAGCACTGGTTGTCAGTAGTCCCACTGGTGTCCCCTTCCCCATGCCCGCATGTGCAGGAACTCATGCGCGAATGCATTAGATACGAAAGTTAACGAAATATCAATAATGTTGGAAAGTGCGCCCAAGCCACTGAAGTTTCGTAACTTTCGACCTCAGATCATCCTTGTTTCGTGTCGCATCCGGTCTGAATTGCGTCACAAATTCGCACGATGGTTTCGGGACGATTGCCTCCGCGCCATGGAAGCCCGACAACCGGGCGGACTGCCGCACCGATGTACCCGCAACCGCTTGCACTTCGCGTGCCAACAACGCGCGGTGCGTGCCGACGATTCTGAACATCGCCACTGAACCCGCGCGTCGGTCGAGCATCTATACTTTCGCCCCGTCGCCGACGAAAGCGTGCCGGCGCCCGACACCGATGCGGCCCGTCAATTCCTGACCTGCCACGCCAGTCCTCGGCACCGCACTGGGAACTCTGATTCTGCTTGATGAATGCTCGCTCTGACCCACATCACCCCACACTTCCACACCCCCTTGACCCAAGGGGGCAAGCAGACCTGAGCATTCTTGCCATAGATTAATCAGGCTCCCAGGATCGCGCGCAGTATTGCGCGACACACCATGCCTGCCCCGGAACCCGCATGAGAATTTTGAAACGACTGGCCCTGATCGCGCTGATCGGCGTGCTTTGCTTGGTATTGCTCGGCGTGATCACAGGCGGCGTAACTTATTGGCTGCTCGAACCACGCGTACCTCCGGTCGCCTCGCTCAAGGACGTGCAGATGCAGGTGCCGCTGCGCATCCTCAGCGCGGACGGCAAGTTGATCGCGGAGTACGGCGAAATGCGCCGCAACCCGGTGCAGATCACAAGCGTGCCGCCGCAGCTCAAGAACGCGGTCCTCGCGGCCGAAGACGCGGACTTCTATCACCACTCGGGCATCGACGTCACCTCGACGGTGCGCGCGGCTATCGAGGTGGCGCTGCACCATGGCGAAAAAGTCCAGGGCGGTTCGACGATCACCCAGCAGGTCGCACGCAACTTTTTCCTGAGCCCGCAAAAAACCTACACGCGCAAGATCATCGAGATACTCACCGCGTTCCGCATCGAGCACGAGCTGACGAAGGACCAGATCCTGCAGCTCTATCTCAACAAGATGTTTCTCGGTCACCGCACTTATGGCGTTGCTGCAGCGGCACGTTATTACTACGGCAAGACGCTCGACCAACTCACCCTCGCGGAATGCGCCGCAATCGCCTCGACGTTCCAGTTGCCGTCGGCGGTCAATCCGATCGACCACAAGGACCGCCTGATGGCGCGCCGCAATTGGGTGTTGGGCCAGATGCTTTCGCACCGCTTCATAGACAGGGCCGCTTACGAGCAGGCGATCGCGGCGCCGGACGACGCTGCGCCACACGAACTGCCGATCCAGGTGGATGCGCCCTACCTCGCCGAAATGGTGCGCCAGCAGGCGCTGCAGGCGCTCGGCAATCAGGCGCTGACCGACGGCTACGTGATCCGCACCACGATCGACAGTCATTTGCAGGCCCTGGCCAACCACGCGCTGCGCAGCCGCCTCGAGGACTACGACCACCGGCATGGCTATCGCGGCCCGGAAGCGCATGTCACGTTGCCTGATCCCGCGACGCCCGAAGCATTGGCGCAGGTGCTGTCGAACTACAACGACATCAGCGGACTCTTTCCGGCGGTCGTCACCCGCGTCAGCGCAGACGCGGCCGAGGTTTACGTCCAGGGCGGCCAGTCCATCAAACTGCCGGTCGCCGACATGAAGTGGGCGCTCGGTTACGCACGCAAGGCAAAGACCGGCGGCAAGGGTGCAGCGTCGATCCTGCAACCGGGCGACATCATCCGGGTGCGCGAGGTCAGCGATACCGAAACGCCGGCGAACACACCGCCGCCAGGGGCCAAGACAAAACTTGCCGTCGCGGCCGATCCACGCCATTGGGAGCTCGAACAGATCCCGGCCGCGCAGGCTGCGATGGTGGTGCTCTCGCCGGATGATGGCGCGGTCGAGGCGCTCATCGGCGGTTTCAACTTCCAGTTGAGCAAGTTCAATCGTGCGGTGCAGACAGCGCGCCAGCCGGGTTCCAGTTTCAAGCCTTTCATCTATTCGGCTGCCTTCACCCGCGGCTATACGCCGGCGTCGATCTTCAACGACGCGCCCATCGCATTGCCGGATCCTTCCAAGCCCGGTGGCCTGTGGACGCCGCAAAACGACGACGGAAAGTTCCGCGGGCCGATGCGCCTGCGCGAAGCGCTGGCGCAATCGGTGAACCTGGTCGCGATCCGCCTGCTGGACGCGGTCGGCGTGCGCTACACCCGCGAATACGTCACCCGCTTCGGTTTCCCGCTCGATGCGATCCCCGACAACCTGTCGATGGCGCTGGGCACCGCCTCGGTTTCGCCGATGGCGATGGCGCGCGGCTATGCGGTCTTCGCGAACGGCGGTTTCCTCATCACTCCGTACTACATCGCCGAAATCGACAATCGCGACGGCAAGGCCATCTACAAGGCCGATCCGGTGCGGGCCTGCCGGACTTGCGAAGCGCGCCTCCTGGACGAAGGCAAGACCGCGCCGGCACCGACCCAGCCGGCATCAGCGGCAGGTGATCCCGGTGTGTTGGGCGATACTGCGAACGCGCTGACGACGGGCGAGTCCGGCGGCCCGCTGCTGGCACCGCGCGTGATCGATCCGCGCAATGACTACCTGATGGTATCCATGATGCAGAGCGTGATCGACAGCCCGCTCGGCACCGGAGCCGCGGTCAAGAAACTCGGCCGAACCGATCTTGCGGGCAAGACCGGCACCTCCAACGACTATCGTGACGGCTGGTTCAACGGCTTCAACAACGATCTCGTGGCCACCGTCTGGGTCGGCTTCGACGATTTCAAATCGCTGGGCCACAAGGAGTTCGGCGCGCAAACCGCGCTGCCGATCTGGATGGCATTCATGGGCCCCGCGCTGCAAGGCAAGCCGGAGGCCAGCCTGCCGATGCCGCCGGGCATCGTCACCGCGACCATCGATCGCACCACCGGCCTGCCCGCACCTCCAGGCGACACCAATACCATGACCGAGATGTTCAGGGTGGAGGATCTCGACAGGCTCCGTGAACAGGCCAAGCAACAGCAGAACCAGGCGCCCGCTTACGATATTTTTTAGGGGCTGGGGGCTGGGGATCGGGGACGAGGGAAGAGCGTTCTGCTTCGAATAGACGCTGGCTTTTCGACGCATCCGTCGCTTGCAGCCAGCAAGTTCCATTGCCGTGAACACGCGACGCTTGCCCCCGTCCCCAGCCCCAAGTCCCTCGCCCCGCCTTTGCTTCCCCCCGCGTTTTTGCGACACTGACCCCAACGCGGCTACAGCGAAAGCACCATGCACAAGACCGCCGGGTACCACCGCATTCACGCCGAAGGAAGAACGCATCAGTTGCGTCGGCGGGTCGCCCTGGAAGCAGCGCGTCTCATCCGCGAGCACGGCATCCGGGACTATCAACTGGCCAAACGCAAGGCCGCTCAGCACGTCGGCGTCAGCGACGAAGGTTATCTGCCGCGCAACCGCGAGATCGAGGAAGCGCTGCGCGAGCATCAGCGCCTGTTCCGCGCCAAAGAGCAGGTGCACGCGTTGCGTGCGCGACGCGAAACAGCGCGCGACGCAATGCGGTTCCTGGAACGCTTCGAGCCACGCTTGGTCGGCGCAGTGTTGGAGGGCACCGCCGACACCCACTCACCGGTCAAGCTGCACGTATTCGACGATTCAGCCGAACACGTGAGCGGGTTTCTGCACGATCACGGGATCGCCTTCGAAACACGCGCGCACACGTTCCGTCTGGATCGTCAGCGCAGTGGTGAGTTTCCCGCGCTGCTTTTCGACGCCGACGGGGTGACGGTGGATGTCACCGTATTTCCGCGCGACGCGCTCCGGCAGGCGCCGCTCGACCGCATCGACGAGCGCCCGCAACAGCGGGCGACGCTGGCAACACTGGACGCGATGCTGGCTGAAGAGCCGGGAATCGGGAATAGGGAATAGGAAATAGGGAATCGGAAAACCTGATTCGCGCGCCCGGTTGCGTTTCAGGAATGGGGTGCGGGAGAACCGTTTCAAGCCATTCCCGAATCCCTTTCCCGATTCCCGGTTTCTAGCGCTTGTCCAACGCCACAAAGGCGCGCGGCGTGGCGCCGACGTACACCTGCCGCGGCCTGCCAATCCGGCCGCCAGGCATCTCGTGCTGCTCGATCCAGTGCGAAATCCAGCCGGCCGTGCGCGCGATCGCGAACATCACCGTGAACATCGAGGTCGGGATCTTCAGCGCCTTGTAGATGATGCCCGAATAGAAATCCACATTCGGGTACAGCTTGTGCTCGATGAAATAGTCGTCCTTGAGCGCGACCTCCTCGAGCTTCATCGCGATGTCCAGCAACGGATCGTCGACGCCGAGTTCGTCCAGCACCTCGTGCGCCATGCCGCGGATGATCTTGGCGCGTGGATCGAAGTTCTTGTACACGCGATGGCCAAAGCCCATCAGGCGAAAGCCGGAGTTCTTGTCCTTGGCGCGCGCGACCGCCTTGCCGATGTTCTTCGCGTCGCCGATCTCGGTCAGCATCTTCAGCACCGCTTCGTTGGCGCCGCCGTGGGCTGGGCCCCACAACGCGGCGATGCCGGCGGCCACCGAGGCGTACGGATTCGCCCCGGTCGAGCCGACCAGCCGCACCGTGGACGTGCTGGCGTTCTGCTCGTGGTCGGCGTGCAAAATAAAGAGCAGGTCCAGCGCCTTCGCAGCGACCGGATTCAATTCCAGCGGTTCGCTCGGCACCTCGAACATCATGTGCAGGAAACGATCGACGTACTCAAGGTTGTTGCGCGGATAGCGGATCGGCCAGCCGATCGAATAGCGGTACGCCGCGGCGGCAAGCGTCGGCATCTTGGCGATCAGGCGGATCGCCGCGAGCTTGCGCTGCGCCGGGTCCGCGTTGTCGTTGGTGTCGTGGTAGAACGCCGACAGCGACGCCACCGACGCGCACAGCATCGCCATCGGATGCGCGTCGTAATGGAAACCGTGCAGGAAATTCTTCACCGATTCGTGCATCATCGTGTGATGCGTCACCTTGTCCTCGAAGGTGTGCATCTGCGCCGGAGTGGGCAACTCGCCTTCCAGCAGCAGGTAGGCGACTTCTAGGAAGCGCGACTTCTCGGCCAGTTGCTCGATCGGGTAGCCGCGGTACAGCAGTACGCCCTTTTCACCGTCGATGAAGGTGATTGCGCTCTTGCAGGCAGCGGTTGCCGCAAACCCGGGATCGAACGTGAAATGACCGGTTTCGCGGTAAAGCGGAGCAACATCCACGCAACTCGGCCCCTGAGTACCCTCGACCAGCGGCAGGGACACGGAATGATCGGGGGTCGTCAAGGTTACGTCATTACTGGACACGCGGGACTCCTTGGGCGCTGCAACTCGCATGGTCTCTTGGTCGATCCGATCAATTATCGCACGATACGTCAGCGTACGCAGGTACTGGACGAAGTGCACGCCCGCCGACTTTGATGATCCGCAAACGAAAACGCCCTCCGCGTCGGACGCGGAGGGCGGCCATAAAATCGTGAATGCGGGCCGGACCGGCGCGGGATCAGGCGCTGCCTTTACCTGCCGAATAGCGCCGCTTGAACTTGTCGATGCGACCTCCCGAATCCAGCACCTTCTGCTTGCCGGTATAGAACGGGTGCGAGGCCGAGGAGATGTCGACCTTGACGACGGGGTACTCGTTGCCGTCTTCCCACTTGATGGTTTCGTCGCTCGTGATCGTCGAACGCGTCAAAAACGCGAAATCGGACGCGGCGTCCTGAAAAACCACCGGGTGGTAGTCGGGATGGATGTCGGCTTTCATGGAGTGTCTGCCTGGATCAAAGCGCTTCGGGCAAGGGCGGAATTGTAACCCGGTCCTGGCCCAACAAGCAATCGTCGTAACTTCCCCACGCAGCCGCTGTTATTGAAAGTCAGGCCATGGATGGCCGTGGTGGTGTCGCAATATGCGCAGCCGCAGCCGCGTTGCGAGCCCGCTGATGGTGCAGCGTTCAGGGACGAACGCACACATCAAGCCTCCGCAAATCGGGCGGCCGCCCCTATCCACCGCTCGGTCAGCCGCCGCGCAAGAACCGGATGCGTCCGCAGCATCGCCGATCCCACCCGCTGCACCGCCGGCATCAAAGCCGCATCGCGAATGATATCGGCCAACCGAAAACCCATCTCGCCCGTCTGACGCGTACCCAGCAGTTCACCCGGACCGCGCAGCCGAAGATCCTGCTCGGCGATCACGAATCCGTCATTGGTCTGGCGCAGCGTTTCAAGCCGCTGCCGCGCCAATGCAGACAGCGGCGGCTGGTACAGCAGCACGCAGGTGGACGCCTGCGTACCGCGCCCCACGCGGCCGCGCAACTGGTGCAGTTGGGCCAAACCCAGCCTTTCGGCATTCTCGATCACCATCAGGCTCGCATTGGGAACGTCGACACCCACCTCGACGACGGTGGTTGCAACCAGCAAAGCGGTGTGCCCTTCGTTGAATGCATCCATCGCGGCCTGCTTTTCCCGCGGTTTCATGCGGCCGTGTACGAGGCCGACCGCGAACTCCGGAAGCGCGGCAGAAAGCCGCGCAAATGCAGCTTCGGCCGCCTGCGCCTGAAGTTGCTCGCTGTCTTGGATAAGCGTGCACACCCAATAAGCCTGCCGCCCTTCCGCACACGCTGCGCGAATGCGCCGGATCACTTCGTCGCGGCGGCTGTTCGCGATCGCCACCGTTCGCACCGGCGTACGCCCCGGCGGCAACTCGTCCAGCGTGGACACGTCGAGGTCGGCATAGGCGCTCATTGCCAGCGTGCGCGGGATCGGCGTGGCGGTCAGCACCAGTTGGTGCGGCGCCTCGCCCGCGCCGGCGCCTTTGTCGCGAAGATTCATCCGCTGCTGCACGCCGAAGCGGTGTTGCTCGTCCACGATCGCGAGCCCCAGCCGCGCGAATTCGACGCCCTCCTGCATCAGCGCGTGGGTGCCGATCGCGACCGGTGCTCCTGCGGCCAGCTTGTCGAGCGCGGCCATACGCGCCCGTCCCGTTACCTTGCCGGCCAGCCACACGACTTCGATGCCGAGCGGCTCGAACCACGCGCGGAAACTGCGCAGGTGCTGTTCAGCCAGAAGTTCGGTCGGAGCCATCAATGCGGTCTGGCGTCCGTTCGCGATCGCGTGCAGGGCGGCCAGCGCAGCGACGACCGTCTTGCCGGAGCCCACGTCTCCCTGGACCAATCTCAGCATCGGCACCCGCTTTTCGAGGTCGCGCGCGACCTCGGCGCTCACGCGCTGCTGCGTGCGGGTCAACGTGAAGGGCAGCGCCGCAAGAAAACGCCGTTGCAAATCCGGATCGCCCGGCAGCCCAGGAGCGCGTTGCCGACGCACCCGCGCGCGCAACCGTTTCAGGCTGATGTGGTGCGCGAGCAGTTCTTCGAACGCGAGCCGCTGCTGCGCCGGATGTTTGCCCGCCAGCAGGGCCGTTACGTCGGTGTCCGGCGCAGGCCGATGCACGCCAAGCAGTGCATCGCGCAGCGGCATCAATCCCAGCGACGCCAGAAGATCGGACGGAACCAGTTCGAGCACCGACTCACCGGGTAGACGCATGAGCGCCTTCTCGATCACACTGCGCAACCGTTGCTGGCCCAGGCCCTCGGTGACCGGATAGATGGGCGTCAGGGTTGTGTCCACTGGCGTGTCGCTGCGCAGGATCCGGTACTGCGGGTGCACGATCTCCAGTCCCTGCTGGCCATGACGAACCGCGCCGTAACAGCGCAGACGCACGCCGGGCGCAAACTGTTGCGCTTGCTGGCGCCGGAAATGAAAGAACCTGAGCACCAGCGTATGGCGGGAATCATCCGTCAGCGCAACGCGCAGTTGCGGTCGATAACGGAAACTGGTTTCGACCGCCTCGACGATGCCCTCCACTTGGGCCGATTCGCCGGCGACGAGATCACGGATCGAAGTGACTCGGGTACGGTCCTCGTAACGCAGCGGCAAATGGAACCACAGGTCCTGCACCCGTTCGATGCCGAGCTTGCGCAGCGTTTCGGCAAGTGCGGGGCCGACACCCGGCAGCGTCGCTGCCGGCGCAATTCCGGGATCGATCGAGGGTGCGATGCGCTTGTCGGCCGGCGTCGTCACCCGTGCAAGGTTAGCCGAAGCCATGCGTCGCGTTTGCGAAGGAGCGCCGTCAGCCGCCCGTCACCGCGATCACATCGATCTCGACCGCCGCACCGCGCGGCAATCCCGCGACGCCGATGGTCGAGCGCGCAGGATAGGGCTCGCGGAAGTACTTCTTCATCACTTCATTGACCGCGCTGAAATTGCCGAGATCGGTCATGTAGATCGCGACCCGCACCACGTCATCGAAGGACGCGCCCGCCGCGGTGAGCACCGCCTTCAGATTCTCGAACACGCGCGTCGCCTGCGCTTCGATGCCACCCGCAACCATTTCGCCGGTGGCGGGGTCGAGTGGCGTCTGGCCCGAGAGGTACAACGTGTTGCCGCTGCGGACCGCCTGTGAATACGGCCCGATCGCCTGCGGTGCGGCATCGGAATGGACAGGGATGCGTGGCATGGAAATTCCTGCGCGAAGAAGGGGCCAGTCTAATGGCGGAGCGGGAATTGGGGATGGGTGGTGGGGGCGCTCCGAACGGAATACCGATGATCACGCGAGGTCGACCGCGCAAAGCGCTTGACGTTGTACTCGCAACGTGCCGAGCGGCGGCATTGTGCACCCCCGCTACCCATCCCCATCCCCGCCTTCACAGCGGATACCGATACACCCCATTCACCACTTTCGTGTTGCGAATCCGTCGCATCACGTCGGCGAGGTGCTTCCTGTGCTTCACCTCGATCGTGAAGATCAGCGTCGCGGCCTGGATGCCGCGCTCGATGTACTTGACATCGTCGATGTTGGAATTTGCGTCCGCGATGGCGGTGGATACCGTGGCCAGCACGCCCGGTCGATTGACGACTTCGACCCTGAGCTCGGCGCGGAAGTCGCCCTGCACCTGGCTGTCCCAGCCGATCTCGACGCGGCGCTCCGGCAACTTGGAAAGTTCGACGACATTGGGACACTCGACGCGGTGGACGACGATGCCCTTGCCGGGCGAAAGATAACCCACGATGTCGTCGCCGGGCACCGGATGACAGCAATTGCCGAAGCTGAGGATCCCGCGTTCGGCGCCGCTGATGCGGATTTTTTCGGCGCGGTGCTGAGCGGCGCCGATGACGGAACCCCCCAGGGCGATCAGCTTCGCCGCCACCTGGTCGGGCATGCGGTTGCCCAGTGCGATGTCCGACAACAGGTCTTCCAGGCGACGCAGGTTGTTCTCGGCCAGATAACGATCCAGCGTTTCCGGAGAAATCGCATCCAGGCTCAAGCCGCCCGCATCCAGCGCGCTTTCCAGCATGCGGTGGCCGAAGTCGATTGCATCCTCGTGCTGCAGGTGCTTCAGGTACTGGCGGATGGCCGCGCGCGCCTTGCCGGTGACCGCGAACTCCAACCACTGCGGGTGGGGTGCAGCCGACGGCGCGGTGATCACTTCGACCGTTTGTCCGGACGATGGCTGCGCACGCAGTGATGCCAGCTTGCCGTCGATACGCGCAGCCACCGCGTGCATGCCGACGTCCGTGTGTACGGCGAACGCCAGATCGAGCGCGGTTGCGTTCTTCGGCAAAGCCTGGATGTCACCCGCGGGCGTGAACAGGTACACCTCATCGGGAAACAGGTCCACCTTGACGTTTTCGATGAATTCCAGAGACGACGGTGTCGCCGCCTGCGTGTCGGCCAGCCCGGCGACCCATGCGCGTGCGCGCGATTGCGCGCTGTTCGACGGAATGGCGTCCTGTTTGTAAGTCCAGTGTGCGGCCACGCCCCGCTCGGCGACGGCGTTCATGTCCTCGGTGCGGATCTGGATTTCGATGGGCGCGCCGAACGGGCCGAACAGCACCGTATGCAGCGATTGGTAGCCGTTGGCCTTGGGTATCGCGATGAAATCCTTGAAGCGCCCTTCCACCGGCTTGAACAGCGAGTGCGCAGTACCCAAAGCCTGGTAGCAATGCGCGACCGTGTCGGTGACGAGGCGGAATCCGTACACATCCATCACCTGGTCGAAGGTCTTGTGCTCGTTCTTCATCTTCGACCAGATGCTGTACGGCGCCTTGATCCGGCTGATGATGCGCACGGGTATGCCATCCGCGGCGAGGCGCTCGGCGAGTGCCTGCTCGATCTTCACCATCGACTCGCGGCGATTGCCGAGGGTTCGCTTGATGCGCGAAGCGATGATCTTGTAGCGGTCGGGATACAGGCTGCGAAAGCCGAGATCCTGCAGCTCGGCGCGGATCGCGTTCATCCCGAGGCGCGCCGCGATCGGAGCGTAGATGTCCAGCGTTTCGCGCGCGATGCGGCGCCTGGCGTCCTGCGGCATCGCAGAAAGCGTGCGCATGTTGTGCAGGCGATCCGCCAGCTTGATCAGGATCACGCGCAGGTCGCGCGCCATCGCCAGCAGCATCTTGCGGAAACTTTCCGCGTCGGCCTCGACGCGGCTCGCGAAGTCCACGCGTTCCAGCTTGGTGACGCCGTCCACCAGTTCCGTGACGGTGGGCCCGAAGCTGGCTTCGAGCTGCACGCGCGTCATCCCCGTGTCCTCGAGCGTGTCGTGCAGGATCGCGGCGATGATGGTTTCAGCATCGAGACGCAAGCCGGCGAGGATCATCGCCACCGCGAGCGGATGCGTGATGTAAGGTTCGCCGCTGCGCCTGCGCTGGCTCGCGTGTGCATGCGCGCCGACCGCATACGCACCACGCACGCGCTCGATCTGTTCCGGCGGAAGATACGTCGCGAGCTCCGCGGCGAGCGCGTCGATGCCGGACGTGCCGGCGCGCTTCGCCGCCGGCTTCATTTTGCGGACAGGTTCCGTTTGTGCCTTGCGCTTGCGCATGGCAGCAAGCTAGCACAAAGACAGCGTTGCTCGCTTCACGCGCGATCGCGCGCACGCGCGCTCCTACGGAAGCTGCTTTGTAGGAGCCTGCGTGCAGCCGATGCTTGCTAGATGACGCCCCTGTCGAATCCAAGTTTCCGAGGAGTTCGAAAGTTATCCGCCATCCGGCCTTCGGCCACCTTCCCCCGCAAGCGGAGAAGGGAAGGCAGCATGGATCCGGCTGGGTGCCGCGACCAACGAGCAAGAGCGCGACAGCCGTCGCGCAATCCGCTATCGATCAGACTTCGTCGATGCCCTTGGACATGTCCTCGTCGACTTCGGCCGCGGCCCATTCCATGGCTTCGCGGTCGCGACGCTCGCGCTCGACGCGGTCGATCTCGTCGATGGTCGGCATGTCGATGGTCTTGTCGGCGATTTCCCGCAGCGCGAGGACCGTCGGCTTGTCGTTCTCGGGATCGATGGTGGCTTCGACACCGTTCTCGAGCTGGCGCGCGCGGCGCGTCGCCATCAGGACCAGTTCGAAACGATTGTCGACCACCTGCAGGCAGTCTTCCACGGTGATGCGTGCCATGTGCGGCTCCGGTGCTATTGCAAACTTGCAGATTGTAGCAGCGACCCGGCGATTGTCGATCCTGGCCCGGCTGGCTCGTTTCGCCCCGCAGTCAGCCTGAACGCCACCCGCCCGCACGCCCCGTGCGCGTCGGTTCGCCGCGCGGTGACGCTCTACAATCGCGCCCTTGCAATGACAGCCCCGCGGCCGCACCCACGACGCATGCATAGCACCCGCCGTTCGCGCATCACGCGCTGCACCATCATCGCTGCGCTCGCGCTCGCGCTCGCCGCGTGCGCCGTCGCGCCACCGCGCACCGATGATCCGCTGCAGAACTTCAACCGCAAGATGTTCAAGTTCAACATGTTCGCGGACAAGGTGGCGATCCGTCCGGTGGCCAAGGCGTACGTCAAGGTCACCGGTCCCAAGGAACGCGTGCTGATCAGCAATTTCTTCGCGAACCTGCGTACGCCGGTGACGATCATCAACGAGGTGTTGCAGGGGCGGCCGGGACCGGCATTGCAGTCGACCGGCCGTTTCGTCATCAATACGACCGTCGGTTTCCTCGGCTTCTTCGATCCGGCCAGCGACATGCGGTTGCCGGCGCATCCCACCGATTTCGGGGTGACGCTGGCGCACTGGGGCGTGCCGGAGGGCCCGTACCTGGTGCTGCCGTTCATCGGCCCGACGACCGCGCGCGACGTGTGGCGCCTGCCGGTGGACACTTATTTCGATCCGCTCGGCTGGTACGCACGCGAGCACGATCTGAAATGGCACGCGCAATATCTGCCGACGCTGGCTTACCTCGTAACGCTGCGTGCCAGTGCGCTGCCGATCGATTCGGTGCTGGATTCCTCCTACGACCCGTACGCGTTCATGCGCGACGCGTACCGGCAGCACCGGCTGTATCAGATTTATTACGGCAATCCGCCGCTGTCGGCGATCGAGGAACTGCAGGGCACCAGCCCGAACGAAGAGAACGACCAGGACATCGACCAGTTGCTGCAACAGCAGCAGCAGTACGAGAAATCGCACGGCATCAACGAGAACGCGGCGCCGGCGCCAGCCACGTCCGCGCCGCCGACTTCTTCTCCGAGGGTATCGCCGGCGCCCCCGACCAGCGTCAATCCGCCGCCGCCAAGTTCGGGCGACTGATAATCATCGCGTCGCGGCGTCGGGTACCAGCAAAGCGACCGCGTCGCACACCTCCGCGAGCGAACGCAAGCCTTCCGGCCAGTGGACGACCGCAAGTCTGCGGCCGCCGCGGCTCGCCGCGGCGGCGAGCGCCAGAACGCAGGCGAGGCCCGCACTGTCCGCCCGGCTGATCCCGCCGAGATCGAGCCGTGTCTGCGTTCCCGCCGACAACGCGCGGACACCTTCCGCAAACGCATTCGCGGCCGTGGTGAAGGTCAGCCCTCCCGAAAGCGCCAGCGTGTCGCGGTCAGGCTGCTCCAGGGTAAACGCCTCGACCGGGTTCGGCGCGCGTGACATGGCGTCAGTGTCCGCCGTCCTGCTTCTTCATCTGTTCGATCGCGCCGGCGCCCTGCGTCTGCAGGCGCTTGATCAGACCGTCGATGCCTTCCTTCTGGATCTCGGCAGCGACCTGGTTGCGGTAATTGGTGATGTAGGAAATGCCCTCGATGATCACGTCGTAGGCTTTCCACTCGCCGGACGAGGTCTTGCGAAAGGCGTAGTCCACCGACAGGCTCTTGCCGCTGTCCAGCAGCACTTGCGTCCGCACGATCGTGCGCCGCTGGTCCAGCGGCCCTTGCGCAGGAAGCACCTTCACCGAGCCGCGCGTGTAGGCAACCAGGCCTTCGGCGTAACGATGCGTCAGTGCGTTGTAGAACGCGCGCGCAAATGCGACGCGCTGCGCCGGCGTGGCCTCGCGGGCGTAACGCCCCAGCACCAGCAGCGAGGCGTAGTCCATGTCGAAATGCGGCAGCACGACGTCGTCGATGATCTTGATCACCTGGTCGGGGTGCTGGCGCAACTCGGCCTGATGGCCCTGGATCGCCGTGCCGAGCTGGTCGGCGATCGACTGCACGATCTGCTGTGGCGTCTGCTCGGCCGCCGCCGACGATGGAGCGGCGAACGCCACAGCCACGAGCAACGCCGCGAACAGCAACAGGAAACGCTTCACCATGGGTTTCTCCTCACGCTCCTTCATCATCGCCATCAGGCGAGTGCGGATCAGGGTTTGGATGCCGGCGGCGCGCTGGATGCGGGCGCCGCTTCGGAACTGCTGGATTTCGGGCTGCCGTTGACCAGAAACTTGCCGATCAGGTTCTCGATGCTCATCGCCGATTGCGTAAGCACCATCTCGTCGCCGTTCTTGAGATAGGTCGGCGAGCCGCCCGGCTCGATGCCAACGTACTGGTCGCCCAGTAAACCGCTGGTGAATATCGCGGCCGAGGAATCGTCCGGGATGTCGTCGTACTTCTTGTCGATCGACATCACCACCAGCGCATCCATCCGCTGCGGTTCCAGCGTGATCGACTGGACGTCGCCAATCCGCACGCCCGCGATCTTGACCGGCGCGCGCACCTTCAACTGCCCGATGTTGTTGAAACGCGCCTTGATCGAATAGCTGTTGCTGCTGTGGACGCCGTTCGCCACCGAGGTGGTCTGCGTCGCCAGGTACGCGAGCGCGGCGAAACCGAGCAGGATGAACAGGCCGGTGCCAATGGCGTAAGACGGTCGAGGATTCATGTCGTCGCTTTCACTCGTCGTTCCGGCGCCTGCCGGAAACACTCACCTTCGTCATTCCGGGGCCGTTCGCGGCTTCATCGCGAACGGAACCCGGAATCCATTTTGCAATCATCAAGCGACATCCCTGTCTTGATTCCGCTCGCCTCCTGGCGAGCGGGCTACTTTTGTTTCGGCAAAAGTAGCCAAAACCATTGCGCCGCGCACGCCGGTTTCGGCAACGTCGTGTTGCCGAAACTGCCCTCGGTGCTCGCCGAACGGCGGCCGCGCCGAACTCGCACATCCCTGTGCTCGAACATGCGGCGCTTGCTCCGCCGTTCGGCTGCGCGTCTCGGCGTCGTGCAAAGGCGCGTGAAGAGCTCCATTTCGTTGACGGCCGTCCATGGCCTGCTTCGTTGAGCGCTCCAATGATCTCGGTCATGTCATAAAAGCCGTCATCACGAAATCGAACGCGAGGATCACGATCGACGAAAACACCACCGTGCGGGTCGTCGAATACGCCACGCCCTCGCTGGTGGGTGGCGCGGTGTAGCCCTGGAACACCGCGATCAGGCTGACCACGCCGCCGAACACGATGCTCTTGTAGAGGCCGTCAAGGACGTCGCCATGCAACGTGACCGTCGAAGTCATGTTGCCCCAGAAGGTGCCGTTGTCGAGCCCGAGCCAGCTCACGCCGACGAGGTGTCCGCCGAAAATGCCCATCGCGTTGAACACGCACTCGAGCAGTGGCATCGCGATCACGCCCGCCAGGAAACGCGGCGAAGCGACGTAGGCCAGCGGGTCGACAGCCATCATCGACATTGCATCCAGTTGGTCTGTCGCGCGCATCAATCCGATCTCGGCCGTAACGGCGGTGCCCGCACGGCCGGCGACCAGCAGCGCCGTCACGACCGGCCCCAATTCACGGAACAGGCTCAAGGCAACCACGGTGCCGAGCGCGGCGGTGCCGCCGAAGATCGACAGCGTGTAATAAAGCTGCAACGCCAGCACCATGCCGACGAACAGCCCGCAGACCATGACGATGACGAGACTCATCGCGCCCACGAACCACACCTGCCGGCACAGTTCGCGCCAGTAACGCAGGCTCTTCGGCAGCGCACCCAGCACCGCGACGAAAAAGATGCCGCACTCGCCGAGCGAGACGATGCCCTGCAGCAACCAATGACGGCGCAGATTCGCGTTCACTGCGCCCGCCCGGCAAAACCCAGTTCGGTCGCGTAATCCGGCGCCGGATAATGGAACGGCACCGGACCATCGGCCTCACCGCCAAAGAATTGCCGCGTCCACGGCGAATTCTGGTGCGCGAGTTCGTCCGGCGCGCCCTGGGCCACGAGCTTGCCATTCGCAATCAGGTATACGCGGTCGGCCACCTGGCGGATCGCGGCGAGTTCGTGCGCGACCAGGATCGAGGTGATCCCAAGCGTGCGGTTCAACGTGCGGATCAGGCGCAATACCTGGTTCAATGCGATCGGGTCCAGTCCGACGAATGGCTCGTCATACAGGATCAGCATGGGATCGAACACGATCGCACGCGCAAGCGCCACCCGCCGCGCCATCCCGCCCGAAAGTTCGCTCGGCATCAGCCCCGCCGCGCCGCGCAAGCCCACCGCCTGCAGCTTGGTCAGCACGATGTCGCGCAGCAGTTCTTCCGGCAGCTTCGCATGCTGGCGCAGGGGAAACGCGACGTTCTCGAACACGCTGAAATCGGTCAACAAAGCCGAATTCTGGAACAGGAATCCAATTCGTTCGCGCAGTGCGAACAGCGCGCGGCGCGACAGTTTCGCCACTTCTTCGCCATCCACGCGCACGCTGCCGGCATCGGGCCGCAACTGACCGGTCAGGTGCCGAAGCAGCGTGGTCTTGCCGGTGCCCGACGGGCCCATCACCGCGGTCACGCTGCCGCGCGGCACGTCGAGATCGAGCCCGTCGAAGATCACCTTGTCGCCGATGCGCGTGCGCAAACCGCGCACCTGCACCAGCGCATCGCTGGACGGTTCATGCTTGGCGGAGGCGGTCTGGTCATGAGACATAGACGCGCTAAGTTAGCGCAGCAGCATGAATGCGCCAAGCGAACTCCCCTCTCCCGCAAGCGGGAGAGGGAGTCAAGCCAGCAATTGTGCGATCAGCGCTGCATGGCGTTCGCTCGGCAACGGCCGCCCGGCCCGCGCATAGTGCACGATCGCCTGCAATGTGGCGACCGCCTCCTCGAAACCATCGTTGACCACGACGCAGTCGAACTCGCCCGCGTGGGCGATTTCCTCGCGTGAGGCCGCCAAGCGCTTCTCGATCGTCGTCTCGCTGTCGGTGCCGCGTGCGCGCAAGCGGCGTTCGAGCTCCGCACGCGACGGCGGCAGAATGAAGATCGACACGCATTCCGGCATCGCGCGCCGCACCTGTTCCGCGCCCTGCCAGTCGATCTCCAGCAACACGTCGCGACCGGAGGCGAGGGTATGTTCCACCGCGCCCCGCGAGGTGCCGTAGAAATTCCCGAACACATCCGCGTGTTCCAGGAAATCGCCATGCGTCACCATCGCCTCGAACGCGGCGCGATCGACGAAGTGGTATTGCACGCCGTCCACGTCACCCGGCCGCGGCGCGCGGGTGGTATGCGAGATCGACAACGCGATGCCCGGCTCGCGCGCCAGCAGCGCGTTCACCAGTGTGGATTTCCCGGCACCCGATGGCGCGGCGACGATGAAGAGCTTTCCAGGAGCAGGTTTGCCTGTCATTCCAGGTTCTGCACCT
This sequence comes from Gammaproteobacteria bacterium, assembly GCA_021324095.1. Taxonomy (GTDB): domain Bacteria; phylum Pseudomonadota; class Gammaproteobacteria; order Xanthomonadales; family Rhodanobacteraceae; genus 66-474. The sequence continues at coordinate 28,330 of JAJPJT010000069.1, forward strand.
GCTCGCGCATCTGCTCGATCAGCACCTTGAGTTCCACGGCCGCGCGGGTGGCCCGCTGGTCGGCCGACTTGGACGCCAGCGTGTTGGCCTCGCGGTTGAATTCCTGCATCAGGAAATCCAGCCGCCGGCCGACCGGTTCGTCCAGGTCGAGCACACGGTGCGCTTCGGCGATGTGCGACGCCAGGCGATCGAGTTCCTCGTCCACGTCCATCCGCGAAAGCTGCAATACGAGCTCCTGCTCCAGCCGCCCCGGATCGGCCGATTGCTGCAACTCGGCCAGCCGCGTTTTGAGCCTCGCGTGCAGCGTGGCGCGGATTTCCGGCAGCAGCGCGCGCACCTCGGCGATGATCCGTTCGATGCCGTCCAGCCGCTCGCGCAGCGTCGCTGCAAGCTTTCGGCCTTCGCGCTCGCGGCCCGCGATGAATTCGTCCAGCGTGCGTTCCAGCAACGCCAGCGCGTCCTGCGTGAGGCCGCCTTGGTCGAGTTCCGGCTTCACCAGCAGGCCGGGCCAGTCCAGGAGCCCAGCGAAATCGGTGGCAAGTTGTGGAAAACGCGCCTTCAACGCATCCGCGGTCGCCGACAACTGGGCGGCAGTGCGTTCGTCCAGCAACAGATCGGCAGCAGCGGACGGCGCGCGATAACGGAAGGTGACGTCGACCTTCCCGCGCGACAGCCGCGCCGCAACACGTTCGCGCAGCAGCGGTTCCAGCGTGCGCAGTTCGTCCGGCAAACGCACGCCGGTTTCCAGGAACCGCGAATTCACCGCACGCACCTCGCACGCGAACCATCCCTGCTGCGTGGTGTCCTCGATGTTCGCGTAGGCCGTCATGCTGCGGATCATCGACTTCGTTCCGGGGTCGCGACAGACCCCGATGGTAAACTGTCACGCTCCGTACGGATAGTTTTCGATGACCCACACACGCCCTTCCGGCCGCGCGCCCGACGCGCTGCGCGCCGTCATCATCGAACGCCATTACACGCGTCACGCCGAAGGTTCGGTGCTGATCTGCATGGGCGAGACCCGCGTGTTGTGCACAGCCAGCGTGGAGGAGCGCGTGCCGCCGTGGTTGCGCGGCAAGGGCGAAGGCTGGGTCACCGCCGAATACGGCATGCTGCCGCGTGCGACCAGCGAGCGCACCCAGCGCGAAGCCGCGCGTGGCGGCCAGGGCGGCCGCACCATGGAGATCCAGCGCCTGATCGGGCGCAGCTTGCGCGCCTGCGTGGACCGCGCGGCGCTGGGTGAACGCGTGATCACGCTGGACTGCGACGTGTTGCAGGCCGATGGCGGCACCCGCACGGCTTCGATCACCGGCGCCTACGTCGCACTGGTCGACGCAGTCAGCGTGCTGATGCAGCGCGGGATGTTGAAGAGCAACCCGGTCCATGGCGCCGTCGCGGCGGTGTCGGTCGGCGTTCACCAAGGCGTGCCGGTGCTCGACCTCGATTACGCCGAGGACGCCAACTGCGACACGGACATGAACGTGGTGATGAACGACGGCGGCGGCTTCATCGAATTGCAGGGCACCGCCGAAGGCCATGCGTTCCGGCGCGAGGAGCTCGACGCCCTGCTTACGCTGGCCCAGAAAGGCATCGGCGAGTTGATCGAAGCACAGCGCGCGGCGCTGGAGTTGACGTGAGCGCAAGCAACCAAATTGGACCCCCTCCCCCGCTTGCGGGGGAGCGTTGGGGTGGGGGCGAATGCATCAAAGCGCCCCCATCCGCCCTACGGGCACCCCCGATCAGAAGCGCTTCGGGGGCAAGCTCTTTCCCCGCAGGCGGGGGAAGGTAGTGAAGATCGTGCTGGCCAGCAGCAACCCCGGCAAGCTCGCGGAACTCCGCGATCTGCTCGCCGGCAGCGGCATCGAACTCATCGCGCAATCCGAACTCGGCATCGGCGACGCCCGTGAAACCGGAATGTCCTTTGTCGAGAATGCGATCCTGAAGGCCCGCCATGCTGCGCGCGCATCAGGCCTGTCCGCGCTTGCGGACGATTCGGGATTGTGTGTGGATGCACTGGATGGCGCACCGGGGTTGTATTCGGCGCGCTATGCCGGCGTGCACGGCGACAATGCGGGCAACAATGCCAAATTGCTGCGCGAACTGTCGGGCGTGGCCGAATCGCGTCGCACCGCGCATTTCACCTGCGTGCTGGCGCTGCTCCGCCGGGCCGACGATCCGGACCCGATCCTCGCGACGGGACGCTGGCCCGGCCGCGTGCTCGATGCCCCGCGCGGCGAACACGGCTTCGGCTACGATCCCGTGTTTCTGCCTGACGACGGCGAGGGTCTCGGCGCCGCCGAACTCGATCCCGTGGTAAAGAACCGCATCAGCCATCGTGGGCAGGCGTTGGCGGCGTTGCGGGAATTGCTGGGGGCTGGGGACTGGGGGCTGGGGACTGGGGCGCGTTGAATGGTTGCCTTCGGTATGCGCAGTATCCAAAAGTCACCCGTGTCTGGTTCCGATCTTGCCTCGCAAGCGGAGCACCCGGGTTCTTGCACCCCAGCCCCCACCCCCCAGCCCCCGATCCCGCTCGCGCTCTACATCCACATCCCCTGGTGCGTGAAAAAATGCCCGTACTGCGATTTCAACTCGCACGGCCTGCGCGCCGCGATGCCGGAGCGCGAATACGTCACAGCGCTGCTTGCGGATCTCGACGGTGATATCGCGGATTTCGAGGACGCTCTGGCGCAGCGGGAAATCACCAGCGTGTTTTTCGGAGGCGGCACGCCCAGCCTGTTCGCGCCCGATTCGATCGCAGCCATCCTGGACGGCGCCTGCGCGCGCATTCCGTTCGCGCGCGACTGCGAGATCACGCTGGAGACGAACCCCGGCACGGTCGAGCACGGCCGTTTCGACGGTTACCTGAAGGCCGGCGTGAACAGGATCAGTTTCGGCGTGCAGAGCTTCGACGACAGGAAGCTGCGCGCACTGGGTCGCATCCACTCGTCCGATGAAGCCGAAGCGGCGGTGAAACTTGCGCAGGACGCCGGCTGCGCGAACATCAATCTCGATTTGATGTATGCGCTGCCCAACCAGACGTTCGAAGGTGCCTTGCTCGATGTCGAACATGCGACCGCGCTGGGCCCCGCGCACATCTCGCACTATCAGTTGACCCTGGAACCTGGTACGCCGTTTGCCAAACAACCGCCTCCATTGCCCGGCCACGACGCCGCATGGGACATGCAGGAAGCCTGTCAGGCGCGGCTCGCCGAAGCCGGGTATGCGCAATACGAAGTCTCCGCCTACGCACAGCCCGGCCGGCGCTGCCGGCACAATCTCAATTACTGGCGGTTCGGCGACTACCTGGGCGTCGGCGCGGGGGCGCATGGAAAGGTAACAGCAGGGAGCAGGGACGAGGGAGCAGGGAAATCATGTCCGATCGTCCGTCGCCGCTGGAAGATCCGCTCGCCTCGCGCGTACCTGCAAAGCGCGGGCACCGCACAACGCATCGGCGGCGACGAGGTCATGGCGGCCGCGCAACTTCCGTTCGAGTTCATGTTGAACGCGCTGCGCCTGAACGACGGCGTCGCCATCGACGACTTCGCCGCACGCACCGGATTGACGGCAGCGACGATCGAGCCGACGCTCCGCGAGCTGCGCGCCCGCGGCTGGCTGGTCGACGATCCCCGCCGGCTGCAGCCCACCGCTCTGGGCAGCCGCTTCCTCAACGATGTCATCGAAGCTTTCCTGCCCGAATCACCTCGCGTGCACGCACATGCCTGAGCCCGTGGCCGTCACCTGTCCGTACTGCGGAGAGCCCATCGAGCTCGTGGTGGACGAGAGCGCCGGTTCGGCGGGCTACATCGAGGACTGTCCGGTGTGCTGCCGTCCCATCCAGGTGTTCGTCGAAGTGGATGGCGAGGCAGTTTCCGTCCGCGTCAAAACCGGCGACGAGTGATGCCGTCCGGAGGCGTGGCGCCCCGCGCCGCGCGTGCGTAGAATCCCTCCCGTCGTGGGCGGGCCTTGGCAGGAAGCTTGCATCCAAGCCCACGGGGGAACCGATGAACGCGCAGCCGACCATGCCGACACTCGCCGATCGCAGCGATCTCGCGCCGCGCGCGCGACATCTGCTGGCGCAGCAGTTGGCCGAGTGCGATGGCTTGCTGGAACCGCTGCTGCGCAACGTGCTGGACGATCTTGAACACGAACTGCTCAAGATCGCCGCACAATCCAGCGGTGGCCGGGTCCAGCACGAAGCCATGGAGGCGTCGAAGGAACTCAAGCGTTCCCGCCCGCGTTTCCAGAGCCGGCTGATGGCGCTCCTCGAACGCCGCTTCGCCGCGGTCGGGCAGTCCGAGGCGCCGGCGGAGGACGCGGAAGACGCGCACGGCGGCAAGGAACTGTCGCTGATCGATCCGCACGAATTCGACGAGACCATGGCGCTGGACGATCTGTCGACGCGCGTCGAGTTGCACGCGGGCAACGCCATTTTCGATCTTTGCCGCAGGTACGCGGTGCTGATCGCGTCACCGCCGCTGGAAAACGATTGCCTGCCGTCCGGACCGCACGTCCTCGCCGCCGTGTTGGGAGAGGCCGCTGCAGACCTTGGCATCGAGCGGGACCATCGGCTGCTGTTCTACAGGCTGTGCGACCGCCGCCTCTACGGGGCGGCGGAATCGTTCTATGCGCGCTTGAACGATCACCTCAAGGAAGCGGGCATCCTGGCCGATTTGCGCAGTTATCTGCCGAAGCGCGCGTCCGGCCCGCGTCAGGTCCAGCCCGAAGCTCCGGCGGCGGCGCCCGAGACCCCGGAGTCCGCTGCTTCCGTCTCGCCCAGCGATTCGGCCCCGATCGCGCCCGTCACCAACTTCACGCCATCGACGGTCCCCGGTCCCCAGGAATTGCATCCCCTGCTCGAACTGCGCCGGCACGCGCTGCACGCGGACGCCGCGGCCGTCGCTGCGCAATCTGCCGAGTTCGCATCCATGCCGGCCTTGCAGGACGCTCTCGCCGCGCTTCAGGCGCTACCGTCGCGGCGTACCGGCCCACAAACGGGTGAACGCCTCAGCGACGATTTGATGGCCGAACTCCGCCGACATTCGCCCGGCGACCGGCCGCCGCAGTTGCAGCCCGAACACCGCGACGCAGTGGATCTGATCGGCCTGCTGTATGACCAGTTGCTCACGGAAACCCGCACCGAAGGCATCGCGCAACAATTGCTTGCGAACCTCCAGGTTCCGCTGCTGCGCATCGCGCTGTCCGACAGCAATTTCTTCACCGTCCGGAATCATCCGGCGCGCCGCCTGCTGAACCTGGTGCTGGAAACGGCCAACCTGTGGCTCGATCGCAGCGACGACAAATTCGACACCACGCTCAACCACCGGCTGCAGCGCAGCGTCAAGCGCGTCGTCGAGGAATACCACGGCGACCTCGGCGTCATCCAGGAGGAAGCGGACGACCTGGACGCGCACCTCAAGCTGATCACGCGGCGCGCGGAAATTGCGGAGCGCCGTCAGGTCGAAGCGGCGCAGGGCCGCGATCGGCTGCAAGACGCGCGCACCACCGCGGCCAAGGCGATCGGCCAACGGCTCGCGGGACGCAAGACCACGCCGTTGGTTCGCGCGCTGCTCGAAAACGCGTGGAGCGATACCCTGACCCTGACCTTGCTGCGCGAAGGCGAAAGCAGCGAGGTCTATCGCCGCAGGCTCGCCGCCGCCGACCAGTTGCTGGGCTCCCCGCTGGAGCGCGACGACACCAGGCTCGCCGCCGATCTCAACCACGGCCTCATGCAGGTCGGACTGCAGGAGACCGAAGCCGACCAGATCACGCGTTACGCGCTGGATCTGCCGCAGCGGCCCGTGCCCCACTCCACCGCGCCGCCGCCCAGCCAGACCGAATTGTTGATCCGCCTGAAGTCCCGCCACAAACCGGCCGAAGACGAAGCAGGCGCACCCGTGGAACCCACGAAGCGCAAGTTGCCGCTGACGCCCAGCGAGCGCCGCGCCCTGGACACCCTGAAGAGCCAGCCGTTCGGAACCTGGCTCGAGTTCATCATCAACCAGCAGGGCCAGAAAGTCGCCCGCAAGATCGCGTGGCACAATCCGGTCAGCGGTCGTTGCCTGCTGGTCAATGCGCGCGGCGCCGCCGCGCCCGAGCGCACTCTCGAGCAGATCGCGCGGATGATGGCGCGTGGCCAGGTCCGTGTCATGCCGCGGCAGGATGGCGGTATGATCGACCGCGCATGGAATGCACTGGTGGCAGGGTTGCGGAAATTCAGCCGAACCAATGAGACCACGGTACCCGCGACATGAATGACGAGCGTCGGAGCGCCCCGCGCAAGCCCACCACGGTTTCGATCGAGGTGACCGACAGCATCAGCGGCGAAAACATCGGACGGATCGGCAATCTCTCCCGCACCGGCCTTATGCTGATTTGCCACCGACCGTTGCGCGACGACGCACTCTACCAGTTGCGCTTCCGCCTGCCGGACCGACACGGCATCCACGACGAAATCGAAGCCGGCGTGCACACGATGTGGACCGACCAGGCCGCAACGAACGGCTACCAATGGTCGGGGCTCAGGATCATTTCCATCAGCGGGGCCGCCGCCGCGTCCCTGGATCGTTGGCTGGACCCGGGCGCGGCATAGCTTTTGCGATCGTCCCTGATCGCCGCTTCGCCGGACCGGCGAGGCAACCGAATGATCTCGGGTTGGTATAGCCCAGAACGGCCATCCATGGCCTGGCTCTCACAACAACCGCTGCGATCCGGACATCGGGCGAATTTCTTTGCGTTGCGGCGCGCTTCGCCGCATCATGGCGGTTTGGATTCCAAGTGCAGCCGCCATGACCGCCTCGCCGCAAGACAACCTTTCCGCGCTGTACCCGGCACACCTCGCTGAAATCGGGAAGCGCAGCGCCGACGCGTTGGCCGCCGCCGGACGGGACACGCTGGTGATCGCGGCGGGCATGCCGCACGGCTGGTTCCTGGACGACCAGGATTACCCGTTCAAGGCCAATCCGCATTTTCTCGCGTGGCTGCCGCTGACCGATGCGCCCGGAAGCTGGATCGTGTACACGCCCGGCGCCAAACCAAGATTGATCTTCCTGCAGCCGCGCGACTATTGGCACGTGGTGCCGGCCGCGCCGGCAGGTTACTGGACCGACCACTTCGAGATCGTCACGATCCGCACGGCCGACGAAGCGCGCGCGCACCTGCCGAAACACGCGTCACGTTGCGCAATCGTCGGCGAGCCGAACGCCGCGGTCGGCGACATCGTGCCGGATAATCCCGCACCGCTGCTGAACCTGCTGCACTACCGGCGTGCTTTCAAGACACCGTACGAAATCACGATGATGCGGGTCGCCAGCAAGCTCGGCGTGCACGGCCATCGCGCCGCGGCCAAAGCGTTCCGCGAAGGAGCGTCGGAATTCGACATCCACTGCCGCTATCTCGAAGCCACCCGGCTGACGGAATCGCAGTTGCCGTACGGCAACATCATCGCGTTGGACTCGCACGGCGCGGTGCTGCACTACATGCACTTCGACCGCAACCCACCCACCCACGCGCATTCGTTTTTGATCGATGCCGGCGGCCAGTTCCATGGTTACGCGTCCGACATCACGCGCACCTACGCGGCGTCCGATTCGGGCGAATTCCAGGCGCTGATCGACGCGGTGGAAGCGGCGCAACAAGGCTTCTGCGCGAAGGTGCGGGCGGGACAGAGCTATCCGGAACTGCACGTCCACGCCCACCATGTGTTGATGCAGGCGATGCGCGACCAGGACTTCATCACGTGCAGCGCGGAAGCCGGGGTTGCCAACGGCATTTCATCGACGTTTTTCCCGCACGGACTCGGGCACCTGATCGGCTTGCAGGTGCACGACGTTGCGGGGTTCGCGCGCGACGAACAAGGCAACACCATCCCGAAGCCGGATGGTCATCCTTATCTTCGCCTCACTCGTACGCTGCAACCCGGCATGGTCACGACGATCGAACCCGGCTTGTATTTCATCGACATGCTGCTCGCCGAGTTGAAGTCGAAACCCGCCGCGAAGGATGTCGCATGGGGCAAGGTGGACGCGTTCCGCAAATACGGCGGCATCCGCATCGAGGACGACGTCGTGTGCACCGAAGGCGATCCTGTCAACCTTACGCGCGAAGCTTTCGCGGCGACTTGATCTTCTTCGGGAAGAGGGTTTTCACTCCATCGCCACCGTGTCGGTGATGGCGGGCAGCCCCGCCTTTTTGCAGAACGCAGCGAAGCGCGGGTCGTCGCGGTAGCGCAGGATCATCCGGTCGGCCAGCATCAAGCCGACCCCCGGATCGCGCTGCGCCCAGGCGCGATCCAGCCATTGGAACATGCCGTCCGGATCACCGCGCAGCGCAAGGACCTGTGCAACCGAGTAGGCGAAGCTGTCCGCTTGGTTGGCGACCAGTCTTTCGAGTGCGGCATCGGCGGCGGCACGGTCCGGCCCGATCTGCAGGGCCACCGCCAAGCCCCACGCGCGCCAACTTGGGTTGCTTTCCTTTTTGGCTGCCGCGAGCGCGGCGTCGGGGTGGCCGGCCAGGGTTTCGATGAGGGCGAGTTGAAGATGAAAGGTCGAGGCGCCTGGCTGGAGCGAAATCGCCGTCATGGTGGCCTGCCGCGCTTCATCCAGCCGTCCCAATGCGGTGAGATCGATGCTCAGCCACGGATACCAGAACGCGTTGCGGGGATTGCTTTCCAGCGCCTGCCGGGTCAGGTCCAGCGCGCGTTGCACCTGTCCCAGCCTGCGCAGCATGTTGCCCAGCAGGATTTTGGCGTCCGGGTCGTTGGGAGCAAGCTGCAACGCGTACCGGGCTTCGGCCTCGGCGCCGCGAAAGTTCATGTCCACGCTCCGCAGAAATTCCGCGCGGGCTTGATGGGCCAGCGAAGAATCGGGATCCAGTCGCAGCGCGGTGTCCACCGCCTCCCGCGCATTGGCGTCAACCTGATCCGCCGGCAAGCCCCACGCGGCGAACAGGTCGAGCCATCGGCTGGCCAACTGCGCATAGGCGGCCGCGTAGCGCGGATCGAGGCGCGTGGCTTCCGTGAAAGCTTCGATTGCGCGGCGGGTGTTGGCCTCGGAAGGAATTGCCGCCAAGGCCATGCCGCGCTGGTAGGCCGCATAGGCGGCCAGGTTGCCGCTGGGCGGACGATCGCTCTGCATCACCGCGCCGGGCGAGAGCACCAGCCTGGTCTGCAAGGCGTCGGCAACCGCTTGCGTGATCGCGTCCTGCAACGCGAACAGATCCTTGTACGGCTTGTCGTAGTGCTGCGACCAGATGATGCTTCCGTCCGCCGCACTGACCAGCGCGGCGGTGATCCGCACCTCTTCGCCGACGCGCCGAACGCTGCCTTCCAGCAAGTGCGCGACGCCCAGCTTGCGGCCGATCCTGTCCGCGCTGTCCTTGCTGTTGCGGAACTGGAATGCCGAATTACGGCTGATGACCTTCAAACCCGAAAACTGCGACAACACATTGATCAGGTCTTCGGAAAGCCCGTCGGAGAAGAACTGCTCGTCCTTGTCGCCGCTGTCGTTGGCGAACGGCAGCACGGCGACGGATTTCGCGGGGACGGATTGCACGGTGCGCAGGCGCTGCGGTGCCGCTTCAGCGGCAGCCTTCGCGGAGTCCGTGGCCTTGGCCGCTGAAGCGGGAGCGGCGTTGTCCCGGTCGCGTTGCGCGCTGTCCGGGGCTCGTGTTTGCGCGACGGCGGACGATGTGCGCGCGCTTCGACTCCCGGTCGCATACAGCCGCCAACCTGCCACGACGATCGCAGCGATCAGCACCCCGGCGATGACGATGTTGAGCTTGCGGGCGACCCGGCGATGTTGATGTTCGGTGCGCGCTTTCGGCGAATCGGCGGGTTCGGTGCGCCGGATGCCTTCAGGCGTGAGCTCGTACACCCAGGCGCAGACCGCCGCGATCGGGAATCCGATCACGATCAGGATCACGACCAGCCGCACCACCCAATTCGGAATGTCGAAGAACGGGAAGACCTGCGTCGCGATCTGCACCAGCAACCACGCTGCGATTGCATAGGCAGCCGCTACCCGCCACACGTGGCGTCGTTTCAGTTCCGCAAAGAAACCGCGCCCATCCGTCACGTCACCGCTCCCCACGGTTGCCGCCGGCGAATTGCCTTTTCGACGAGGCGAGTGTATCGCTGTCTTGACTTGCCGGCAGCGGACGCGGCTTGGCTCCTTACTCCTGTCGAGGTCGGAGTCTGGGCGAACCCCAGATTGCGGCATGACCATCGCTTCTCCGGACAGCCACGCCATGATCTGCGATCATCGGGGGTTTTTCCGGGGACGGGTCAGAGGCAACATGAGTCAAGAGAATGCAATCCGCCGCAACGTCGGCGCCTGGGCGCTGATGTTCACGGGCCTCGGCTCGATCATCGGTTCGGGTTGGCTGTTCGGCGCCTGGCGCGCGGCGCAACTGGCCGGACCGGGCGCGATCTGGGCGTGGATCATCGGCGCGGTGGTGATCCTCTTCATCGCCGTCACCTACGCCGAACTCGGCGCGATGTTTCCCGAATCGGGCGGCATGGTCCGCTACGGCCAGTATTCGCACGGCACGCTGGTCGGCTTCATCGCGGCGTGGGCGAACTGGATCGCGATCGCATCCGTGATCCCGGTGGAAGCGGAAGCCTCGGTGCAATACATGGCATCGTGGCCGTGGCAGTGGGCGCAGAACCTGTATCACCAGGCGCCGGGCGGCTTGGGCGCGCTCAGCCCGACCGGACTCGGCATCGCGGCGGTGCTGGTGATCGGTTATTTCCTCCTGAACTACTGGAGCGTGAACCTCTTCGCGAAGACAAATACGTGGATCACGCTCTACAAGCTGGTGGTCCCGACGCTGACCGCGATCGCGCTGATGGCGACTTCATTCCATCCGGAGAATTTCCACGTCGGCGCGCACGGCGGCCCGCACGCGTACAGCGTTTCCGCGATCCTGACCGCCGTCGCGATCAGCGGCATCGTATTCAGCTTCAACGGTTTCCAGAGCCCGGTAAACCTCGCGGGCGAAGCGAAGAATCCCGGCCGCAACGTGCCCTTCGGCGTCATCGGTTCGATCCTGCTCGCGACGATCGTGTACCTGCTGCTGCAGGTGGCGTTCATCGGCGCAACCGAACCCTCGGCGCTCGCCAGGGGTGGCTGGGCCGCGATCGAACACTCGTCGCCGTTCGCGCAGCTCGCGATCGCGTTGAACCTCAACTGGCTGGCGCTGCTGCTGTATTCCGACGCGTTCATCAGCCCGAGCGGCACGGGCGCAACGTACACCGCGACCACCGCGCGGATGATCTATGGGATGGAACGCAACGGCACGCTGCCGAAGCTATTCGGCCGCGTGCATCCGCGTTTCGGCATCCCGCGCCCGGCGATGTGGCTGAATCTCGTGGTCGCCTTCATTTTCCTGTTCTTCTTCCGCGGCTGGGCGACGCTGGCGGAGGTGATATCGGTCGCGACCATCATTTCGTACCTGACCGGACCGGTCAGCGTGTCGGTGCTGCGCCGCACCGCACCGGAATTGCACCGGCCGCTGCGCATTCCCTTGTTGCACGTGATCGCGGGCCTCGCGTTCCTGTTCGCGACGGAATTGCTGTACTGGGCACGCTGGCCACGCACCGGCGAGATCATCCTGCTGATGGTCGTCGCGCTGCCGGTCTGGTTCTGGTACGCGGTCAGGCGCGGTGGCGCGGACCTGTTGTTGCAGGTGCGTGGCGCGCTATGGCTGATCTTCTACTTGCCCGCAGTCGCTGCGCTGTCATGGGCCGGCAGCGCGAAATTCGGCGGCCACGGCTACCTGCCCTTCGGTTGGGACCTGGTGATCGTTGCCGTGGTCGCGATCGGATTCTTCGCGTGGGGGCTCGCCTGCGGCTGGCGCACACCTGAAGTGGCAGCGATCAGGATGGAGGCGCAGGCGCACCCGGACGCGGTGATGGTGCCGCCGGACGAGGAAACGGCCGAACGCATGACGGGGTAGTGACAGGCGCAGCGGATCGCGCTTCGCGCCCCTACTTTGCGGCGGATTGCGCCGGTGCAGAAGCGGCGGCGGCGACGCCGGCCGGCGGGATCGGGTAGACGACGGCGGGTTTGTACTTGGCGTATTGCGCCTGCAGTGCCTGGAATCGCGGATCACGGCCGATCGGGTCCCAGTCCGGATCCAGCCACAGCATCACGGGCGAGTAGTTTTGGCCGATCCCGGGTTCGGCAAGCGCCTTCGCGAGCAGCGGCACAGCAAGATCAGGACGCCGTGCCTGGGCATACGTCTGGGCGTCGGTGAGCATGACCGCCGGTCCGTAAACCTGGTCCCTGCTGTCGGCGACGGTCTTCAGCGATTTGGCGATGGTATCCAGGCCCTCCGCGTTCTGGCCGAGCCCGATTTCCGCGTTGGCTATTTGCATCAGCACGAATGCCAGGTTGGAGCCTTGTGCCACCTCGACCAGTGGTCGCATCCGGGCCAGCGCTTGCGCATACAGCGGCCGGGCCCGCGCCACGTCGCCCATCAGCCAGTACAGGTTGGCTTGCTGCTGCGACTTGAAGCCGCCATTGCCGATCGAGAAATCGTCCGCCGTATCCGGAATGCCGTCGAGCAACGCGAGCGCATCCCTGTAGTTGCGCTGATCGGTCAAGAAAGACACACGCAGAATTCTCAAAAACGGGTCGTCGCCCTGCGCCGCGGCCAGGGCGCGCGGAACGTCGCCCGTGCTGAACAAGATCGCAAACGCATAGTTCGACTTGGCGTTGAGATTGTGGGGGTCCAGCGCCAGCGCCCGTTGGTAGGCCTGCTCGGCCTCGGCGTAACGGCTGGTCTGCGAGTACGTCAGGCCCAGTTCGAAGGCCAGCGCGGAATCGCGCGGATCGAGCGTGGATGCCTGCTGCAGGGACGCGATCGCGGCATCGAAGTGGCCCATGCGGCGCTGGACGAAGCCTTGCGCGGCCAGCGCGTCGGTATCGTTGGGCTTGAGCTTCAGCGCCTCGGCAAAAGCCTTCAGTGCGGCGTCGTAGTCCTCGCGACCCCAATATTCGGTGAAACCGAGCGCAAGCTGCGAGGCGGCGAGGTTCGGCGCCAGCTTCAAGGCCTGTTCGGCATCGGCACGCGCCTGCTGGTTCAGTTGCTTGACATCCTGCCCGCCGCCGCCGAACCAGGCGAGCTGGCTTTCGTTGTAGGACAGGCGTGCCCACGCCAAGGCGAAATCCGGATCGGCCTGGACCGCCTGACGGTACAACGGAATCGCCGCCTTCCAGCTTGCGGTGTCGTAGTTGATCAGGCCGCGGTTGGCCTGGTATTCGGCGCGAAAGAACGCGTCGTAGGCGGCCGGGTTCCGGGTGGGCACGGCCGTCAGTTGAGCCGACTGGGCCGGCGAGAGTTTCGCGCTCAGGGTGCCGGCAATCTGCCCAGCCACGTCGCCCTCGACGCCGAAGATGTTGTCCAGCGTGCGGGTGTAGGACTGTGCCCAGATGTGCCCATCGGTGCGGGCGTCGATCAACTGCACGTTGATCAGCACCTCGTTGGCGGCCTTCTGCACGCTGCCCTCGAGGATGGTGGCGACGCCGAGCTGCTGGCCGATCTGCTTCAGGTTTTCTGGATGGCTGCCGTACTGCATCGTCGAGGTGCGCGAGATCACCTTCAGGTCACCGACATCGGCGAGCTTGGTGAGGATCATGTCCTGCATGCCGTCGGCGAAATAGGCGTTGGACTTGTCGTTGGAAAGATTCTCGAACGGCAGCACCGCGATGGACTTCGCCGGGATCGCCTTCCCCGGATGCGCTTCATCCGGGCTAGCCGCCGCTGCGGCTTCCGTCTCAGCGGATGCCGGTGCGTGCCGCAAGGCCAGAACCCGCCAGCCCAGCAACGCTACCGCCAGCACCAGCGCCGCGACGATGATCGCGTTGAGCTTGCGTCCGATCTGACGGTGTTCCTGCTCCGGGCGCGCATCCGGCGAATCGGCCGGCGCGGTGCGGCGGAGACCGGTCGGGGTGAGTTCGTAGATCCACGCGAACGCGACGGCCACCGGAAAGCCGATCACGATCAACACCACGACCAGGCGCACGGCCCAGTTTGGGATATTGAAGAACGGAAAGACCTGCGTCGCGATCTGCACGACCAGCCAGCCGGCGACCGCATAGGCGATCGCCACCCGCCACACGTGACGCCGCTTCAGCTCTTCGAGCAGGTTGCGACCGTCCGCCACTTGGTGCCCCGGATCCCGCCGGCGACAGGCCGGCTTCCGACCGCGCAAGTGTATAGCCGATCAGGGCGGCAGGGCGGAATCGGCGCAGCCGCTTCCGCCTTACGCCTGCTGAGTCAACGCGAGGATGTCACCCAGCAGCGCTTGCGCGGTGACTTCCGGCCCCGCGCCCGCGCCCTGGATCAGCAGCGGGCGCTGCGCGTAGCGCTGCGTGGTGAACGCGAACAGGTTGTCCGCGCCCTGAAGATGCGCGGCCGGGTGGTCGCGCGACACTTCGGCGAGGCCGACTCGCGCCGTTCCGTCGGCGTCGAAACGCGCGAGATAGCGCAGCACGTGTCCGCGCGCCGCGGCAGCGGCGAAGCGCGTTGCGATCGGTGCATCGAGTTCATCGAGACGTTCGAGAAATTCGGTTTGCAGAACATCGCGCAGTATTTCCGGCACGAGGTTTTCCACTTCGATGTCGGCGCGTTGCAGCGGAACGCCTGCGGCGCGCGCGAGGATCAGCAGCTTGCGCGCGACGTCCTCGCCCGACAGGTCGGCGCGCGGGTCGGGCTCGGTGTAGCCGAGCGCGCAGGCTTCGCGCAGCAGGGTCGAAAACGGCTGTCGGCCGTCGTAGTGGTTGAACAGGTACGAGAACGAGCCCGAGAACACGCCTTCGATGCGCGTCAGCCTGTCGCCGCAGGCGTGCAGGCGGCGCAAGGTCGCGAGCGCCGGCAGGCCCGCGCCCACTGTGGCGCTGTCGCCGTAGCGGGCGCCATGCACGCACCCCGCCTGCAGCGCGCACCAGCCTGCCAGACCGCCGCCCGCCAGCGCCTTGTTGGCGGTGACGACGTGACAGCCATGCACCAGCCAATCGGGGTGGCGGCCGGCCAGCTCCGCCGACGCGGTCGCGTCGACGATAACCTTGTCACGCGCGTTGCTCGCGAGCAGCGCGCGCAGCAGCGCGGCGTCGTCACGCGCCTCACCGGCAATGTTCAGGTGTTCGCGCAGGCGCCTTTCGGCGAGTTCTCCGGGCTGCGTTTGCTGATGGCGGGAGTTGGCCGCGCCGACCAAACGCAGATGTTTTGCTGCCGGCGTGCGCAGCAGTTGCAGGAACGCGCCGCCGACCTTTCCGGTGCCGAACAGCACCACCGCGATGTCGTGCCGCGCCGCCGCGCGCCGAACCCGCGCTTCCGCCAGCACCGCGCTCATGCCGGCACCGCCACGCGTTTTCGCGCCACCGCGTCGGCACGCCCCAGCGCCGCGCGCAGATGGCGCGACAGGTCGGCGATGTCCTCGATGCCCACCGAGAGACGCAGCAACGTGTCGGAAATGCCGGCCGTGCGGCGCGCATCGGGCGCCATCGCCGCGTGGGTCATGGTGGCCGGATGCGCGACGAGGCTTTCCACCCCACCCAGCGATTCGGCCAGCGTGATGCACTGCAGGCCGTCGAGGAACGCGCGCACCGCGTCTTCGCCGCCGTCCAATTCGAAACTCAGCATCGCGCCGAAGCCCGATTGTTGGCGCGCGGCCAGCGCGCGTTGAGGATGCGATGCCAGGCCCGGATAGAACACGCGCGTCACCGCGGGATGCTGATCCAGGAGGTCGGCCAGCGCGGCCGCGTTCTCCTGATGCGCGCGCAGGCGTGCAGACAGCGTGCGCAAGCCGCGCAGCGTCAACCAACTGTCGAACGGTGCGCCGGTAAGGCCCAGGCAATTGCCCCACCAATTCAATTGCTCCGCAATCGCCGGTTCGCGTGCGATCACCACGCCGCCCACGACGTCGCTGTGGCCGTTGATGTATTTCGTGGTCGAATGCACCACCACGTCGGCGCCCAGCGTCAATGGCTGCTGCAGGGCCGGCGACAGGAACGTGTTGTCCACCACGCACAACGCACCCGCAGCGTGCGCCGCCTGCGCGACATGGCGGATGTCGGTGATCCGCAGCAACGGATTCGACGGCGTTTCGATCCAGACCAGCGATGGATTTTCGGCGAAGCCGACGGCCAGCGCGGTCGGATCGGTGAGATCCACGAAGCGCACCGTAAAGCGACCCTTCTTCGCCCATGCGTCGAGCAGGCGCCACGTGCCGCCGTAGCAGTCGTGCGCGGCCAGCACCTTGCCGCCCGCGGGAACCAGTTCCAGCGCCAGCGCCACCGCGGCCATGCCGCTGGCGGTTACCACCGCGCCCGTGCCGTGCTCGAGGTCGGCTAGTGCATCAGCCAAGAGATCGCGCGTGGGATTGCCGCTGCGCGAATAGTCGTATGCGCGTTTCTCGTTGAAACCGGCAAACGAAAAATTGGTCGAGAGGTGCAGCGGCGGTACCACCGCGCCATGCTGCGCGTCGGTTTCGATGCCGGCGCGCACCGCGCGCGTACAGGATGCAATGTTCGTCATGTCATGCTCCACAGTCGCGCAGGGCCTCGCGCAGCAGGGGCGCGAGGCGTTCGTGTTCTTTCAAGAATCCGTCGTGGCCATAAGGCGTCTCGATCACTTCCAGCGTGGCGGGCGCGCCGAGTCGCTGCTGCAACGCGCACAGGTCGGCTAGCGGCACCAGCCGATCGCTTGCGAACCCGATCAGCGTCGCCGGGACGCGCACGGCTTTCGGGTCGACGTCGTGCAGGTCGATGGATTCCGACAGCGCGAGGTAGCGCCGTGCGTCGAAGCGGCCGACGAAGCGTTTCCCGTGGTGCTCGAGCCAACCCTCGACCGGCAGCCGGAACCGCCCGTCGCGATATTCCGCACCACCCGCGAAGCGGCGCCCGATCTCTTCGCCGCTGCGGTACGTCGTCAGCGCGAGCTGGCGCGCCAGTGAAAGCGCGTCGTCCACGCAACGGTTTTCGAGGCCGAGCCTGACGATGCCACGCTGCACCGCGCGCTGGGCGGTCGCGAACGGATGCGGGCGGTGCGCGCCGGCCAGCGCCACGAGCTTGCCCAGCCGTTCGCCGTGGCGCGCGGCGAACGCCAGCCCGACCATCGCGCCGTACGAGGCGCCGACGAACGCTTCGACGCGCGCGATGCCGAGCGCATCCAGCAAGGCCGCCAGCGCGTCCGCCTGGTCTTCGCTGGACACCGAAGGCGCGTGCAAATCGTCCGCGTCCAGCCAGTCGATCGCGAGTACGCGCACGTCGTCGAGGTCGATCGCGCGTCCTGCGCCAATCTGTGATTCCCACCAACCCGGCGCGGCGTGTTCGGTGCTCGAACACGCGTCGCGATCCGCCGAAATGCCCCCCTGCACGATCACCGTCGGCGCCCCCGGCGCGCCGGTCCACAGGTAGCGCACCTCGACCTCGACCGCACCCTCTCCGTAACGCGGCGTGATCCGCACGCGACGGGCGGCACGCAGGCAGGCGAACGGCGCGCGCGCGGGCGTGGAGCGGCGCAAGTCCGCAGGCTTCGGATCGGGTTCGGATGCGGCGGCAACATTCACTGCGGTTCTCCTTGCAATGCCCGGACATCGAGTGATGCGGAGAACCGGAGACGGCCGTACGCTCCCATGTTCGACGGGACCGCGCGGCTCATCTCTCGGGCGGCGTCTTGCGCCTCCGCAGGAGTTGGCACCGTGCGGAACCAAAGCGGTTCCGCGGGTTGCCCCGGCTTCCAAGGGCCTGTCCCTCAGCCGGTCTCGATGAGCAACGGCCCTCACTGTAGAAGATGCGCCGGCGGCGTGTCAACGATTATTTGGACGTCCAGACGTCCATATAACGAATCGTCATGTCACGGTGCCCGCGCCTCGTCCTGGCTCGACGGATCGACATGCATGTACGTTGCCCTGTGGCATGGCGCCCGCTTTGGCCCCACAACCTGAACGCGACCGGCGCAATGTCGAAATCGCGATCCGTCGTTCGTCGACAAGGCGACCCCATCCACCACAAGGAATCCCGTGATGAAGCTCTATTGGTCCGACGTGCTGTCGCCGCGCAAGGTCTGCGCGGTCGCGAAGTATCTGCAATCGCCGGTCGAGTACGTCTACCTCGACCTTGGCCGCGGCGAACACAAGACGGCGGAATATCTGGCCCTTAACCCGAACGGACAGGTGCCGACCCTGGTCGACGGCGCACGGACGCTGTGGGAATCCGCTGCGATCATGTGCCACCTGGCGGCACGTTGCGATTCGGCCCTGTGGCCGCAGGACGCACGCCAGTTTGACGTGCTGCGCTGGCTCAGTTGGGATCTGGCGCGCGTCTATCCATGTGCCGGCGAGCTGTATTTCCAGTACGTCATCAGGCCGCGTTTCCGGCTGGGCGATGCCGACCCGGCCGAAGTGCAACGTGCGACCGACGCCTGGCGCCGCTGCGCCGCAATCCTAGACAACCACCTGCGCGGCCGTCGCTGGCTGGTGGGCGATTCGATCACCGTCGCCGATTTCGCACTGGGTATAACCTTGCCTTACGCCGAACGCGCCCGGATCCCGCTGGACGAATTCCCCGCGGTCAAACGCTGGCACGAACGCCTGAACGAGCTGGATGCATGGCGCGAACCGTTTCCGGCAGTGGCCGAAGCGGCCTGAACACCTCACAAGTCGTTCCGTTCGTGGTTCGATACCTCACCACGAACGGGATCATTATTTGGCCGTTCGCCCCCGGCTTCGAGCTTGCCGGGGCAAGGTCTGAGGTATCGAAGGGTGAACGGCCATAGCGACGAGATTTTCGCTCGTCGCAGCATTTGTCGATTCCGGGCAACTCCGTTCGTCGTCCGGATGAACACCCACCACCGTTATCGAGGAGACCACCATGCAACTCGTAAGCTACCTGTTCTTCAACAACCAGGCCGCGGAAGCGTTCGATTTCTATGCCCAATGCCTCGGCGGCAAGGTCTCGATGAAAGTGACCTTTGGCGAAATGCCCGGCAGTGAAAAGATGCCGGCGGCGATGCGCAACCTGATCGCGCACGTGCGGCTCGACGCCGGAAACGCCACGTTGATGGCATCCGATTGGTGTCCGCCGGACGGGGCGCCGTATCCGGGCATCCACGGGAACAGGGTGTCACTCCACGTGGACAAGCCCGAAGAAGCCGAGCGCCTGTTCGCCGCGCTGAGCAAGGGCGGCAAGGTGGAAATGCCGATCGCGGAAACCTCATGGGCACTTCGCTTCGGAATGTTCACCGACCGATTCGGCGCGCACTGGATGGTCAACTGCAACAGGCCGCAATGAACCCGAGCGAGGCATCCATGAAACCGCTACCGCCGATCGTGTCGCAGCAGGAGTGGCAGGCCGCGCAGGAGAGGATGCTGGTGAAGGAAAAGCAGGCGACCCGCGCGCGCGATGCGCTGGCCGCCGAGCGCCGCCGGCAACCGATGGTGCGCGTCGACAAGGATTACGTGTTCGAGGGTCCGCACGGCAAGGCGCATCTGCGCGACTTGTTCGAGGGCCGCCGGCAATTGCTCGTCTATCACTTCATGTTCGCACCGGACGTGCACGGCTGGCCCGACGCGGGTTGTCCCGGCTGCTCGATGTTTGCGGACAACCTCGGCCATCCTTCCCATTTGCGCGCGCGCGATACCTCGCTCGCGCTGGTCTCGCGCGCGCCGCTGGCGAACATCGAACGCTTCCGCAAGCGGATGGGCTGGAACCTGCCGTGGTATTCGTCGGACGGCAACGATTTCAACCGCGACATGGGGGTGACCACCGATCAGGGCGAAGCGCCGGGCCTCAGCGTTTTCCTGCGCGACGGCGAGGACGTGTATCGCACCTACTTCATCAAGGCGCGCGGACTCGAAGCCGTCGGCACCGTCTGGTCGCTGCTCGACCTGACGCCGTACGGCCGCCAGGAGAACTGGGAAGATTCGCCGGAAGGCTGGCCGCAAACCGAACCGTATCAATGGTGGCGGCGGCACGACGAGTACGGCATCGAGCATTCCGGCCACTGACGCGGCGCGATCCGCAAACCACCCGCCCCATTCCGAAGAGCCCATCATGCGTTTTCCTATCCTCGCGTTGTTGCTCGCCAGCGGAGCCGCCGCGGCCGCGCCGGTGCACTACACCATCGACCCCGACCACACCTATCCGAGTTTCGCCGCCGACCACATGGGCCTCTCGACCTGGCGCGGCAAGTTCGACCACTCGAGCGGCACGATCACGCTGGATCGCGCGCAGCGCACGGGCTCGGTGCACATCGTCACGAAGATCGACAGCATCGATTTCGGCAACCCGCCGCTGACCCAGATGGTGCTGCGCGACGCGATTCCGGCGCCGCTGTGCAAGATCCAATGCGCGTTCTTCGATGCCGCGAAATATCCGACCGCGGTGTACGACGGCAAGCTCGCGGATTTCGTCAACGGCGCCCCGACGCGCGTGATCGGCAAACTGACGCTGCACGGCGTGACGCGTCCGCTGGAATTGAAGATCGAGCACTTCAAGTGCGTCCCAGACCCGATGCTGCACCCGCGCGAACGCTGCGGTGCGGAAGCGTCCGCCACGTTCAACCGCGCCGACTTCGGCATCGACGCCGGCAAGTCGTTCGGCTTCGACATGAAGGTGGCGATGCAGATCCAGGTCGAAGCGGTGCAGGACAAGTAAACGAGCCGGCGCAAGCTCTTCTGAAGAATCCAGGGTGAGGTTTCGCAGCATGGCAAAGCTCGTATACGAGTTGAACCAATCCCTGGACGGCTACGTCGATCACCTGAAAATGGGGCCTCCCCGTCCCGCGCTCTTTCGTCATTTCGTGGAGCGCGTACGCGACCTGGCGGGCATGGTGTACGGCCGCCGCATGTACGAGGTCATGCGTTACTGGGACGATGACCTTCCGGACTGGGACGCGGAGGAACGCGACTACGCGGCGGCGTGGCGGAGCCAGCCGAAGTGGGTCGTGTCGAGCTCGTTGAAGTCGGTCGGCCCCAACGCCACGCTCATCGGCAACGACATCGAAGCGGTGATACGCGGGCTGAAGGCCCGGCTCGATGGAGAAATCGAGGTTGCCGGACCGGAACTGGCGGGAAGCCTGACGGGCCTTGTCGATGAGTATCGGATCTACCTGCACCCCGTCGTGCTGGGCGGTGGCAAACCCTTCTTCGTCGGACCCCGTCCGCCGCTTCGCCTCGTGGCGAACGACCTCATTGCCGAAGACGTGATCAGGTTGACGTACGTTCCTGCTTGATCGCGCGACTCCAGCGACGGACTGCGCCGCTCCGGATCGAAACCCGATTCCAGCTTGAGCACCGCCATAAACGAATTACCCATGCGGCGGCCCCGGTTCGGCGTTACCCTGACGCCTTTTTGAAGACTCGGGGAACGCAGCCATGTCCGCGCATCGCACCTTGCTGGCCGGTTGTCTGATTTTCGCATTGGGCTGTTCTTCGCTCGCAGCCGCGGAAACCACCGCGCAGGCGATGCCGGAATACATGGCCATGCTGCGCCAGGCCATCGCGTTCCAGACCGTCGAAGGCAAGGACCAGGTGCCGGCGTTCGCGAACTATCTCGCCGGCAAACTGGAATCGGCCGGCTTTCCGAAATCCGACATCACGATCATCCCGGTCGAACACACCGCCGCGCTGGTGGTGCACTACCGCGGCAGCGACAAGAACCTGAAACCGATCCTGCTTTCGGCGCACATGGACGTGGTCGCGGCCAACGCGGACGGCTGGACCGACCACGACCCGTTCAAGCTGGTCAAGGATGGTCCGTACTACTACGGCCGCGGCGTGGCCGACATGAAGGACAACACCGTCGCGTTGACCGAGACGTTCATGCGCCTGAAGCGCGAACACTTCGTGCCGAAGCGCGAAATGATCCTGGTGTTCTCGGGCGACGAGGAGACCGACATGGCCTCGACGCGCGAGCTGGCCAGGCGCCATCATGACGCCGAATTCCTCCTCAATGCCGACGCCGGCGGCGGCGTGTACGACGCCGACCTGAAGCCCGTGATGTTCAAGGTGCAGGCGGCCGAGAAGACGTACGCCGATTTCCTGCTGACCGCGACTTCGGTCGGCGGCCATTCCAGCGAACCGCGCCCGGACAATGCGATCTACACGCTCGCGAAGGCGCTGGGCGGCGTCGCGGCGTACCAGTTTCCCGTGCAGTACAACAACATCACGCTGGCGTCGTTCAAGGCCATGGGCGAACACGGGACGGGCAAGCTGGCGGCGGCCGCACGCGCGTTCGCGGCGAATCCGCACGACGCCGCGGCCATCGCGACGATCTCGGCCGATCCGGCCTTCGTCGGCCAGATCCGCACCACCTGCGTCGCCACCATGCTCAGCGGCGGTCACGCGCTGAATGCGCTGCCCGAGCGCGCCACCGCCAACGTCAACTGCCGGATCTTCCCGGGCGTCAGCATCGCGTC
>JAJPJT010000074.1 GCA_021324095.1 Gammaproteobacteria bacterium
GCAGCACCTTCTGTCGGTTGCCTTCGACCAACAGGTCGAGGATCGACGAAGCGAACCACTCGTTGCGTGCCGCCAGCGAGAGTTTCAGATGATCGAACTGGATGTTTTCCGCGGCCTGCCCGGCGCCGTAGACGACGGCCGGAACCTTGCCGGCGCGACGCAGGCGGCGGCTCGCACCTTTGCCCTGGTCGGCACGGCGTTCCGCCGTGATTTCATGGATGGTTGCCATTGCTTGTTACCTCGGGTTGCATGATGTCACCTCGCGGTGACTGGAAACTCTCCCGCGACCAGGAGAGTTGTTGAGGGATGAGTGGCGAGTAGCGAGGGAGTGATGCCGGAATATCCGCGCTTGCGCCCTCACTACTCGTCCCTCGTCCCCTAATCGACATACAACGAACTCACCGATTCGCCATACGCCATCCGGCGCACGGTTTCGGCCAGCAGTTGCGCGACGGACAACTGGCGGATCTTGCTGCACGCGGCGCCCTCGGCGCTCAGCGGGATGGTGTCGGTGACCACCAGTTCGTCCATTTCGGATTTTTCAATATTGCCGACCGCCGGCCCCGACAGCACCGCGTGGGTGCAGTAGGCGACCACTTGCTTCGCGCCGCGGTCCTTCAGCGCCTTCGAGGCGGCACACAAGGTGCCCGCCGTATCCACGATGTCATCCACCAGCACGCAGGTCCGGCCCACGACTTCGCCGATGATGTTCATCACCGTCGCCTCGTTCGGGCGCGGACGGCGCTTGTCGATGATCGCAAGGTCGGCATCGTCCAGCCGCTTCGCCACTGCACGTGCACGCACCACGCCGCCAACGTCGGGGCTGACCACCGTCACGCCTTCGGTGCCGTGCTTGCGCCAGATGTCGGCCAGCAGCACCGGCGACGCATAGACGTTGTCCAGCGGTGCCTCGAAAAATCCCTGGATCTGGTCGGCGTGGATGTCCACCGTCAATACCCGGTCCGTGCCGACCGCATCGATCAGCTTCGCGGCCACCTTGGCCGTGATCGGTACCCGTGCTGCGCGCAACCGCCTGTCCTGGCGCGCGTAGCCGAAGTACGGAATCACCGCAGTCACGCTCGTGGCAGATGCTCGCTTCAATGCATCGACCAGCACCAGCAGTTCCATCAGGTTTTCCGCCGTCGGCGCGCAGGTGGACTGCATCACGAAGACGTCCTGGTTGCGGACGTTTTCATCGATCTCGACCTGTACCTCGCCGTCGGAAAACTTGCCGACCACCGCCTTGCCAAGCGGCTCGCCGAGCGTGTGCGCGACGTCCTCCGCCAGCTTGTGGTTGGCGTTGCCCGAAAACAGCATCAAGCCTGAGGTGTCGTGCATGTCAGCTGCCGTCTTTCGTCGACCGGGTTCTCGCCGCTTTCCCTCGAACATCCGACGTTCCCGTTCGGGAACTGGGGCGGCAGGATTCGAACCTGCGAATGCCGGGATCAAAACCCGGTGCCTTACCGCTTGGCTACGCCCCATCATTGAGCAAGCAGCCATCCTTGGCGCGATCATCCCATCGCCATCCATGGCTCAGCCTCACAGCGCTGCCGCGCCGTTCGACCTGCCGCGCCCAGATGCCAAACGGCCGCAGCAAAGCTGCGTCACGTTTGGACGCGTCAGCGCTTCGCGCTTCCGCGGCGGTACATCCCTGTACCGCTCCCAGTGTTCCGCATCCACGCACGCGACCGGGCACCGCGCCCAGCGCGATGAAAAGCCGCATATTGTGGTGGTCGGCGCAATTCGTGTCAATTCAGGCGCTTGGGTCCATTGGAGATCAGTTCGTCCCCGGATCAAGTCCGGAGGCTCTGAGCGTAGGCCCCGGCTTTGACAAAGACGGGGCCGAAGTTGAAGGACAAGGGCGTTTCGACTCCGTCGCTTCGCTCACGCAGCCTGTCCTGAGTGCTTGTCGAAGGGCTCAACGCGAACGGATCGCTGCTATTGCGCCGCCGGTGCGTTCCAGGTCTCGATCAACACCCTGACCGTGTACGGATCGCGGCTGGCGTAGACCTTCCGCGGCAACGGCGGATTGCGTTCGGCGTACCAGTCGCGGTAGTCGACGTGCCAGCCATCCTGGTCCAGCGTGGCCGGCAGGCCATCGGCGCCGAAGGTGAGAATCGCGGGACGGCCGGGGGCGCGCAGCCCGCGCACCCACCAGCTCAAGTCGGCCACCGGGACATCCCAGCCGAACTCCTCGCTCAGGACCGCGCCGGCATTGCGGCCAGCGAGAGCCTGGTTTCCGACGCCCGTGAGAACGGCTCCATTGGGACCGCCTTCCAACTGGACGGTTTTGCCGGTGATCGGCGCGCGCAGCGTGAACTCGTATTGCGAACCATCCTGCCGCCAGTCGAGACTGCCGCTGCCGCCGTGATGGCCGTCCGACGCGGCAAACCGCCCGGCGAGGCTCCAGTTTTGCTGCGCGCCCAATTCCTGCTCGCGCGTCGCCTGCGCCGCAAGCTGTTCCGTCGTACCCGGCTGGCGCACCTGCACCGGCGCGCATGCCGCCAGGGCGAAAACACCTGCGCCGACCGCCGCCCAGACGCCGAGCAAGCGCAGCAGGTACTTCGGCGCCTTCATCACGGATGCAGGTTCCTTTCGACCTTCTTCAATGCCTGGTTATGAGGATCGAGCTTGCGCACGTTGGCAAACACCTCGCGGGCATGTTCGTGCTGTCCGAGTTTCCACAGCACCTCGCCCAGATGCACGCCGATATCGGGATCGTGCTGCCGGCCCCACGCGCGCCGCAAATACGCTTCCGCCTGGCCGAGATTGCCGAGCCTGTATTGCAGCCAACCCCATGAATCCATGATCGCGGCCGCGTCGGGCTCCGCGGCGAGCGCCTTGCGCAGCAGTTTCGTGGCTTCGGGAAGATCGCGATCGGCATCCGCCAGCGTGAAGCCGAGCGCGTTCATCGCGTCAATGTTGTCGGGGTTCTGCGCGAGCACCTTGCGGAAATCCGCCAGCGCGGCGTCGGTGTTGCCGGCGTTGGCTTCCTCGATGCCACGGTCGTAGATCAGCTCCGGATCGTCCGGCAATGCCGCCAGCCCGCGGTCATAAACCCCGATCGCCTTGGCATGCTCGCCGTGCTGCGAATACAACTGCGCATCGAGCTCGTACGCGGTGCGCTGGCTGTCGGGATCGTCGGCGTAGTCCTGCTGCAACTGCACCGCGAGCGCGTGGGCTTGCACCGGCTGACCCGTCTTGGCCAGCAATACCGCGCTGCGCAACTGCGCATCGAAGCCGTGCTGGCTGTCGGGATCGACCTGGCCGTACCAGGCAAGCGCCTGACGGTCGTGATCCAGCAGCTCGGCGAGTTGTCCAAGCAGGAACGCATTGTCTTCGCGTTGCGTCTCCGGCGCACGCTGCAGTTCGGCATACAGCTTTCGCAGCGCGGCGTCATCCTTGGCGCGCGCCGCCATCGCCACCCGCGCCGACCAGGTCGCCGGCGTCTGCGGTCCTTGCGCCAAGACCTGCTGCGCATCGGCGTACTTGCCCTCGTCGCCGAGCAACGTCGCATAACCCAGCCGCAGCGCCGTGTCACGTGGGTGCGCGGCCACGCCTTTCACATAAAGCGCCAGTGCGCCCGCGCGGTCGCCGGTGGTCAACCGCAGGTTGGCGGCCCAGCGAATGCTGTCGGCACCGTCGAACCGATCCACGGCCGCGTCCGCGAGTTTGCGCGCGAATACATGCCGGCCAAGGTGCTCGCCCAACTGGCTCAGGGCTATCCAAACACTTTCATCAGACGGGAGGCGATCCGCTTTCGCGAGATCCTCCAGTACACGCCCAGCCAACGCGGTATCGCGCGCGGTCAGCAACGCTGCGCCGAAGGTCTTCCAATCCTGCACTTTGCCCGAAGCGAGGAACGCGCCGAACTGCCGCTCCGCGTCGGCCCGATTGCCGCGCAGCATCGCCAGTTGCGCGCGCCCCAGTGCGAGCTCATGGGGATCCGCGCCCAGCGCCTGCCAACGCTCCAGCAGCCGCTGCGCGCCGTTCACGTCCTGCGTCGCCAGCGCGAGTTGCACCGCGCGTTTGGCGATGGCGGGATCGCTGGAAATCTCGGCAGCCTCGGCGTAATCGGTGGCGGCCTTGGTGGCGTCGCTGTTCTGCAGCGCAAACTCGGCTGCGATCAGCAAGGCCGATGCCTTGCCGTTCGCATTGCCGGTCAGATCGATCCGCGCCAGCGGCTGTTCGGGTGCCGCACGGGATCCGCCGCGCAACGGCGCCTGCGCGCATCCGGCCAGCAACGCCGCGGCGGCGAGCGCCACGGCAATCGCGCTAAAATGAAGCCAGGACGGCTTCATCCCGGCCCGCACATGGACGTGCGATGAGCCGGGATCCAGTCTGGATGACTTCATCCCGGCCAGCACACGGACGTGCGACGAGCCGGGATCCAGTCGCGGTGGCTTCATCCCTGCCGGCGGACCGACCCGCGCCATGCCTGGATGCGTTTCCTTGAACTTGTCGGATTGGGTCCACACACTTCGCACCGGAAATCCGGTCCTCTTCCTTTTCGCTGCAATGCGACAGCTTAGCCTGCCGCCGCCCCCGTTCACATGCCGCTGATCGCACTCGGGCTGAACCACCTCACCGCGCCGGTCGCCCTGCGTGAACGGGTCGCCATCGACGCGGAGGCCAGGCCCCCGGCACTGGCGGAACTCGCCGCGCAGCCGGGGGTGGACGAAGCCATGATCCTCTCGACCTGCAACCGCACGGAACTGTATTGCAGCGTCCGTGAGGGTGCCGAGCACGCACCGGAGACCTGGCTGCACGCCCGTAACAAGATGACCCCGGGAAGGCTGGACGAGTTCCTGTACCGGCACACCGACGGCGAGGCCGTGCGGCACGTGTTCCGGGTCGCGACCGGGCTCGATTCCATGGTGCTGGGCGAACCGCAGATCCTCGGGCAGGTGAAGGATGCGTGGCGCGCGGCGCGTTCCGCGCACACCTTGCACGCGCCGATGGATCGCCTGCTGCAGAACGCGTTCGCGGTCGCCAAGCGCGTGCGCACCGAAACGCGCATCGGCACCGGGCCCGTTTCCGTCGCGTTCACCGCGGTGCGCCTGGTCGAGCAGGCCTTCGCCGAACTCGCCGACTCCTGTGTGCTGCTGATCGGCGCGGGCGACACGATCGAACTCGCGGTGCGACACCTGATCGAACGTGGCGTCAAGCGCCTGATCGTCGCCAACCGCACCATCGAAACCGCGCAGGCGCTCGTGAATCCAGTGGGAGGCTACGCGATCGCGCTGGCCGACCTGCCGAAGCATCTGGCCGAAGCGGACATCGTGATCTCGGCCACCGCCAGCCGCGAGGCCATCCTCGATGCACCGATGCTGCGTGACGCGCTGCGCCAGCGCCGCCGCCGCCCGATGCTGCTGATCGATCTCGCGGTGCCGCGCGACATCGATCCCGCGGTCGCCGAACTCCCCGACGTGTTCCTGTACACCATCGACGACCTGCAACAGACGATCGAAACCGGCCGCCGTTCGCGCGAGGCTTCGGTGCGCGAGGCCGAAGCCATCATCGATCTGCAGGTGGAGCGTTATCTCGCATGGCGTCGCGCCGCCGCGCTCGACCATCCCTTGCGCGCCTATCGCGCCAGCGCCGAAGCGCAGCGCGATGAAGTGCTGGCGCGCGCCCGCGAGATGCTGGCGAACGGCCGCGATCCGAACGAAGCACTCGACTTTCTCGCCAACACACTTACCGGCAAGCTGCTGCACGCGCCCAGCGTGCGCCTGCGCGAAGCCGCCGAGCACGGCGACCAGATCCTGCTCGACGCCGCCACGCGCCTGTTTTTCGACGAGCGCGTGGACGCGGACGGGCACGACGTGTGAATCCGCACCTGAAGCGCCGCCTCGAACAATTGCTGGAGCGCCATCACGAGGTCGGCCTGCTGATGGCGGAACCCGATGCTGCGTCCGATTCGAAACGCTTCCGCGAACTGTCGCGCGAGTACGCCCAGACGCACGAACTGGCCGAGGTTTTTGCAGCTTCCCAAAGGAACGCCGACGAGCTGGCCCACGCGCGCGCGATGCTGGACGACTCCGACCTGCGCGAATTGGCGCGCGACGAAGTCGCGCGGCTGGAAACCGAAGCCGCCGCGCTCGACGCGCGATTGCAGGCATTGCTGGTCCCGCGTGATCCGCTGGACGACGCCAACCTGTTCCTCGAAGTGCGCGCCGGAACCGGCGGCGACGAAGCCGCGTTGTTCGCGGGCGACCTGTTGCGCATGTACCTGCGCCACGCCGAACGCAAGGGCTGGCGCACCGAGTTGATGTCCGCGCACGAAGGCGAGCACGGCGGCTACAAGGAAGCGGTCGCGCGCGTCGAAGGCCAAGGCGCCTACGCAGCGCTCAAGTTCGAATCGGGCACGCACCGCGTGCAGCGCGTGCCGGTCACCGAAGCTTCCGGCCGCATCCACACCTCGGCCGCGACCGTCGCGATCCTGCCGGAAATGGAGGAGATCGCGGATATCGAGCTGCGCGACGCCGACCTGAAGGTCGACACCTTCCGCGCCTCGGGCGCGGGCGGCCAGCACGTCAACAAGACCGACTCGGCGATCCGCATCACCCACCTGCCGACCGGCATCGTGGTCGAATGCCAGGACGAGCGCAGCCAGCACAAGAACCGCGCACGCGCGCTGTCGCTGCTGAAGGCACGCCTGCTGGACTCCCAGCGTGCCGAACAGGCCGCGACGCAGGCGGCGAGCCGGAAATTGCAGGTCGGCTCCGGCGACCGCAGCCAGCGCATCCGCACCTACAACTTCCCGCAGGGCCGCGTCACCGATCATCGCATCAACCTGACGCTGTACCGGTTGCCGGAAATCCTCGAAGGCGATCTCGACGAACTCACTGGCGCGCTCGCACGCGAAGCACACGCCGAGGCGCTGGCCGGGCTGGCGGAACAGGCATGAATGTGGCGGCGGGCGCCACGGCCGTCCAGTCCGTCATCGAACACCTGCAGCGCGGCGACGCTGCATCGGCCGAGGCATTGGCGCAGCGCGCGCGTGCCGAATTTCCCCGTGATCCCGAAATCGCGCGCCTGCACGGCGTGGCCCTATTGATGCTGGGGCGCACCCGCGACGCACGCAGCGAACTCGAAGAGGCACTGCGCCTGCAGCCTGACGGTATCGAAGTCCGCAGCAATCTCGCGAGCGCGCTGCTCGCGGAAGGCGATGCGGATGGCGCGGTGGCGCTGTTGCAGCAGATCGTGCTAGCCCGACCCGGCGACGCCGCCCTGCGCAACAACCTGGCCAACGCATTGCGCGCCGCGGGTGACAATGCGCGCGCGCGCGAGGAATATCTTGCCGCACTCTCGCTTGCGCCCGGCCACTTCGGCGCAATCGTCAACCTTGCCGCGACCGAGCTGGCGCTGGGCCTCGTTGTGGAAGCGGAGGCGCGTCTGCGGGGCGTGCTGGCAAAGCAACTCCATCCGCAGGCGCTGTTGTTGCTGGGACACGTGCTGAATCAGCAACGGCGTTACGCCGAAGCCCAGGCCGTTTACGAACAAGCCGCGCGACTCGCGCCGAACGCCGCCGAGTTTCCCTATCAGGCCGGATTGATGGCCGACGAGCAGCAGCACTACGCCGAGGCGGTGAAGCTCTATCGGCGCGCGCTGCAACTCGATCCCAACCTGCACCTCGCCGAAGGGCAATTGCTGTTCGTGCTGCGGCGCGAGTGCGACTGGGCTGGCGCGGAACCGTTGAGCCGCCGCATCAGGCAGCGCGCGCTGAACGGTTCCGGTTCCGTCGATCCGTTTGCGTTCCTGGCCGAAGATGCCACGCCGGCCGAACAACTCGACTGCGCCCGCGCGCGCGCAGCCAAGGTGCTGCGCGAAGCAGGGCCCGTAATGCGACGGCTGCGTCTCAAGCACGCATCGCGCATCATCGATGCGCCGCTGAAAGTCGGGTTCCTGTCCGCGGGGTTCCACGCCCACGCGACCGCATTGCTGACGGTCGCGATGTTTGAATATCTCGGCGCACGCGACGATCTTGAGCTGCACCTCTTCGCCACCACGCCCGAAGACGGCAGCGAGGTCCGCGCACGCCTGCGCGCATCCGCCCGAGCTTTCCACGACTTGCACGGGCAGCCCGCGCCAGCCATCGCGCAATGCGTGTTCGACGCCGGCATCGACGTGCTGGTCGACGTCGACGGCTGGTGCGCGGGCGGCATGCCCGAAGTGTTCGCGCTCCACCCGGCTCCCGTGCAGGCAAGCTGGCTGGCTTATCCCGGCACTTCCGGCGCGCCTTTCATCGACTACCTGATCGCCGATCCTTTCTTGATTCCGGAGTCGCTGCAGCGTTTCTACTCCGAATCCATCGCATACCTGCCGCGCTGCTACCAGCCTTCCGATACGACGCGCGTGATCTGCGCCACGCCGCTTCGGTCATATTTCGGGTTGCCGGATGCCGCCGCGGTATTCGCGAGCTTCAACAACTCGTGGAAGCTCAACGAAGCCAGCTTCGGCCGCATGTGTACGGTGCTGCGCGAAGTGACGGACAGCGTGCTGTGGTTGCTGGACTACGGCCGCGAGGCAGACGCGCGCCTGCGCGAAGCGGCGCGCACCCGCGGCATCGACCCGCGCCGCCTGGTGTTTTCGCCGCCGCTGCCGCATCTGCAGCACCTCGCGCGTTACCAGCTCGCCGATCTGTTCCTCGACACCAATCCGTACAACGCGCACACCACCGCGTCCGACGCGATCTGGGCCGGCTGTCCGGTACTTACGCGGCCCGGCGAAACGTTTGCTTCGCGCGTCGCCGGAAGTTTGAACCATCATCTCGGCATGCCGGAGTTGATCGCACGCGACGACTGGGCATTCATCGAGACAGCCATTCGCCTGGGCAACGATCGCCCTGCGCTGGCCGCATTGTGCGCGCGCCTTGCAAGCCAACGCGAGGCTTCCGGCCTGTTCGACATGCAGGCCTACGCGTGCGACTTCGCGGCCCTGCTGCGCGTGATGGATGAGCGCCACCGACAAGGAACCGCACCGTCGCATATCACCGCTTCCGAAGCGCCTCACATGACGCGCTAAGCTTGAAGGATGACAGCGAAAGATCAATTCGTGCCGCTGAACCTTTGTGTCCTGGCCGTTTCCGATTCGCGCGCGCTGGAGAACGACACGTCCGGCCAGTTCCTCGTCGACGCGCTGACCGGCGCCGGGCACAGGCTGCACGAACGCAAGCTGTTGCGCGACGACCGCTATGCAATCCGCGCGCAGGTCGCGGCGTGGATCGCGGATCCGGCGGTACACTGCGTGCTGATCACCGGCGGCACCGGCTTCACCGGACGTGACTCGACTCCGGAAGCGGTATTGCCGTTGCTGGACAAGGAAATGCCGGGTTTCGGCGAGCTGTTCCGCGCGATCAGCTTCGAGGAAATCGGCACTTCGAGCCTGCAGTCGCGCGCCTTTGCGGGCCTTTCCAACCAGACTTTCGTGTTCGCCTTGCCCGGTTCGACCTCGGCTTGCAGAACCGCATGGGAGAAACTCCTGCGCGCGCAGCTCGACGCGCGCACGCGCCCGTGCAATCTCGCTGGCCTCATTCCACGATTGAACGAACGTTGATCCCGCTCAGCGGGCGACGAATCCGCGCATGCCCTGATCCGGCAATGCTTCGCGCCGGACACGCTCCACCCGCGCGCCTGACGGCCCGTGGTGAAGCCATGCATCCAACGCGTCCAATGCCTCGGGTTCGCCCGACGCGACGACTTCGACGCTGCCGTCGCTGCAGTTTTTTGCGTATCCGGCAAGGCCGAGCTGCAACGCGCGCTCGCGTGTCGAAGCGCGGAAGAACACGCCCTGCACCCGGCCCGTCACAGTGAAACGCGCGCAGGGCACCATCAGCCTCGCTTCGACGCCGCTGCGATCGCTGCGTCCAGCAGCTTCGCATTGACCGGTCCCACGAAACGCTGCTGCACGTGTCCGTCCGGTGCAACGAGATAGGTGGTCGGCAGGCCCTCTGGCATCTTCAGCCCGGACGGCGGGTGCTCGGTATCAAGCTGCGCCAACGGATAATCGACCGGGTGCTTCTGGACGAACTTCAGGACATCACCGCGCGGCGTGCTGTCGTACGCAAGACCGATGGCGGTGACGTTCTTGTGTGCTGCGACATATTTCGAGATTGCGGGCATTTCGGCAATGCAGGGCGAACACCAGGTGGCCCAGAAGTTGACGATGACCCATTTGCCACGTTCGGCCGCAAGGTTGAACGTTTTGCCGTCAAGGGTCTCGACTACCAGTTGCGGTTGTGCCGCGGTCGCTGCAGTGGCGAAGTTCGGCGCGAACAGCAACCCGAGCAGCATTCCCAGAACATAACGAGGCGGGGACCGAGTCATGATGACTTCTCCTCAGATGTTGTCGTACCGGCGAACGAGGATCCCGAGAATAGCGTGCGTAGCGGCACTGCGAGGTTTTCGCGCAGCGCGGCCTCGGCACGCTGCAGTATTACCCGCGCTTCGGGTGCCAGTCCGGCGGCCGCCCGCTGCAGGGCCAGAGCGTCCGTGGGCAGGCGATAGCCACCCGCGCGGAGCAAGTCGTCGACGCGCACGCTGTCGAGGTCGCGTGCCATCACCCACTCCCCGGTATCGGTCCGGCGGATCACCCCGGCGCGCCGCAAGTCTTCGAGGTACCGTTGCAGCAGGTCGTTGGTGAGGAAGCCTTCGGATTTCGACAGTTCCGAACCCTGGAGCCCGACGCCGGCACGCTGCGCGATGGTGAAATGCTGCAACACGCGCAGCAGGCCCACGAACTCGCAGCCGGGTGGCAACATCTCGCGCGGATCGTGGTACTCGAAAGCAGCCAGCGCGGCCGTCAGCGTCGCGCCGAGCAGCACGATCACCCATGACATGTAGACCCAGATCAGGAAAATCGGTATCGCCGCGAGCGCGCCGTACACCGCGCGGTAATTGGCGAACGTCTGCACGTACCACGCGAAGCCGTGCCGTGCCGCCTCGAACAGCAACGCGCCGATCAACGCGCCTGCCGCGGCATCGCGCCAGCGCACTCGGCAATTGGGAACGAGCTGATACAAGACCGTCAGGCCGATCCAGGTGACGAGGAACGGCAACGCCGCAACGGCTTGCAGGCCGAACACGCCGGTTTCGCCGGCGCTCTTCAGCGCCGGCTGTGCGAATACCCAATAACTGGCAGCCACCGCGGCCACCAGCGCCAGCGGACCCAGCGTCAGCGCCGCCCAATACAGCAGGAACCGCGCGCTGCCCTTGCGGGGCGACGGCACACGCCAGATCCGGTTGAAGCGGTCCTCGATGCTCGCCAGCATCATCAGTGCGCTCACCAGCAGGAACAGGATGCCGACGATCGTCAGCTTGCTGGCGTTGTCGGCAAACTGGAGCAGGTATCCTTGTACCGTTTCACCGGATGCAGGGACGAAGTTGCGGAAGATGAAATCGGAGACGTGTTCGCGCAGCCCGGCGAAAACCGGGACGGCAGCCAGAACCGCCACCACTGCAGTGAGGAGCGGCACGATCGCGAACAGCGTCGTGTACGAAAGCGCACCCGCGGTCTCGAAACACTTGTCGTCGCGGAAACGGCGCCACAGGAAGCTTCCGAATGCCTCGAGCCTGTCGCGGCGCAGAACCTCGCGGAGTGCTGAATAACGGCTCATGCATCAAGGCTAGTCCACCCGCGAGCCAAAGGAAACGCCGCGCCGGACGCGCGTTGGCGGCCGTATAAGCAGGCAGTTTCAAGAATTACCGGCAGCCACCGTTCGCCAGCGGCAATCGAAGACAGACATGAATCCCGGACTGCAACGACAAATCGGATTCTCGGCCTGGGCCGCGCTGGCGCTGCTGCAGATCGTGTGGCACGCATGGCTGCTGCCGCCCGCGCGCATGCCGCTGGCGGCCGTACTCGTGATCGCACTGCTGCCGCTGGCGGTTCCATTGCTGTACTGGCGCGCGCCTGCGCGCGCGTTGCTGCTGGCTGGCATGATCAGCCTGTTTTATTTCTGCCACGGCGTGGCCGAGGCGTGGGCCGCACCGCACGATCGCGCGTTCGCATGGATCGAATTGCTGCTCGCGGTCACCGTGATCCTTGCGTCCGCACGAAAGCCGAAGCGGCGCGGTTCGACGGCGAGTAAGCTGCCCTCGCCATGAGTTTCGTCCAATCCGCGCCACAACTCCCCGATCCATACCGCGAGGACCGCGTGCTGCAATCCTGGCTGGCGCGCGTGTTGCCCGACGCGCAGCGGCGCGCCGCCGAAACGGACTTCGACGCACTGGCCGCGTACGCGCAGCACGCCTACGCACGGCAGACCAACACGATGCGCGCCGAACCGGTGCTCACCAACTGGGAAGTGTGGGGCAACCGCATCGACCGCATCGAACTCACCGAAACCTGGCGCGAAGGTCCCGCTATCGCGGCGCAGCGGGGCCTCGTCGCCGACGGTCACGACCGCGCCTTGGGCGAGTACGCGCGCGTGCAGCAATTCGCCAAGGTGTATCTGTACCACGCGGCGAGCGCGTTCTATTCCTGCCCGCTGGCGATGACCGACGGCGTCGCGACGGTGTTGCGCGATGCGCCGAACGCGATGCTGCGCGAACGCATCCTCCCGCGATTGCTCAGTCGCGATCCCGCGACTTTCTGGATCAGCGGCCAGTGGATGACCGAGAACGCGGGCGGCTCCGACGTAGGCGGCAGCGAAACAACGGCGCGCAAAGGTGCCGACGGCAACTGGCGGCTGACCGGACGCAAATGGTTCACCTCGGCGATCAATGCAGAAATCGCACTGGCGTTGGCGCGTCCTGAAGGCAATCCCGCTGGGGCGGACGGGCTCGCGCTGTTCTGCATCGAGACCCGCCACCCCGACGGCAGGTGGAATGGCATCACGATCGACCGGCTCAAGGACAAGCTGGGCACGCGCGAATTGCCCACTGCGGAAATCCACCTCGACGACGCCCGCGCCGAGCTGGTCGGCGAGCCGATGCACGGCGTGCGGGCCATCGCGCCGGTGCTGCAGGTGACGCGGCTCTGGAACGCATTCGGTTCGCTGTCGACGATGGCGCGTTGCCTTGCATTGACCCGCGACTATGCGCACCGGCGCACGGCGTTCGGCAAGACCCTGGCCGAACAACCCCTGTTTGCGGACACGCTGGCTGGTTGGGAAGCTGGATTCGAAGCCGCCTTTCACCTTGCGATGGAAGTCGCGCTGCGCCTGGGGCGCGTCGAATCGGGCGCCGGCGACGCGCAGGATGCCGCGCTGCAACGGCTGCTGACGCCGCTGGCCAAACTCTGGATCTGCAAGCTCGGCGTACACATCGCGTCGGAGACCGTCGAGGCGTTCGGCGGCATCGGTTACCTCGAGGACAGCGGCATTCCGCTGCTGCTGCGCGACGCGCAGGTGTTCCCGATCTGGGAAGGCGCGAGCAACGTGCAGGCGCTGGACTTCCTGCGCGCGCTGGACAAGTTGGGTATCGATGCGCTGGTGGATGCAGTCGACGCGTGCCTGGAAGAAGCCGATGGTGTCGTGTCGGATATGGATGCCGAAGCGATCCACGCGGCGATTCGCCATGCGGATACCTGGCTGCGCGACCACGCCGGCGATATCACCGCCTTGCAAGCGGGAGCGCTGCGGCTGGGCACCACCTGCGCACGCACACTGGCTGCGGCACTGCTGGCGCGGCACGCGGCGTGGGCGCAGCGCCGGCAAGGCGATTTCGCCTCCGCCAATTCGTTACGTCGCTTCTGCGCGCACGGACTCGATCGCATCGTCGATGCTCTTTCGGGAACGGCTGAAACACCATCCCCATTCCGTCCTTCTCCTTGAAGGGAAAGAAGACCAGCGCAAAGCTCTCAAGCCCTCCCCTTCAAGGGGAGGGTGGGGTGGGGATGGGTTGTCCTCGGGCACCGCGCCGCGCGTAAAACTCCGCGACGTAGCCATCGAGTGACCGTGATTCAATCGTGTCGCGCAACTCGCGCATCAGGGTGAGGTAATGATGCAGGTTGTGCATGGTCGCAAGCTGCGCGCCGAGGATTTCGCCACAGCGGTCGAGATGACGCAGATAGGCGCGCGAAAATCCGTTCGCGCACGCGTAGCAGGTGCAATCCTCTTCGATGGGACGCGTATCGTTCGCATACTGCGCGTTGCGGATGCGCAGCGTGCCTCCACGCGTGAACAGGAATCCGTTGCGCGCGTGGCGTGTCGGCATCACGCAGTCGAAGATGTCGATGCCGCGGCGTACGGCTTCCACGATGTCCTCCGGACGGCCGACGCCCATCAGATAACGCGGTTTGTCGGAAGGCAGGCGCGGCACCGACGCCTCCAGCGTGGCGTTGCGCTCTGCTTCCGGCTCGCCCACCGCCAGCCCGCCAAGCGCGTAGCCGTCGAAGCCGATTTCGAGCAGCCCGTCGGCCGAACGCGCACGCAGCTCGTCGTGCACGCCACCCTGCACGATCCCGAACAGCGCGTTGCGGTTCCCAAGTTCGTCGAACGCGCGGCGAGAGCGCGTGGCCCAGCGCAGCGACAGTTCCATCGAGTCGCGCACCACTTCGGCCGCCACCGGTTCGCCATTCATCGTGTACGGCGTGCATTCGTCGAACGCCATCACGATGTCGGAATCCAGCACCGTCTGGATGCGCATCGATTCCTCCGGTGACAGGAACACCCGCGCGCCATCCACCGGCGATGCGAACTCGACGCCTCCTTCGGTCAGCTTGCGCCGCTCGGCCAGCGAGAACACCTGGAAGCCGCCGGAGTCGGTAAGGATCGGACCGTGCCACCCGATGAACTGGTGCAATCCGCCGAACTCGCCGATCACGTCGAGGCCCGGCCGCAACCACAGGTGAAACGTGTTGCCGAGGATGATCTGCGCGCCCACGTCTTCCAGGTCGCGCGGCGTCATCGCCTTCACCGAGCCGTAGGTCCCGACCGGCATGAATGCGGGCGTCTCGATCACACCGCGCGGCAGCGTGATGCGGCCGCGGCGGGCAGTTTCGTCGGTGGCGAGCAATTCGAATTGCATCACGGGATTCATGGCCGGAGGCTGGAGGCTGGGGAAAAGCGTAGCGACATCGCTCTCCAGTCCCCAGTCCCCAATCCCTAGCCCCGACTCTCGGGCCAAACCAGCATCGCGTCGCCATACGAATAAAACCTGTAGCGATGCTCGACCGCGTGTTTGTACGCCGACAGCACGAACTCGCGTCCGGCGAAAGCCGACACCAGCATCAGCAGGGTCGATTCCGGCAGATGGAAATTGGTGATGAGCCCGTCGATGCTCGTGATCCGGTAGCCCGGAAAAATGAAGATGCGCGTTTCGCCTGCGAACGGCTCGATGTCTCCGTGTTCACCGCGCGCCGCTTCCAGCGCACGTACCACCGTGGTGCCGACCGCGATCACGCGCCCGCCATTGGCGCGGGTGCGTTGGATCTTCTCGACCAGTTCCGCTCCCACGTTCAGCCATTCGCGATGCATCTCGTGGTCTTCGATCTTTTCCGCGCGCACCGGCTGGAAGGTGCCTGCGCCGACATGCAAGGTCACGTAGCCGAAATCAATGCCACGCGCGCGCAACGCGTCCAGCAGCGTTGCATCGAAATGCAGCCCCGCGGTCGGCGCCGCAACCGCACCGGGATGCTTCGCATACACCGTCTGGTAGCGCTCGCTGTCACGTGCATCGGCGGGCCGCGCAATATAGGGCGGCAGCGGCATGTGGCCGGCGCGCAGCAGCAGCTTCTCCAAAGGCTCGGTGCACTCGAAGCGCAATTCGAAAAACTGCCCATCGCGGCCCAGCACGCGCACGGGCGTACCGTCGTCCAGCTCGATCACACTGCCTTCACGCGGCTTCTTGCTGGCGCCAAGCATCGCCACGGCGGTGTGCGTGCCTGTAATGCGCTCCAGCATGATCTCGACTTCGCCGCCGCTGGGCTTGCGCCCGAACAGGCGCGCCGGCAACACGCGGGTGTCGTTGAACACCAGCAAATCGCCGGGTTGCAGCAACTGCGGCAAGTCATGGAAGCTGCGATCGCCAAGCGCGTGGTGCGGCGCGTCCACCACCAGCAAACGGCTGGAGCTGCGCTCGGGCAGCGGCTGCTGCGCGATCAGATCGAGCGGCAGGTCGTAGTGGAAATCGGATTTCTTCAAGAGCCGGGATGAGGGAACAGGGATCAGGGAAGAGGGAAAGCATAGCAACCCGAGACGTCCATCGCGCCCTCGCCCCTCACCTCTCGCTACTCGGCTACAACCAACCTTTCTGCCGCGCCAACCGGTACGCTTCGATCCGGTTCGCGACCCCAAGCTTTCCGATCGCTTCCGACAGGTAATTGCGAACGGTGCCGTGGGACAGGTTGAACATCTGCGCGATTTCACCGGCGCTCTTGCCCTCGCCGGCCAGGCGCAGCACCTGACGCTCGCGGTCGTTGAGCGGATCGGCTTCGGTCCAGGCTTCCAGCGCGAGTTCCGGATCGATCGCGCGACCGCCGCGGTGCACCATCCGCAGGGAATCGGCGAGTTTCTCCGCAGGCGCATCTTTCAGCAGATAGCCCGACACGCCCGCATCCAGCGCGCGACGCAGGTAACCGGAACGCGCGAACGTCGTCACGATCACCACTTTCACTGGCAGTTCGTGGCGCTGGATGCGTTGTGCGAGCTCGAGACCGGTCAAGCCGGGCATCTCGATGTCGGAAATCAGGATGTCGGGTTTCAGGCGCCCCACCTCACGCCACGCAGCCTCGCCGTCGGCGACGGATCCCAGCACCTCGATGTCGGATTCCAGTGCCAGCAGCGCGGCCAGCGCGCCGCGCACCATGGCCTGGTCCTCGGCCAGCAGCACGCGCATCATGCGCGGCTGCCCGCGCGCTGCGCCAGCGGCACGATCATTCCGGATGCCGGCTTTTTCTCATGTCCCTCGGAGGGCGCAGACACGGGCTGGATGGGCAGGGACACCTCGATGCTGGTGCCGTGCCCGCGCGGCGATTCGATCGTGATTTCGCCACCGCGCGCGACGATCCGCTCACGCATCCCGGTGAGGCCATTGCCGTACGCATTGACCCCGCCGCGGCCGTCGTCGCGGATACGCATCACCACGCGTTCGGCGCCGGCGATCACCGTGACCTCGACGCGGTTGGCCCGCGCGTGGCGCTGCACGTTGGTGACGGCTTCCCGCAACACCAGCGCGAGACAGGTTTCGGCATCCGACGGCAACGGGTTTCCGTCGGCCCAGTACTCCATCTGCACACCTGCGGTTTCCAGCAGCAGCCGGGCGGACGCGAATTCCGAAACCAGCGCCGCGGCGCGGATGCCCGTCACGGCATTGCGCACCTGCGACAGCGCATCACGCGCCACCCGCTCGACGTCCGCGATCTCCTTGCGTGCCGCGCGCGGATCGCGCTCTATCAGGCGCCCCGCCAGCTCGGATTTCAACGCCACCATCGACAAGGTGTGCCCCAGAAGATCGTGGAGGTCACGGCCGATGCGTTCGCGTTCGGCGCTGGCGGCGAGGCGGCGGATTTCGTCGTGGGTCAGCCGCAGTTCCGCATCGCTGCGCAGCCGCGCCCACATCGAATGCTGGCCGATGGATACGGCGAGGCTGACCACCAGGAGCCAGATCACGGTTTGCCACGGCCAGTGCAGCAGCCAAGTCTCCAGCGCCCAGACGAACATCACCGGCACGACCCATGCCAGCACCTTGCGC
Organism: Gammaproteobacteria bacterium; assembly: GCA_021324095.1. Lineage (GTDB taxonomy): Bacteria > Pseudomonadota > Gammaproteobacteria > Xanthomonadales > Rhodanobacteraceae > 66-474. Next base: position 17,637 of record JAJPJT010000074.1, read on the forward strand.
ACGGTGGGTTGGAGGGACAGATATGCGCACGCGTAGATGAGACACGTGCCGCTGGCGCAACGACTGATCGGCATGATTGCGCAGGCGAGGACGACGATCGCAAGCGCGTAGGCCAGCGCCTCGCGGATCGGCCGTACATTGATGCACGCGTAGAGCAGCAGGAAGATCACCACCGCAGCGATCGTGGTGGGCCACCATCCCCTCGGCAGCGGCATCCCCACCAGCACGTCGCCGAACATCCAGGGAACCCAGACCAGGTTCCAAAGCACTACCCAACGGGCCTTGCGTCCGCTCGAGCTGATCTGGATCAGCGAGTCGGGGGCCAACGTGAAGAAGCGGCGGAACATGGTGCGCCTCGGAACCTCGGAGGGTGGATCGTCGCGACATGATGTTACGCCAACCGTCGCCGGCCGTGATTTCGCGATGCTCGCCATGCGCTTCTTCAGCGATCCTGGATACGCCGCCAGCCGCGCACGGCGAATGCAAGGCACGCGGCCGTGAAGACCAGAAGATAGAGAAGGTGCGTCGCAAAGGTGCCACGCGCGTCCATGCCAATGATGCCCAACGCGAGCTGCGACAGGTGATAGGTCGGCAGCGCGATCGCGACGTCCTGCAGCCAATGCGGCATGAACTGCAACGGCACCCAAAGTCCGGCGAGAAACGACATCGGCAGGTAGATCAGGTTGACGATCGCGGCCGATGCCTGGCCGTTGACCCGCACGCCGACCACCATGCCCAGCGCGCAGAACGGCAGCGAACCCAGCACCAGCGCCAACGCGAGGCCGATCCATTCGGGGAGCGGCAACTTCACGCCGCCGAAGATCGCGCCGAGTGCAAACAACAGCAACACGATCACCAGCGCGAACAGCATCGCCATCGCGGCTTTTCCGAAGAGGTATGCCAGCGGGGGCATCGGCGCCACGCGCTTCATCGCAAGCACGCCGCGTTCGCGTTCCATCGACACCCCGACACCGAAGCCGAACAGCGCGGGCGCCATGATGCCGAACGTGCCGTAGGTCGCGAGCATGAAAGTCGCGACCTGGTGGTCGCCGGATTTGCCGAACAGCAGTCCGAAGAAAACGTAAAACATCGTCGGGAACAACAGGGTCGGCAGCGCGAAACCGGGTGTGCGCAGCACGCGCAGGAACTCGAAGCGGGCTTCGCGCAGGTACACGCCCAGCGTGTCGCGCCGGGTCCAGCGTGAAGAAGTGATCGTTTGGGCGATGGCGTTCATGCTGGATCTCCGGGAATAGGCGTATCGATTCGATCGGCTGCTTTCTCCGACCCAGATGGCCGTGCTTCCACAACCCCCGAAACCATTGCTGCGCGATGGTTCCCGCCCCCTCGGCTCAAGGGGGCAAAACGTTCGGGCACTGTTGCTCCGAGGTTGCTCGGCGCCGCTGCGGAGTCGTCCTGCGTCAGCGCCAGGAAGGCTTCTTCGAGGCGCGCGCCGGTGACTTCCAGATCGTGCAGGTCGGGGTCGAGTTCGAACATCCGGCGCAAGGTTGCTTCAGGCTGAGTCGCGACGATGTCGACGCGCTCGCCCGACCGTTCAACGCGCATGACGCCGGGCAGGTTGACGATCTGGCCGTCATCCAGGGACGTAGCACAGCGGATGCGGCGCTGCGCGACGGTGCGCTTGATATCCGCGGGCGAACCATCGGCGATCACGCGCCCGTGGTGGACGACCACGACGCGGTCGGCCAGCGCGTCGGCCTCTTCAAGATAATGCGTGGTCAGCACGATGCTGCGGCCCTGTTGTTTCAGCTTGCGCACCGCCGTCCACAGCGTTTGGCGGGCCTCCACATCCATGCCCGCGGTGGGCTCGTCCAGAAACAGCAACTCGGGATTGCCGCAAATCGCCAGCGCGAAACGCAGGCGTTGCTGCTGGCCACCGGAAAGCTTCGCCACCGGCCGATCCTTGGCTTCGTCCAGTCCGGCCAGCCGCAATGTTTCGGCCAGCGGGAGCGGATTTTTGTAGTAGCCCGAATACAGCGCGACCATTTCCCGGACGCGCGCATGACCGCCCAGTTGTGCGCCTTGCAACATCGCACCGGTACGCCGCCGTGCGGCTACATCACGCGGCGGGCGGCCGAAGAGTTCCGCGCTTCCGCTGGTCGGGCGCACCAAGCCGAGCAACAGCGAAATGGCGGTTGTCTTGCCGGCGCCGTTCGGGCCCAGCAGTGACAGCAATTCGCCTTGGCGCACTTCGAGGTCGATCCCGTCCAGCGCCACGACCGTTCCATAGCGGCGCGTCACACCGCGCAAGCGCGCTGGCGTTGCGCCTGCCAGGGAATCTGCCAACGGCGTGCGGATCATTGCCGCCGGCATCGGCCGTTCATCCAGCATCGCGTTCATGGAAGTTCCTCCTGATTGCGGAACGACTATGCGCGGAGCCACGATCGGCTTGCAGTCGCAGCCGTCAAGCACCGTGTCTGACAGCCGTCATGCGCTGCGGATAGCGCCCAGTTTGAAACGTCTGGGAGTTCCCCTTACCCGCCAAGCGCTACGCGCTTGTCCCCCCCTCCCCACGGGGGAGAGGGGCGGGAGCGCATCGGCGCTGCTCCTCTCCTGCCAAATTGCGCGCTTGTCACCCTCTCCCCTGCGGGGAGAGGGTCGGGGTGAGGGGGCACGAAGCTCATGGTGCTAGGAAACTGATGCATTGCTGCGTCGCGCCACGGGGTTACGCCGGAACCGGCCGCCTGCTAGAATGAACGGCGTTTTCTTTTTTGCGTTAACTACTTACGCGCGACGCCAGCCGGCGACGGCCGCGTCGCCGCACTGGAGGTTCCCATGAAACCGATCGACATGCTGCGCGAAATGCGCAACCACGGCGGCAAGATCCGCACCCACGGGTTGGACGATGCCACCGTCGAACGTTTTCTGGCGAAGGATGCCGATCTCGCCGGCGCGATCGCCGACGCCCATGCGGCGTTTGCAGAACTGAAGGCGCGGCAGCCGGAGGTGCTCGGTCTGGACGAGGACGCCCAATTGCACGCGCTGCAGTCGGGTTTCGTGAATTTCTACCCCGACGACGCGGTGTGTCCGTTCGTGCCGCTGGCCGCGCGCGGTGCCTGGATCGTCACCTTGAAAGGCGCCGTCCTGTACGACTGCGGCGGCTACGGGATGCTGGGCTTCGGCCACAACCCGCCCGCCGTGATGAAGGCGCTGTCGAAGCCGCAAACGATGGCCAACGTGATGACGCCATCGTTGTCGCAGCAGGCCTTTGCCGCCGCGCTGCGCAGGGAGATTGGCCACCGCTCGGGCAAGCACCCGTTCGCGAAGTTCATGTGCCTCAATTCCGGCTCGGAGGCGGTGACTCTGGCCGCGCGCATCGCCGACGTGAACGCCAAGCTCATGACCGATCCCGGCGCGAAGTATGCGTCTCGCGCGATCAAACGCTTGGTGGTCAAGGGCGCGTTCCACGGTCGTACCGAGCGTCCGGCGCTGTATTCGGATTCCTCGCGCAAGGCGTACCTCGCCAACCTCGCGAGTTTCCGCGACGAGCATTCGGTGATCGCGGTGCAGCCTTACGACGTGGACGCGCTGCGCCGCGCCTTCGACGAAGCCGAAAAGAACGGCTGGTTCTTCGAGGCAATGTTCCTCGAACCCGTGATGGGCGAAGGCGATCCCGGCCGCGCGGTGACGCCGGAGTTCTACGCCGCCGCGCGCGAGTTGACGCAGGCGCACGGCTCGCTGCTGATGGTCGATTCGATCCAGGCCGGCCTGCGCGCGCACGGCGTGCTGTCGATCGTGGATTACCCCGGTTTCGAGAAACTGCCGGCGCCGGACATGGAAACCTATTCCAAGGCGCTCAACGCCGGCCAGTTCCCGCTGTCGGTGCTCGCGGTGAACGAACGCGCGGCCGGCCTGTACAGGAAGGGCATCTACGGCAACACCATGACCGGCAATCCACGCGCCCTCGACATTGCCTGCACGGTGCTCGCGCAGATCACGCCGGAACTGCGCGCCAACATCCGCGAGCGCGGCATCGAACTCGTCAAGAAACTGAATGCGCTCAAGGACGAACTCGGCGGCCTGATCACCAAGGTGCAGGGCACCGGGCTTTTGTTCTCGTGCGAACTGGCGCCGCAGTTCAAGTGCTTCGGCGCGGATTCCATCGAGGAATACATGCGCGAGCGCGGCATCAACGTGATCCACGGCGGCGCCAATTCGCTGCGCTTCACGCCGCATTTCTCGATCAACGAAGCCGAAGTGGACCTTTTGGTGTCGCACGTGCGCGAAGCGCTGAAGAAAGGACCGCGCCAGCAGGTGGAACCGAAGCGCGAAGCGGCCTAGTTGCCGTCGCTGGTGCCGCCCTGCACATCTCTATCCGAGATTCGGCAGGCTGTAATCGATCAAACGCCCGGCTAATGCCGGGCGCATTTTCAAGGGTACGCGGCAGCGCCGCGTCAATGCAGCCACCACCACAGCAGCAGCGCGACGACGATCGCGACGACGACCCAACCCGCGGTTTCGATGTGCCGATGGAGCGCCCGCTCGGCGCGTTCGCCGCCGAGCTGGATCAAGCCTGCGACCAGGAACACGCGTTTGCCGCGTCCCACAGCGATGCCGCCCAGGAACGGCAGGATCGGCATCCCGACGATGCCGCAGGCCCAGCTCGCGACCTTCATCGGGATCGGTACGAATCCTGCCGCGACCAGCAACCCGAATGCCTTCCATGGATGCGCGCGGGCGTCGGCGCCCAGCGTGCGCACCAGCAAGTCCAGGTGCGGCAGCCAGCCGATCTGCGCAAGCAATGGCTTCACTGCGTCGAACGCGTAATGGCCCAGGGCATAGCCGACCAGCGATCCGAGCAACGAGAAGAACAGGCTGAGCGACGCGAACTGCCACCACTTGCGCGGCCGCGCCAGCGTCATCGGCGCGAGCATGATTTCGGGCGCAACCGGAAAGATGAAGGCCTCGACGAAGCTCAGCAGCGCAAGGCCCACGTCCGCACGCGGTTTGGCGGCCCATTCCAGAGCCTTCTCGTAGAGCGGCCGGAATAAGCTGAACCCGCGTTTGCGCTCGCCTGTCTCCAGCTCGGCACTCATCAACCAATTCCACCCAGCAACGGCACGAAACTCACAGGTTCGAGATCCTCGTGGCGCCACTCGTCACCCTCGCGGCTAATGCGCACCAGACGTTGCGCGCCGGGCGGGCCGAGCGGTGCAACCAGCACGCCGCCGTCCGCAAGTTGTTCGTTCAGCGCGCGCGGCACCGACTCGCCGGCAGCGGTCAGGACGATCGCGTCGAACGGCGCCTCGGCCGGCCAACCGATGTTGCCGTCGTCATGGCGCGAACGGATGTTTTCGATCTTCATGCTGCGGAACAGGCGCCGCGCCTTGCGCAGCAGTTCCTCGATGCGCTCGACGGTGTAGACCGTCTCCACGAGGTTTGCCAGCACCGCGGCCTGGTAACCGGAACCGGTGCCGATCTCCAGCACGCGTCGCGGCACGCCATTCTCGATCAGGAGTTCGGTCATCCGCGCGACCACCCACGGCTGCGAGATGGTCTGATCCAGCCCGATCGGCAGCGCGGTGTTCTCGTACGCGCGCGAGGCCAGCGCCTCGTCGATGAAAAGATGCCGCGGCGTGGTGCGGATCACGTCGAGCACGCGTGGATCCTTGATGCCTTCTGTGCGCAGGGTCGCGACCAGCCGATCGCGTGCGCGCTGCGAGGTCATGCCATGCCCGTGCGCCGAAGCCGCAGCCGCGCCGAACAAGCCGCTCCGCGACGGAATGCTCATGCGGCCTGCTCTCCCTGCATCTCCGCAGTCAATGCGCCGATCCAGTGCGACACCTTGTCGAGTGCCTGGAACCGCGTGAGGTCGACGTGGATCGGCGTCACCGACACGAAACCACGCCGCACCGCGTCGAAATCGGTGCCGGGACCGGCATCGTCGGCATCGCCCGCGGGTCCGATCCACCACACCGCGCGTCCGCGCGGATCGCGCTGCGGCACGCACGGCGCGGAACGCAGCCGTCTGCCGAGGCGCGTCACCTCGAATCCTTCGATTTCCGGCCACGCGCGGTCGGGCACGTTGACGTTCAGGATCGTGTCGGCCGGCAGCGGGTCGACCAGCAGCCGGCGCGTCAGCAACAACACCGCCCGCGCGGCGGAATCGAAATGGCGGCCGCCGCCATCGTGGTGTTCGCCCGGTCCGGCCAGCGACACCGCGATCGCCGGCAGGCCGAGGAAGCGACCTTCCATCGCAGCGGAAACGGTGCCGGAATAGATCACGTCGTCGCCGAGGTTGGCCGAATTGTTGATGCCCGAAATCACGATATCGGGCTCCTCGGCCAGCAACCCGGACAACGCCAGGTGCACGCAGTCCGTCGGTGTGCCCACGACGCGATAGCGACCGTCATCGAGATGCACGACGCGCACGGGCTGGTCGAGCGTCAGCGAATTGCTGGCGCCGGAGCGGTCGCGGTCCGGCGCAACCACCGTCACTTCCCCGAGTTCGCCCAGATGCTCGGCGAGCACGCGGATGCCCGGGGCATCGACGCCATCGTCATTGCTCAGCAACACCCGCATCGCCGCTACCAATCCCGAACAGAAACTGCGCACGCGCGCAGACAGCAAGTTTAACGGATCGCGTACAAAGCCACGCTGGAACACGGCATCGAGATGTCATTTGAAGAGCAAACCCCTCACCCGCC
>JAJPJT010000016.1 GCA_021324095.1 Gammaproteobacteria bacterium
ATCGCACGGCCGCCTCACCTTTTCCCTCTCCCCGGGGGGAAGCTACCCCTCACCCTTTGCCCTCTCCCCGGAGGGGAGAGGGGAACTCAACGAGTCGCGCTGCGCGCGACGGTTTATTGAATGGAGCGGGGGAACTCAATGAGTCGCGCTGCGCGCGACGGTTTATTGAATGGAGCGGAGGCACTGCAATGAAAGCAACAACAATGGTGATCGTGGGTGTTCTGGCCGCGCCGCTGGCGATTGGGACCGCCTTGGCCGCCAATCTTTCCCAGCAGGACACCAAATGGCTGCAAGGCATCCACCAAGGTTCGCAGTTCGTGATCCGGATAAGCGAGTACGAGGAAAAGAACGGCAGCTCGCCGCTGGCCAGAAAGTACGCGCAAAAGATGGTTGCGCAGGATACGTATGTCGATTCGCGCGCCAAGGAAATGGCCAAGGGCCAGCACGTGAACTTGCCGAACGCCCTCACGACAAAACAGCAGCAGGAGCTGTCGGAGATCAAGGCCACGAGCGGAACAGGGCTCGACAAGTTGTACTCGAGCACGATGCTCAAATCGGAAATCGAATTCGGCAACAAGACGTTGGAGGAAATCACCCACGGTCAGTCGCAGGCGACCAAGAACTTCGCGACCTTCCTGCTGCCGGCGATCAACCTCGAAGCCAACATGTTCCAGCACGCCGTCTCCGAGATGAAGACGCCTGTTTGATGGTTACCTGCTGCCACTTTCCATCGCAGCACATCGAGGCGCCGTCCATTGATCCGTGGAGCACGTTGCAGAGCCGCTTGACGCGGATGAACGCGGAAGAACCGGAAGGACCCGGGCTCCGCTTTATCCGCGTCCATCCGTGTTGATCCGTGTCAAGATGCCCTGTGCCGGTCATGGAAGGACCTCGAATTGAAAGCTGTCACGTTTCATGGCAAGGAAGATTTTCGCGTCGACGACGTGCCGGACCCGAAGATCGAGCAGCCCACCGATGCGATCGTGCGCATCACCTCCACCGCGATCTGCGGTTCGGATTTGCACCTGTACGGCGTGCTCACGATGTTTCTGGAGGAAGGCGACATCATCGGGCACGAACCGATGGGCATCGTCGAGGAGGTCGGCAGCGAGGTCACGCAGATCAAGCCTGGCGATCGCGTGGTGGTGCCTTTCAACATCTCCTGCGGGCATTGCTGGATGTGCAACCACGGCCTGATGGCGCAATGTGAAACCACGCAGGTCAAGGAGCACGGCAACGGCGCCGCTTTGTTCGGTTACACGAAGTTGTATGGACAGGTTCCGGGCGGCCAGGCCGAATACCTGCGCGTGCCGCAGGCGCAGTTCGGTCCGATCAAGGTGCCGGAAGGTCCGGCCGACGAGCGCTTTTTGTATTTGTCCGACGTGCTGCCGACCGCGTGGCAGGCGGTTGAGTACGCGCAAGTTCCGCAAGGCGGCACGCTCGCGGTATTCGGCCTCGGCCCGATCGGGCAGATGAGCTGCCGCATCGCGCTGGCACGCGGCGCTTCGCAGGTGTTCGGCGTCGACCTGGTGCCGGAGCGCTTGCGGATGGCAGGGCGGCACGGCGTGCAGACCATCGACGCCAGCCAGGTCGACGACGTGCCGCGCTATATCAGAGAGCAGACCGATGGCCGCGGCCCGGACGGCGTGATCGACGCGGTCGGCATGGAGGCGCACGGAGCGCCTGTGCAGGAGATCATGCAGAAATCCGCCGGACTGATGCCCGACAAGCTGTCGCAGAAGATGATTCCGAAAATCGGTGTGGACCGGCTGGCTGCGCTGATGGCGGCGATCGAGACGGTCCGCCGCGGCGGAACGATCTCGATCATCGGCGTGTACGGCGGCCAGACCGATCCGATGCCGATGCTGCGGATGTTCGACAAGGGCATCCGCATCGCGATGGGCCAGGCGAACGTGAAGCGCTGGGTGCCCGAAATCATGCCGTACCTGCTCGACGATACCGACCCGTTAGGCGCCGAGGACCTGTGCACGCACCGCCTGCCGCTGGAGCAGGCGCCACACGGTTACCAGATTTTCCAGAAGAAGCAGGACGGCGCGATCAAGGTGGTGTTGAAGCCGTGAGGAACCATTCCTCCCCCCGCATGCGGGGGGAGGTGCCCGAAGGGCAGATGGGGGGAGATCAAAGGCGCATGGCCACTGAAGCCAAGGAGAAAGGCATGAAAAATTCAAGCAAGACAAAAAACGTCGGTGACACCGAACGCATAGTCTCGGCGATTGCCGGAGGCGCGCTGGTGACCTGGGGTCTGCGGCGCCGGTCCCTGGGTGGACTGGTCGTCGCTGCGATTGGTGGCGACCTGTTGTATCGCGGCTTCACGGGCCATTGCGACGTTTACCAGTGGCTGGGCACGAGCACCGCCGAATCGGCGCAGCCGGAAGTCGAAACCGCCATCACCATCGACAAGCCCGCAGACGAACTGTACCGGCTGTGGCGGGATCCACAGAACCTTTCGCGCATCATGGGGCATTTTGCCGACGTGCAATCGGTCGGCGACAACCGCGTGCACTGGCGCGTCCATGCACCGCTCGACCAGCAGATCGAATGGGACGCGGAGATCACCGAAGAAAAGCCGGGCGAGCGCCTTCGCTGGATGTCTGTCGGCGATGGGCCGCTCCCGAACGAAGGCGAAGTGACGTTCCGGCCCAGGACACCTCAGCCTGGCACGGAAGTGCATCTCTGGATGCGCTTCAAGCCGCCGGGGGGCGCACTGGGCAAGGCTGCCGTCGCGTTGGCCGGTTCGACGCCGCACTCGGTCGCGAGACATGCGTTGCGACGCTTCAAGAGCCTGGCCGAGACAGGCGAGACCCCGACGCTCAGCCATGCCCCGACCGTTCACGCCGACGGCATGGGTGCCGGGCGGAATGAGTCAGGCATGCAGCGATGAAATTCAAGCCGCTCGATCGGCAGGTCATCGTCATCACCGGCGCGTCCAGCGGCATCGGCTTGGCGACCGCGCACATGGCAGCGGGTGCCGGCGCGAAGCTGGTGCTCGCATCGCGCAACGGCGATGCACTGGGTCGGCTGGAACATACGATCACCGCAAAAGGGGGCGCGGCTGTCCACGTGACGGCCGACGTCGGCAAGCGCGAGGATGTCGAGCGCATCGCACAGGCGGCCATGGAGCGCTTCGGCGGATTCGATACCTGGGTGAACGATGCAGGGGTGGACATCCTCGGCCGGCTGGAGCAGGTCAGCGAGGCGGACCATCGGCGTTTGATGGACACGAATTTCTGGGGTGTAGTCAACGGTTCGCTGGTCGCCGTGAAACACCTCAAGGCGAACGGCGGCGCGCTGATCAACGTCGGCAGCGTGGAATCGGACGTCGCGATTCCGCTGCAGGGCATGTACTCGGCCAGCAAGCACGCCGTGAAAGGCTTCACCGATGCGTTGCGGATCGAATTGCAGGACCAGAAGGCACCTGTTTCGGTGACACTGATCAAGCCATGGGCGATGGGCACGCCCCTGCGCGAGCACATCAAGAATTATCTGGAGCGCGAAGCGACCCTGCCGCCGCCCGTATACGATCCCGAGGAGGCTGCACGAGCCATCCTGTACGCCGCGACGCATCGCCGTCGCGACATTTACGTCGGCGGCGCAAGCCTGTTCACCAGCGCGATGAGCAAACCGGCGCCGCGCCTGAGCGATTGGCTCAACAGGAAGATGATGTACCGGGGCCAGTTGCGCAACGAGCCGAAATACACGAACGAGGACAACCTGCACGCGGCAGGCCACGACGGCCGCGTGCGCGGCGAGTGGAAGGATCGCACCCTGCGGCCGAGCATGTACACGCGCGCCACCCTCGAGCCGGCAATACGCTTCTCGGTGTTTGCCGGTGCGGCGCTGCTGGTCGGGGGATGGGCCGCGCTGCGAGGTGCTCAGTCCCGCACGTCGCGGCAAGCATTCTTTGCGAACCCCAACAGTTGCACCAACCAACTCCGTTCGCGTTGAGCGTAGCGAAGCGGAGTCGAAACGCCAGTCGACGATGCACTTCGACTTCGCGGCTTCGCCGCTACGCTCAGTGCGAACGGTTCAGAAACAAGAGAGGGGCTGGGTTGAGCGTTCCTTGCGAACGCCGACAGACGCCATGCCGTGGGAACGCCTTCACGGGTCAATGACCTCGGGTGCGCAAGGATTGAAGCAACACACGCCGACAAGGAGGGTTCGAGATGCCGAGAGGAGACAAGTCGAGCTACACCGACAAGCAGAAGCGCAAGGCCGGACACATCGAGAAGGGCTACGAGAAAAAAGGCGTCTCGAAGAAGGAAGCCGAAGAACGCGCCTGGCGTACCGTCAACAAGCAGGACAAGGGTGGCAAGAAGTCCGGCAGCGGCAGCAAGTCTTCTTCAGGGAAGAAGTCCGGGAGCGGCAGGAAGGGCTCGTCGAAGAAATCCGGCAGCGGCGCCAGGAAATCTTCCACGAAGAAATCTTCTGCCAGGAAGTCTTCCGCATCGAAGAAGTCGGGCAGCAGCAGGAAAAAATCTTCCGGCAAATAGCTGCGGCGGCGGGCAGATCGCCCCGGCCGTCGATCAGTGGTGCGGGATCAGCATGGTGACGATCATGACGGCCGTCGCTGCGCCCATGACGCCCGTGGCGGCCCAGCCGAGGAACCGGAGGCCGGCGGGGATCCGCAAGCGACCCATGATCTTCCTGCGGCTGGCGAGCAGCATGATCAACACCATCAACGGCGCCGCGACGACGCCGTTGATCACCGCGCTCCAGAACAGCATCTTGATCGGATCGAGCGGCGTGAAGCTCAGAGCCATCCCGCCGATCATGGCGGCCGCAATGGCGCCGTAGAACGATTTCGCGCGGCGCGGCTTCTGCTCCAGACCGGTGCGCCAATTGAAGGTTTCGCCCAGCGCATACGCGACTGACCCGGCCAGCACCGGTATTGCGAGCAGGCCCGTTCCGATGATGCCGCTGGCGAAGAGCGCGAACGCGAATTTTCCCGCGAGCGGCTTCAATGCCAGCGCCGCATCGGCCGATGTCTGCACGTCGGTTTTGCCGTGTCCGTGCATGACCACGGCTGCGGCAAGGATGATGCAGAACGCGACGACTTCCGACACGAGCATGCCCGTGATCGTGTCGATGTAGATGCGCCTGAACGCGCGTGGCGCCTGGCCCGGCGTTTTCTTCAGCGCCGTGCGGCGGTCGTTCGTCTTGACTTCATTGGCTTCCTGCGAGCTCTGCCAGAAGAATAGATAAGGGCTGATCGTGGTACCGAACACGGCGACTACGGCGACGGCGTAGTTTCCGTTGATGGTCACGGCGGGCCACACCGTTCCTTTCATCACGGTGGTCCACGGCACCGGGATGATGAGGATGGTCGCGACATACGCGAAAAGACTGAACGTCAGCAGCTTCAGTATCGGCGCGTAGCGCTCCAGCGGAACGAAGATCTGCAGGACCGCCGACGCCACGGCTGCAATGCCGGCATACGCGGCCGCCGGGCCGCCGACCAGCAGCCGCGCGGCGGCCCCGATCGCGCCGATGTCCGCGGACAGATTGATGATGTTGGCGACGGCCAGGAGCAAGACCGCGCCGGTCACCAGCGCAGCGGGGAACTCTGAGCGCAGGTTCTTCGCCAGACCGGCCCCGGTGACGCGCCCCACCCGCGCGCACACCGTCTGGATGCCAATCATCAGCGGCAGTGCGACGAAGACCGTCCACAGGACCCCATAGCCATAGGCTGCGCCGACCTGGGAATAGGTGGCGATGCCGCTGGGATCGTCGTCCGCCGCCCCGGTGATCAGGCCGGCGCCCAGCCGCTTCCACCATGGCACTTTCCTCGAGCCCGCAGTCACGACCACCTCCTTGTCGACAGTCGCAATCGCGCAACCGTTTGCGCATCCTTGCCCAAACAACGTGAACGGATGGTCTTTGATGTCCTCGTGCTGCGGTGATGGGCGTGATGTTTGACATGCCCTTCACGTCCTGTCGACCTTCCGGCTCCTAATAATGGTTTCCGGAGAGGCGCCAAAAAGGAAGGGGTCGAATGGAATCGGCCACGTCATCGATGGAAGCTGGTACGCAAGGCCCGCCGGACATCGGGTTCGGCTGCGAGCCGTCTGCGCGCCGCCGCGCGGCGAATCGCCGGGTCATCCCATGAACGGCATGTTCGTCCTCGGAATGCCGTGGTGGGAGCTCTGCGTTCGCGCGGCGATCGTCTACTTCGTCCTCCTGATACTGATCCGCCTTTCGGGCAAGCACACGCTCGGTGAACTGAGCGCCTTCGACCTGATCGTCGTGGTCGTGTTGGGCAGCGCGGTGCGCAGCTCGCTGGTCGGCAACGACAAGTCGCTGCCCGGTGGGCTGATCGTGGTGGCGGTCTTGCTGCTGCTGGATTTCATCAGCACTTGGGTCGCCAGCCATTCCGCGAGGGGTGATCGCCTGCTGGAAGGCCGTCCGGTGCTGCTCGCGCGCGATGGTGTGCTTTTCGACGAAGAACTGAAGCGCTGCAAGATTCCACACAGCAGCTTCGTCACGATGATGCGCAAGCAGGGTTGCACCGGGATGGAGATGGTCGAGCAGGCGATTCTGGAGCCCAACGGGACCATCACCTTCCGCAAGCGCGACCCCGGCGAAGCTGCGGCGCATGCTCCCGAACCATGACCCGCCGGAGTCCGGCGGCGCCGAGCCGGATGAGGTGCACTATGCGCCGGATCTGGACGAAGCGGAGCGCAACGAGGTCGAACGCCGCATGCCGCCGCGTGTCGCGGTCCTGCACGAGGCAGTCGGGTCGGTCGGCGAGGAGGAACTCAAGCGCACGCCATCGGCCCTGATGTGGTCGGGCCTGGCCGCGGGCCTGTCAATGGGCTTCTCGATGGTCGCCAGCGGCGCGTTGCAGGCCTACCTGCCGGAACGGCCGTTCGCGCACCTGGTCGCCGCGCTCGGTTACAGCACGGGCTTCGTCATCGTGATCATGGCGCGCCAGCAACTGTTCACCGAAAACACCTTGACCGTGGTGCTGCCGCTGGTCGCGTCACCAAGCTGGGCGAAGCTGCGCCTCATGCTGCGGCTTTGGGCCATCGTCTTCGCCAGCAACGTGGTGGGCGTCGCGCTGTTTGCGCTGGCGGTCGCGAAGCTGCCGCTGTTCGCGCCGCCGCTGGACCAGGCGATCACCGCGCTGGGTACCACCCTGATGAGCTACCCGGTGCCGCAAATGTTCGTGAAGGCCGTCGCGGGCGGCTGGATCATCGCGACGATGGTATGGCTGATGCCCGCCGCGGAATCCGCGCGGCCGTGGATCATCGTCGGATTGACATGGCTGATCGCAGCCGCGGGGCTGGTGCACGTGATCGGGTCCGCGGGCGAGGTGTTCTACCTTGCGTGGGTGGGCCGCTTGCCTTGGGTGGCCGTGTTCTGGCATTACCTCGGGCCCGTGCTGGGCGGGAACATCGTCGGCGGCACGCTGATCTTCACGTTGATGAGCCATGCGCAGGTGCGCAGTGACACGCAGCACCGGCCATGATCCGCCGTCCGCATCGCGCGCAAAAGAAGGAGCAGGCACTTCGTGCCGGCGCCCTCCTGCAGACGAACCATTTGTGGAGCCTGTGAAGGCGACCGGTTGCAACTGGGCGCCCAGGGTTGCGGCGTGTTCAGCCGGTCGAGACAAGAATGAATCGCAGGGAAGCGCGTTGCATGTTGAGGCCGTTGCTGACGGGATGATCGACCGAATTTCGTTCGCAATGCGCCTGCCGGGCACTCGAGGGAATCGAAACTGGATGGCGCAATGTTGCCGAACTCGTTGCAGGCATGGCTGACCCGCAACGTCGAGGGCCCGCTCGAGGACCTGACCGGCGGGCGCGCCCGGCTCCGGATCATCATCATGCTGGCGTGCATCCTCGCGCTGGACGCGGCTGACCAGCGGC
>JAJPJT010000062.1 GCA_021324095.1 Gammaproteobacteria bacterium
GCTCGCCCAGGTGGCCTTCGGCGTCATCAAGTCGGGCAAACCGTTCAATCCCGCACTTCACGGAGCTTGACGAGGATAACAGTATCTACACGAGTATTCGACCGTAGGCTGGGCTGGTAAGCCCAGCGTATGATGCGCCGCGATTGTTGAGGCTGTCGGAGTTTGTCAAACCATCGGCAACTTGAGCCTCTGTTCCTTCGCGCAAGCGATGGCTTCGGGATAACCCGCGTCGGCGTGGCGCATCACGCCGGTGCCGGGATCGTTCCACAACACGCGGGCGATTCGTTTGTCTGCATCGGCTGTGCCGTCGCAGACGATCACGATGCCGGCGTGTTGCGAATAGCCCATGCCGACACCGCCGCCATGATGGAATGACACCCAGGTCGCACCGCTGACAGCGTTCAACAGCGCGTTCAAGACCGGCCAGTCGGAAACCGCGTCGGAACCGTCACGCATGGATTCCGTTTCGCGGTTGGGTGACGCGACCGACCCGGAATCGAGGTGATCGCGGCCGATGCACACGGGCGCCTTCAACTCACCCTTGCGCACCATTTCGTTGAACGCGAGGCCTAATCTGTCGCGCTGTCCCAGCCCGACCCAGCAGATCCGCGACGGCAGGCCCTGCCAGTGGATGCGTTTTTCCGCCATGTCCAGCCAGTTGTGCAGGTGCTTGTCATTTGGAATGAGTTCCTTGACCTTGGCATCGGTCTTCAGGATATCTTCCGGGTCGCCGCTCAACGCGACCCAGCGGAACGGCCCGACCCCGCGGCAGAACAGCGGGCGCACGTAAGCCGGCACGAAGCCCGGAAAATCGAATGCGTTCTTGCAACCAACATCGAACGCCATCTGGCGGATGTTGTTGCCGTAGTCGAAGGTCGGGATGCCGTGTGCGTGGAACGCCAGCATCGCCTCGACGTGTTTCCTCATCGACTGCTTGGCGGCATCGCGCGTCCCATCGGGATCGCTTTTGCGGCGCTCGAACCATTGCTCGACCGTCCAGCCTTGCGGCAGATAACCGTTGACCGGATCGTGCGCGGAGGTCTGGTCGGTCACCGCGTCCGGTTTCACGCCGCGCTTCACGAGTTCCGGCAGCACATCGGCGGCGTTGCCCAGCAACGCAACGGATTTGGCTTCGCCGGCTTTCGTGTAGGTTTCGAGGCGCGCCAACGCGTCGTCGAGGTCCTTGGCCTGTTCGTCCACGTAGCCGGTCTTCAACCGGAAGTCGATGCGCGATTGCTGGCATTCGACCGCGAGCATGCATGCGCCCGCCATCGCCGCCGCCAGCGGTTGCGCGCCCCCCATGCCGCCCAGGCCCGCCGTCAGGATCCACTTGCCGCGCAGGTTCCCGCCGTAGCTCTGCCGGCCCATTTCGACGAAGGTTTCGTAGGTGCCCTGCACGATGCCTTGCGAGCCGATATAGATCCACGAGCCGGCCGTCATCTGGCCGAACATCATCAGCCCTTTCCTGTCGAGCTCGTGGAAGTGTTCCCACGTCGCCCAGTGCGGAACGAGATTCGAATTGGCGATCAGAACGCGCGGCGCATCCGCGTGCGTCCTGAACACGCCGACCGGTTTGCCCGATTGCACCAGCAGGGTTTCGTCGGGATCCAATTCGCGCAATGCGCGCAGGATCGCGTCGAAACATTCCCAGTTGCGCGCCGCGCGGCCGATGCCGCCGTACACCACCAGTTCCGCCGGATTTTCCGCGACCTCGGGATCGAGGTTGTGCTGGATCATCCGGTAGGGCGCCTCGATCAGCCAGTTCCTGCACGTCAATTCCGTTCCGCGCGGCGGATGGATCACGCGCGTGGTGTCGATGCGGGTCGGGGCGTTCATCGCCATCTCCAATTCGTGCAATCGACGGATTATAGTCAAGCCGCGCGAGGGACCCGGTCTGGCAGGTGTGCCGCGGAGGTGTGCGATGGACGCCGAATTCTGGTTGAAGCGCTGGCGTGAAGGCCGCATCGGCTGGCATCACGAAAAGCCCATGCCGCTGCTGGTGCAACACTGGCCCGCCCTGGACGTGGCGAAAGGCTCGCGCGTCCTGGTGCCGTTGTGCGGCAAGTCGCTGGACATGCTGTGGCTGGCACGTGAGGGCATGCAAGTGGTCGGTGTGGACCTCTCGCCGATCGCGGTGGAATCATTTCTCGCCGAAAACCACCTGCACGCGCGTACGCACACCGCGCTCGATGGTACCCACTACGAAATCACCAATGCGCCGGATGGCGGCGGCATCGATCTCGTCAACGGCGATGTGTTTGCGGTCGACCCCGCAACGATCGGCGCATGTCACGCGTTCTACGACCGGGCTGCAACGATCGCGCTGCCGGCCGCCACGCGCCTGCGCCTCGCCCGCGCCGTCTACGGGAAACTTCCCGCGGGTGCACGTGGTCTGCTGATTACGCTGGAGTACCCGCCGGGAGAAATGCAAGGACCGCCTTTCAGCGTGGATGATGCCGAGGTTCACCACCTGTTCGACGCGCAGTGGAGCATCGAGCGACTGGAGCGCCGCGACATCCTGGCCTCGCAACCGTCGTTTTCCGGGAACGGCGTGACCGCATTGCACACGGCGGTGTACGCACTCACCCGGCGCACAAACTGACTGCACCCGGAGCATCGATGAAGCGCTTTCTGGTCACCGCCTTTGCCGCGCTCGTCATCGCGGGTGGTCTGCTGACGATGGGACTTCCGCGCGCGCGCGCTGCGCGTGCCATCGCGTTTCCCAACGGACTGGCCTGGTTCAACGTCGCACGCCCGCTCACGCTGGACGATCTCAAGGGACGCGCGGTGCTGCTTGATTTCTTCACGCCCGGCTGCATCAACTGCATCCACATGTTGCCGGTCGAGGAGCAACTGAAACAGCATTTCGGCACGCGGCTGGCCGTGATCGGCATCGACTCGCCCAAGTTCGAGGCATCCAAAACGAAGCAAGGGCTGGAATCCTTCATCCAGCGTTACGACCTGCGCCATCCCATCGTGCTCGATCCCACGATGAGCCTGTGGAATGCCTATGGCGTGCAGGCCTGGCCGACGCTGGTGCTGCTCGGTCCCGATGGCAGCCTGAAGCAGCAGTTCATCGGCGAACAGAGCTTCGAGCAACTGGCCGGGCCGATCCACGCCGCACTGGCCGACGCGCCGGCTGCATCGAAATTGCCGAAGCTGCCGCTGCGCCCGCTCGCATTCCAGTCCGGCGCACTTGCGACGCCGGGAGGGATCGCGGTCTCGCCTTCGCTCGTGGGGATCGCGGACACCGGACACAACCGCATCGTGCTTGCCGATCACACCGGCAAACTCGTGGCCGTGATCGGCACCGGTTGCCCCGGCGATGCGGACGGCGATGTCACGCACGCCGAATTCAATCGCCCGCACGGGCTCGCGTTCCACGATGGCGCCTTGTACGTCGCGGACACCGATGGCCAGACGATCCGCCGCATCGATCTCGCCAAGCATACGGTTACGACCATCGCCGGCAACGGCCAGCGCGGGTTCGCCATCGCCGGCGATTTCCCCGCGCGCGCCGCCACCCTCAACTCGCCGTGGGACATCGCCTGGGCGGGAGGCAAGCTGTACGTTTCCATGGCGGGGGATCATCAGATCTGGCGCTACGACCCGGCGAAAGACACCATCGGCCCGTGGGCAGGCTCCGGCGAGGAGGGACTCGTGGACGGGAGCCGGAGCGACGCGCAGTTTGCGCAACCCAGCGGGTTGAGCACGCATGGCGATACCTTGTATGACGTCGACCCGGAATCGTCTTCGGTGCGCGCCATCTCGCTGCCGGATGGAAAAGTTGCCACGCTGGTCGGGCATGGGTTGTTCGATTTCGGGATGCACAACGGCGCGGCGGGTCATGCGCTGCTCCAGCACGCCGAAGGCATCGCGTGGGACGACGGCAGCCTGTACATCGCCGACACGTTCAACAATGCGCTCCGCAAGCTCGACCTTGCGAACCATCAGGTCAGCACCGTCGCCGCCCTGCTCGACCGGCCGCTCGCGGTCGCTGCACTGTCGCCCGACGTGCTGCTGGTTGCCGAAGGCGACAGCAACCGCATCGACGCGGTACACCTGCCCGATGGCAAGGTCACGCCGTGGAAGATCGCTGGATTGAAGACACCCGCGTCGATCTGTACCTCGCCCTCGGAGCGGCTGTTGTGAAAAGTCAGGCCAGGGAAGGCCGTTCTGATGTCCGCGATCTCTTGAGCTTGACAGTTGACGGTAGGCTGGAAGACAGAGCGATCATGGACGATCGCACCAGTCAAGGCATCGCGCCACGGGACATCGGCGTTGGCGGCGTCGCCGTGTTCTGCGGCAGCGGCGGCAGGCGGTACAAGCCCAGCGCGATCACGAGACCGACCAGTGCCATCGCACCGACGAACCACGCTACGCCGTTCCATCCATCCGCCGCGTAGCACAGTCCGCCGCATGCGCCCGCGATGCTGGAGCCCAGGTAATAGCAAAACAGGTACAGCGACGACGCGTGCGCCTTGGCGGCGCCGGCGCGGCGCCCTACCCAGCTGCTGACCACGGAATGGCCGCCGAAGAATCCAAACGTCAACGCAACGACGCCGAGCAGGACCGCCCACAACGGCATCAGCACCGTCAAGGCCGTGCCGATCAACATCAACGCCAGCATCGACCACAGTACCTTGCGCCGCCCGAGCTTGCCGGCGAGATGCCCCACCCAAGGCGAACTGAAGGTGCCGATCAGGTAGATCGCAAAGATTGCGCCGACCACCGCCTGGCTCAGGTTGTACGGCGGCGCGAGCAAGCGGTAGCCGATGTAGTTGTAGATGGTGACGAACGCACCGAGCAGCAGGAAACCTTCGGCGAACAGCCATGGCAGGCCGCGATCATGGACGATCACGCCGAAACGCTCGGTCAGCGCGCGCAGCCGCAAAGGTTGCGCGACGAAATGCCTCGAAGGCGGCAACAGCCGCCAGAACACGAGTGCGCAGCCGATTCCGACCACGGCCACCACCATGACACCGACGCGCCACGTCGCGAAATCGGTCAGCACGCCGGTGATCAGCCGTCCGCTCATTCCGCCGATCGCGTTGCCGCTGATGTACAAGCCCATGCCCAGTCCGATCGACGCGATATCCATTTCCTCGGCGAGGTAGGTCATCGCGACGGCCGGCAGGCCGCTGAGCGCGATGCCGAGCAAGCCACGCACGATGAGGAACGACGTCCAGTTCGGCATCAGCACGGAAGCCAATGTCAGCAACGCGGATGACAGCAACGATCCGACCATGATCGGCTTGCGTCCGACAGCGTCCGAGATCGCCCCCGCGAACAGCATGGCGAACCCGAGCACGCCGGTGGTCAGCGACAATGACAGCGCGCTGACGGCCTCGTTGACGCCGTAGTCGCGGCTGAATTCCGGCAGCAGCGGCTGCACGCAATACAGCAGACCGAATGTCGCAAAACCGGCCGCGAACAGCGCGAGGTTGATGCGGTGGAATGCCGGCGTGCCGTGGTGGACGAAATCGCTGGCGGATTGCGGTTCCCGCGCGGTGATGGAACTCATCCACGCATCTTAGGGCAGCCGCGGCAAATTCCGTCACGGCCGGCCTTGTTTGCGTGATACGGGCGACGCCGTGTTCGCCTCCCGGTGCTTCAGCGATACCGCCAATAGCCGCGCACCCAGACGCCGCCATACCAGTAGCCGGGCACCCAGACGCGCACGGGCGCGACGGCGACGTAGGCGGGGCGCGGCGGCGCCACCACACACCCGCCCAGACCACAACAAGCGGCCAAACCGATCCCCGACAGCAACCAGCCGAACCTGCGTTTCATGTGCGTGCTCCACGTGAGGGAACCTGCACGCAACAACGCGGATCGAGACGCCGGCGTTGACCGATGCGCGTGAACGGTCAATCGGCGTTCAGCCGCGGAGCAGAGCCATCATCGGCGCGTGGTAGCGCGGACCGGAGGCGGCATCGCGCGGGAATGTTTCATCGATCGCGGCCAGATCGGCGGTGTCCAGCTGGACATCCAGCGCGCCGATGTTCTCGTCCAGGTACCTGATGCGCTTCGTGCCCGGAATAGGCACGATGTGTTCTCCCTGCGCCAGCACCCACGCCAGCGCGAGTTGCGCGGGCGTGCAGCCTTTGTCACCCGCCAGCTCGCGCACCTTGTTGACCAGCTTCAGGTTCCTCGCGAAATTCTCGCCCTCGAAGCGGGGACTGTGCTTGCGATAGTCGTCGTCACCGAAATCGTCGGGACTCTTGATGGCCCCCGTGAGGAAACCGCGCCCCAATGGCGAGTACGGCACGAACCCGACACCCAGTCTTTCGCAGGTCTGCAAAATGCCGTCCTCGGGATCGCGCGTCCACAATGAATATTCGCTCTGCACCGCGGTGACGGGGTGCACCTTGTGTGCACGCTCGATGGTTTGCGCGGAGGGTTCGGACAGGCCGATGTAACGCACCTTGCCCGCACGCACCAGGTCCGCCATTGCGCCGACGGTGTCCTCGATCGGCGTAGTGCGGTCGACGCGGTGCTGGTAATAGAGATCGATATGGTCCACGCCGAGGCGCCTCAGGCTGGCGTCGCAGGCGCTGCGCACGTATTCGGGCCGGCCGTTGACGCCGCGCTTCGACGGATCATTCGGGTCGCGCATGATGCCGAACTTGGTCGCGAGGAACACCTCGTTGCGCCGCCCCTTGATCGCCTTCCCCACCAGCATTTCGTTCGTATGCGGACCATAGATGTCGGCGGTGTCGAGGAAATTGAGCCCGGCACCGAGCGCATGATGGATAACCCTGATCGACTCGGCGTCGTCATGCGCACCATAGAACTCGCTCATGCCCATGCAGCCGAGGCCGAGCGCGGAAACTTTCGGACCGTTCGGGCCCAGGGTACGTGTTTGCATGTCATTCCTCCTTTTGTGCGCGACGTGCGAGAATCCGGTCTTGCGCTGTACGCGGCACTCGCGATGGCGCAATGCTGGGAACAAGCTCCGCATTCGCCATTATCGCCTCCCGCCTGGAAGAGGACACTCCGATGCGCAACATCCCGATCCGGTCCACGCTGTTCGCCGTAATATTCGCCTGTTCCTCCGTCGCCTTCGCAGCAACACCGCAACAGATTGCGCCGCCTGGTTCCGCCGCCGCAGGTGCGCACCAGCAACGCGCAAACCTGTTCGATGAGCTTGGCTTGACCGAGACGCAACGCACCAGCGTCCGCCAGCTCCTGCAGCAGAATTTCCAGGAAGCACGCCCGGAAATGCAGGCGCTGCGCCAGAAACGCCTGGCATTCGACGACGCCACGCCCGGCACCAGCCAGTTCCGGAGCGCAGCCAACGATCTTGCGCAGGCCGAATCGACCGCCGCACACGCGCAGGTCCTGCGCCAGGCCGACCTGCGCACCAGGATCTACAACATCCTGACTGCGGAGCAGCGGACGAAGCTGGCGACGCTGCTCAGCCAACGCCAGCAGCAAATGCAGCAGGCTGGAAACGCGCCTTCCGCATCACGCTGACCAAAGCGGTACCCGGAGTCCTGCCCGCAAGAACGCTGCCCGCCGCGGCTTGTGCAATTGTGGTGTTATGCGTCAACGATCCTGCAGGGTGGCGCGTTCCTCATGGACCGCAACCCCCAAAGCAGGAGAAATCGCAATGCGCAAGACCTACCTTCTATCCGCCGCCCTCGTGACCGCGCTCGGCTGCGCGCCACTCACCTTTGCGCAGACGGCCGGCCATGCCTGGCACGGACATCACGGCATGGCTATGGGCGGCCATATGTACGACAAGCTGAACCTCACCGACACCCAGCGTGACAGCATCAAGCAGTTGCGCCAGCAGAGCTTCGCGCAGATGAAGCCGCAAATGCAGGCGCTCCGGCAGTCGCGTCAGGCGTACGAATCGGCCACGCCCGGCACCGCGGCCTACCAGACCGCCGCAAGCAACCTGGCCGAGGCGGAAGCGGATGCCACGCGCGCTCGTGTCACCAACGAGGCCAATCTGAGGGCGCAAATCTACAAGCTGCTGACGCCGACGCAGCAAACCCAGCTTGCGAATCTACGGGCGCAACGCGAGGCACGCATGCAGCAGTGGAAGCAATTCCAGCAAGAGAATCCGCTGCCGAGCAGTGCCCCCACGTCACCCGCGCAATAGTCACCGGCAAGCCGCCACCACCGTTGGCGGCTTGCTGCTGTGGGTCACCGGCTGGATGCGAGTGTGTCGACCGCCGCGCGATACCGCGCGGCGATTTCGTCGTCGGCGTCGTGATGAAAGTTCCGCACCACCCACCGGCCGCCCGCCATCACGTCGCGCACCAGCGGTGTGTTGCCGGCTAACAGGAAAGTGTCGAGTACGCTGCGCTCGTCGCGAGCCGCGAGCAATGCTGAAGCATCGTCCAGCACGATGAAATCGGCGCGCGCATCCTCGACACCTGACGCCCTGCGGCCTCCGCGCAGCGCCGCATCCCACAGCGCTTCTCCCACGCTCGCCCCAGGCGCACGCGACGCGATGTTGCGGCGCCGCGTCGCAAGCCGCTGGCCGTATTCCAGCCAGCGCAGTTCCTCGACCGGCGACACCGAAATGTGTGAATCCGAGCCGATGCCGAACGTGCCGTTCGCGTCGAGATACGCCGCGAGCGGAAACAAACCGTCGCCGAGATTGGCTTCGGTGGACGGACAAAGGCCCGCGACGGCCCCCGACCGTGCGATGGCCCGCATTTCGGAATCATCCAGATGCGTCGCGTGCACGAGGCACCAGCGCGCATCGATGTCCGCGTGATCGAACAGCCATTGCACCGGCCGCGCGTTGCGAACGCCGAGGCAATCCTGCACCTCGCCTATTTGCTCGGCGATGTGGATGTGCACGGGCCGCCCGTTCGCCAACGGAGAAGCCAGCACCTCGCGCATCGCAACCTCGGGCACCGCCCGCAGCGAATGCAGCGCGATCCCCACGCGCAACATTGGCGATTCCAGCGCAGTCAGCGACTCCAGCAAGCGCAGGTAAGCATCGACGGAAAGTCCGAAGCGCCGCTGGCGCTCCGAAAGGGGCCGGCCATCGAAACCGCCCGTCATGTACAAAACCGGCAGCAGCGTGAGGCCGATGCCCGCCTCGTGCGCCGCTTCGATGATCGCCCGCGACATCGCTGCCGGATCCGCATAAGCCGTTCCATCAGGCGCGCTGTGCAGGTAATGGAATTCGCAGACGCGTGTGTAGCCGGCCTTCAACATCTCGACATACAGTTGCGCCGCGATCGCCCGCAATGACTCCGGCCCGATCCGCGACGCGAACCGGTACATCGTCTCGCGCCAGGTCCAGAAGGAATCGTCGCCTGGCCCCCGCCGTTCGGCCAACCCCGCCATCGCACGCTGGAACGCGTGCGAATGGAGGTTCGGCATGCCGGGCAATGCGAACCGTGTGCGCACCTCGGCACCTCCGAAGCGCACGTCGTGTTGCCAACCGGCGGGCGTCCACAAGTATTCCGCCAGGAGGCCAGCTTGTCCGATGGTGTGCTCGTTCATCACGACGCCGTCATACGAATCGGGTGCAGCATTCTCGCACGTGGGCCGCACTGCAATAATGCGGGAATGGATGCAAGCTGGGATCACCTGCTGCTGGATTGCACGCTGGCGACGCTGGACGGCGAGACCGGTTACGGCTTCATCGAAAACGGTGCGGTCGGCTGGCGCAATGGCGTGATCGCCTATGCGGGTCCTGCGGACGCCCTTCCCGCAAACCCGAAGGTGCTGGCGGAGCGGATCGAGTCCGTCGACGGCGCGCTTGTGACGCCGGGCCTGGTCGACTGTCATACCCACCTGGTGTTCGGCGGCGACCGTGCCGGCGAATTCGAGATGCGGCTGCACGGTGAAAGCTACGAAGCGATCGCGCGCGCGGGCGGCGGGATCCTCTCTACGGTACGGACCACACGCGCAGCGACGGAAGACGACCTGTTCGCGCAATCGTTGCCACGTGCGCAGGCGCTGGTGCGCGATGGCGTGACGACGATCGAAATCAAGTCCGGCTACGGGCTCGATCTCGAAACCGAAATGAAGATGCTGCGCGTCGCGCACCGCATCGGCGCCCGGCTCGGCGTCACCGTGCGCACAACATTTCTCGGATTGCACGCCCTGCCGCCGGAATTTGCCGAGCACCGCGACGACTACATCGCGATGGTCTGCGAAGAGTGGCTACCGGCGGTGGCGGAAGAAAAGCTCGCCGACGCCGTGGATGCCTTCTGCGAAGGCATCGCCTTCGCGCCCGACGAAGTGAGGCATTATTTCGAAGCCGCGCGCAAGCTCGGCTTGCGCGTCAAACTGCACGCCGACCAGTTGTCCGATCTCGGCGGCGCGGCGCTTGCGGCGGGCTTTGAAGGTCTGTCGGCTGACCATCTGGAGTGCGCCGATGAATCCGGTGTGGAAGCGATGGCTCGCGCAGGGACGGTCGCGGTGCTGTTGCCGGGCAGCTTCTATGCGTTGCGCGAGACGCGCATGCCGCCCATCATGGCCCTGCGCCAACGGGGCGTTCCGATGGCAGTCGCGACCGACCTCAATCCAGGCACCTCGCCGCTGCGCTCGCTACGGCTCGCGATCAACATGGCGTGTACCCTGTTCCGTCTGACGCCGGAGGAAGCCGTGCGTGGCGCGACCGTCAATGCCGCGCGCGCGCTCGGACTGCACGACCGCGGCAAACTCAGCGTGGGACAGCGTGCCGACGTGGTGGTATGGAAAACACGCAAGCCCGCCGAACTTGCCTACTGGATCGGCGATGCACTGGCCTCGCGCATATTCGCGGGCGGCGCGGAGATGCAACTGCGGACATGAAAAGACCCCGTTCGCGGGGCCTTTTCATGCAGACCGGTTGAAGAACGCTTACGCGGACTTCTTCGGCGCCGTCTTTTTCGCGGGCGCCTTCTTCACCGCCGGGCGTGCAGCCGGTTTGGCTGGCGCGGCCTTCGGTGTGGCGGTGGACTTCACCGCGGATTTCGATTTCGGTGTATGCGGACGGGTGTTGCCATGGCTGCCTGCGTAAATCTTGCCCTTGCGTGTCTTCTTGTCGCCCTTGCCCATGTCGGTTCCTGGTCGTTTCGTGGGTGATCCGCGCAGGACGCGCGGCTGCCGGCATGGTAACAGCGAGCCGGCGCTGCGCAATGGGCGCGCCTCAGGCGTGCCGATGGTCGTGCTCCGGATCGTCGCAGCCGGATTCGGTATCGAGGCACTCCGTGGATTCGATCTGCACCGTGACGTGACTGATCGCGAAGCGTTCGCGCAACGTGTGCTGGATCGCCTTGAGCGCCTGCTGCGCGTCGCCATTCTCGTGCAGGCGCGCGTGCAGCGTCGCCATCCGCGAGCCAGAGGCGATTTGCCAGATATGCAAATGGTGCACCTCGGCGATGGCCGGATCGGCTGCCGCCAGCGCGGTGCGGATTTGCTCGGGCGCCAATCCTTCCGGCACGCCTTCCAGCAGGATGTGCGAGGAGCGCTTGAGCAGTACGAACGCGCCGCGCAGAATCAGCAACGATACCAGCAGCGACAGCACCGGATCGGCCCATTCCCAGCCGAGATAACGCACCAGCAAGGCGGCCAGTATCGTGGCGATCGATCCGAGCAGGTCGCCGAACACATGCAGGCGCGCCCCGGCAGTGTTGAGATCCTCATGCTCGTGGTCGTGCAGGCTGCGCAGGATCACCGCGTTCACCACCAGGCCCACCAGCGCGACGATTAGCATCACCCCTGACTGGATATGGATCGTATCGAGCGCGAGTAACCGCCTGATCGCCTCGTACACGATGCCGATCACCAGAAGCACCTGGACGAGCGCATTGACGAAGCCCGCGAGCACTTCCATGCGCGCGTAGCCAAAACTGCGGCGTGCATCGGCAGGCTTCAGCGCGAACGCGGCGGCGGTCCAGGCCAGCGCCAGCGCACCGGCGTCCACCAGCATGTGCGCAGCGTCGGCGAGCAGCGCCAGCGAACCCGACCACCAGCCGCCGCCCGCTTCGACGACCAGCATTGCGCAGGTCAGCAAAAACGCGAGCGCCAGCTTGCGACGGTTGCCGCCGGCTGGATGCTCGTGGACCTGGACATGATCGTGCACCATGCGCGCAAGGCTAGGCAGAAGACGCGCGTTACACAATTACCGTACGGCCGTTACCGTGCGATCGTCCCAATCGCTGCGTGACTCCGCATCTCGAAGCTTGCGGTTTCGCCGGACATCAGCACGGCTTGCATGGCCCGACGCTTGACGACAGCCGCCTTGCATGCAGCATCGAGCAACGGGTGCCGGCCACAAGACGGCTTACGCCGCCGCGTGGACGCAGGTTGCCTGGTGATGGCGGTGCGCGAGCACCAGATTGGTGACGTGCGCACTGGCGACCAGCACACCGCCGGTCACCACACTGACCGTGTGGATCACGACATGCACTTCAAGATTGATCGCGATCCCGAACAGCAACAAAAGGATTCCTGGCACCATCAGAAACAGCGCGTGCGGCTTGCGGTGACGCCGGTACGCGGTAAGGATGCTGGCGCTCGCCAGGGCCGCCGCGCAGGCCACAAACACACGCTCGAAGGTCGGACCCGCCAGGAACTCCAGCCCGATCAGCGGCAGCAAGGCAAGCACGAAGGGCAGCAACACGCAGTGCACCGCGCACAGCATGGACGCCGTGGCGCCCACGCGGTCGACCAGCGTCGCGAATCGGCGCGTCGGCTGCGTCGG
This sequence comes from Gammaproteobacteria bacterium, assembly GCA_021324095.1. Lineage (GTDB taxonomy): Bacteria > Pseudomonadota > Gammaproteobacteria > Xanthomonadales > Rhodanobacteraceae > 66-474. Next base: position 12,671 of record JAJPJT010000062.1, read on the forward strand.
GGCGCGCGGCACTGGCAGCGCAGGGGCAGGTTGCAGGGCAGGCATATCCATCTGCACGGCATTTTCCTCAGCGAAATACGTTGTTTCTTGCCGCGCAGCCCCGAATAGGAGCGGGGCATCCAATCGTTGCAACATTATAACATTCCGGTGCGGCCGTGCGGTTGTCGCTGGACGAATGCCAGTGCCCATTCAGAATTCCTTGACGATACCGGCGTAGATCCCTCGGCGCGGACCATATTGCGGTGCCCCGACGCCGATGCCGGAACCGTCGCGCAATTCATAGACACGGTCGAAAGCGTTGATGAGAGCGAACCTGCCTTCCATTTTCCCGATGCCCGGCAGGCGGAACGCATGCGTGAGGCTGAGGTTCAACTGAATATACGACGGCAGCGAGGAGGTATTGGCGAAACCGCGACGCAAACCGCTGCCGTACACGAAATCGCCGCCGACGCGGGTGTCGGCGTCAATCGCGTAATTCAGTCCGCCCGAAGCCTCCAGTTTCTGGTCGTGGTCCAGGTGTACCCAGTGGGTGTCGATGTACGCGAGCTCGTCCGCGTCGAAGTTGTAATGGCCGGAGATGATGCCCTTCCCCATCGCCCGGCTTTGCGCAAGGTTGAAATAGCCGTTCCACGGACCGTTATCGTAATTGGCCGAGAACTCGATGCCGCGCACGCGGCCGCGCGCGTAATTGAACGGTGAAAATACCAGCGCGGCGCCGAACTGCCCTTCGTCCTGCAGATAGTTCACCTGGCGGTAGTAAGCGTCGAGTCCCAGCGTCACGTGCCTGCCGAATTTCTGCGAAACGCCGGCATCGAAATAATTGGAACGTTCGGATTTCACATCGCCGGTCTTGTCGCCTGGCAACTGGTTGGTGGTGCCTTGGTACAGCGCGATGTCGGTCGGCGCGATCAGTTCCGTGTCGGGCGGCGTGAAATAACGGGCGTAGCCGGCGTGCAGCGTGGTGCCGGACGTGACGTTCCAGACCAGCCCCACGCGCGGGCTAACCTGACCCTCGCTCAGCCACGCGCCGTAACGATCGGCGCGCAGGCCGTAGTTGACGACCAGATTATCGGCAAGCTGCCACTGGTCCTGGACGTACACACCCAGCGTGCGTGCGTACTTGCGATGATCGTCGATGATCGGGAACGGCGTGGTCGACGTCTGCCCGCCGTCGGCATTCGCGGGAAACACCAGCGAATCGTTGTTCGACACCGCACGTTCGCTGTCCACGTACAGGCCGTATCGCAGCAGATGCGATTCACCGAGCGGCGTGGAAAAATCCATCTGCAAGGTGCTGGCGTGATTGACGCGGCCGACCGTTGAGGCCACGCCGTTGAACATCAGGTCGCCGATCACGTCGGGGTCGAACCGCACGCTGCTGTAGCGCTGGCCGACCGCGACGCGGTAGTCGGTATCGATGCCGGCAGCATGGCCTTGCAGGCTGAACACGCCGAAGCGCGTGGTTTCGCGCTGGTTCTCGTTCAACACCGATGAATCGAAATCGCTGATGTCGCCGTACACGAACTGTGGTTTCTGGCCCGGATTGTCCGGTATCTGGAAACGGTTGTCCGCGCTCCCGAAATAAAATCCGGCGCGCGTGGTGTCATTGATCAGGTACGAAACGTAGCCGAACGTTTTGAGCTGGTCGGTGTGATCGTGGATGGCATTGCGCGACGGCGCGGGATTTTCGATGCCGATGTCGCTCTTCAGGAAATCCGCCGTGAGGTAATACGACCAGCGGCCCGCGTTGCCATGCAGTTCGAAGCTGGGTTCCAGCGTGGCGTGCGACCCGCCATAAATGCCGACGCTGCCGCCGTTGCCGAGTTGCGCGCCGGACTTGGTGGTGATGTCGATCACGCCCGCGGTCCGGTAGCCGAACTGCGCAGGCAATGCGCCGGTCAGGAACTTCAGCGATTCGATCGAGCGCACGTCCAGCGTCTGGCCGAAACCGCTGATGCTTTCCGGGATGATGATGCCGTCGATCCGGTACTGCAGGTTGGCGTGGTCGCCGCGCACGTGCAGTTGTCCAAACGAATCCTGTACCACACCCGACGCCTGCAGCAGCACCTGGTTCAACGGCGTGTTGTCGCCCTGTGGCATCTGCCGGATGGCCTTGCGGTCGAACACCGTCTGGCTGGTGCCGGTATCCGGAGACAGCGCATTGCGCGCGCGATCCAGATTCGCGCTGACCTGCACGGTGTCGAGCGTGAGCGGAGCCGTCGCCTGCGCCGCGACGTCCGCCGGCGCTTGCTTGTTCGGTGACTGTGCCTGTTGTGTGCGAGACGCATCGCCGGCGACGGCCGCTGCGTTGATCAGGCAGCCGATGACTGCCGCGTGGACGGTGACCAAGGTCTTGCGCTGCATGGGAGCCCCGGATTGGGTCAGTCCAGATCAATTGAACGTTACGTTATAACATTTCATCCCCGGTGACAACCCCGGCAGCATCGCGTGCCGGCACGCGCAGTCAGCGAAACGGGGAAAATTGCAGGGTGGTCAGGCCGCGCCGCACTGCTTGCAGACGCCGTGGACTTCCAGCGTCTGGGCCTTGGCGCGGAAGCCGAATCCACGCGCCTGCTGCTCGATCAGCTTGGCGATCGCACCTTCGTCGCAGACCTCGGTGGCGTTCTCGCACACGTCGCAGATCAGGAACGGCACCTGATGCGTCTCGGCCGGATGCTGGCAGAACACGAAGGCGTTGATCGACTCGAGCTTGTGGATGAAACCGTTCTCCAGCAGGAAATCCAGCGCGCGGTAAACCGTCGGCGGCGCGGCGCCGGCGTGGCTGTCACGCAGCCATTCCAGCAGGTCGTACGCCTTGACGGGCTTGCGGGCTTTCGCAACCAGGTCCAAAACTTCGCGGCGCAAGGGCGTCAGGCGCAAGCCGCGCGCGCCGCATTCGCGCTCCACTTCCCGCACGATGCCCGCGGCATCGTGGTGATGGTGGTGCGCTACTTTCGGTGCGGTGGCCATGGCTGCATTCTAGTGCCCGGACGGAAACCGACGAGCCGACCTCAATATCAGGCCACATACGACCGAATGCAACTCCGACTACCGGCCTGCGAGCGGTGGCGCGAGCTTTTGGTGCAAGGTTTGGCGCCGGTCCAGTCGCCGCCGCGCCGGTCCGTAACGTCCGGGCGGCAATGCCCAAAGCGCCGCCCATCCGATCGGGCCGACCACCAATCCAAGCGCCACGCCCAGCGCGAGCCTGCCGCGCCACCAGCCGATCAGCGCGCCCACGACCGCACAGGCGACGGTGAACCAGATCAGCGGCCACCACGGCACCAGCGCCAGGAGGTTATGCAGGATCTTCCAGAACGCATCCGGCGCACCGGGGTCGACGCCTTGCAGGGCCTTGTGCAGCAATTCGTTCATGTGATCCCAAGATTCGGAATTCGAGGATATCTTCTCACTGCCGGGTTCATCCGCTGCGGCAAGAGGAAATGCGCGATACTCGCACGCTGCCACAAGTTCGGCCGCAACCGCGATGATGCGAAACTCCTCCCGTCGGCTGTACGCGCTGTGGATGCGCGAAGGTATCGGCGGCATCGTCCGGCGCGGATTGCGACGTCCGTCGTTGCGGCAACGCTTCGTGGCCCTGTACGCGCCCAAGCAGGGCCCGGGTCTGGAAATCGGACCCAGTCACAGCCCCTTGGCACCGAAAGCCGAGGGATTCCAGGTCGAAATCCTGGACCATGCTTCTGCGCAGGATCTGCGAACGAAGTACCGGAACGCGGAAGTGAACATCGATCGCATCGAGGAGGTGGATTTCGTGTGGCGGGGCGAGCCGCTGCCTGAGACGATCGGCAGGCGGGGTTGTTACGACTGGATCATCGCCAGTCACGTCATCGAACACACACCGGACCTGGTGGGCTTTCTGGTGGACTGCCAGACATTGCTGCGAGAGTCGGGCCGCCTGATCCTGGTCATCCCGGACAAGCGCTACTGCTTCGATCATTTCCAGAATCTCACGTCAACCGGGGACGTGCTCGACGCCCACCAGCTCTGCCGAACGCGCCCGTCACCCGGACGCGTATTCGATCACTTCGCCAACGCGGTCGGCAAAGGCCGCCACCACGTCATCTCTTGGCACAAGCACGCGCCGGGCGCAATGCGACTTGTCCACAGCATGGAAAGCGCGCGCGACGCCTGGCGTTGCGCGCAGACCGACCACGAGTATGTCGACGTACACAACTGGCATTTCACTCCGGAAAGTTTCCGCCTGATCATCGACGATTTGCGCGACCTGGGCCTGCTCAAACTGGGCATCACGGATGGATCGACCGGCACAGCGGGCGAATTCTGCGCCTGCCTGCAAAGGTGCAGCGACCCGCACGGAGACAGAATCGCAAGCCTGGTAGCCATCGAAAAGGCCCAACGCTGATTCGTCCACTTCAGGCGCCTGCCTTGGTGATTGCGTCGTCGATGCGTCTCAGCGCTTCATTTCTGCCAGCAAGATGAATCGTCTCATCAATCGGCGGCGAGACTTGGGTTCCGGTGATGGCAACCCGCAGCGGCTGCGCAACTTTGCCCATGCCAAGCGAAAGTTCTTGGGCAATTTCCGTGTTGGCTTGATGGATCGCGCCGGCCGTCCATGTCGCATCGGTAAGTTTTCCGAGTTTTTCCCTTGCAGATCTCAGTACGAGTACTGCACTTTCGTTCCGCAGATGTTTGGTGACCGCCTTGTCGTCCCACTGTTCGATCGGCGCGTACCAGACGCGCGCCTGCTCGGCCATGGCCTTCAGGGTTTGCACGCGCTCGCGCAACGCGATGACCACGTCCACCGGACAAGGACCGCCCGCGGAGGGATCAATCCCCATCCGGCTCAGATGCCACGCGAGTTCGCGTGCAACGTCCAGCGGATTATCGGCCTTCAGGTAGTGCTGATTGAGCCAGCCCAGCTTGGCGAAATCGAAACGTGCGGCGGAATGGTTGACGTTGGCGATATCGAACAGGTCGATCATCTGCTCGATCGAAAAAATCTCCTGATCGCCGTGCGACCAGCCCAGCCGCACCAGATAGTTCAGAAGCGCATGCGGAAGGTAACCGTCCTCGCGGTACTGCATCACGCCGACGGCGCCGTGACGCTTGGACAGCTTCTGGCCGTCCGGCCCGAGGATCATCGGCAGGTGCGCGAAAGTCGGCACCGGCGCGCCCAGCGCTTCGTAAAGATTGATCTGCCGCGGCGTGTTGTTGACGTGGTCGTCGCCGCGAATCACTTCGGTGATCCGCATGTCCAGATCGTCCACCACCACCGCGAAGTTGTAGGTGGGGAACCCGTCCGAACGCAGCATCACGAAGTCATCGAGTTCTGCGTTCGCCCATTCGATGCGTCCCTTGATCTTGTCGTCGAACACGACCGAACCGAACTGGGGATTCTTGAACCGCAACACGCGGTTCGGATCATCCCGATATGGAAGCTTGGCGTCGCGCGCGCGGCCGTCGTAGCGGGGCTTCTCGCCGCGATCCTTCATCGCGGCGCGCATCGCATCGAGTTCTTCCTTCGATTCGTAGGCCCAGTACGCCTTGCCGGCATCGTACAACTTCTGCGCGACCTCGCGATAACGCTCCATCCGCTGCGTCTGATAGAACGGCCCCTCGTCCGGGTCGAGGCCGAGCCAGTGGAGTCCGTCGAGGATCGCTTGCACCGCTGCGTCGGTTGAGCGTTCGCGGTCGGTGTCCTCGATGCGGAGGATGAACTGGCCACCGCGATGGCGTGCTTCCAGCCAGCCATACAGCGCGGTGCGCGCTCCGCCGATGTGCAGGAAACCGGTGGGGCTGGGGGCGAAGCGGGTGCGGTAAGCCATGTTGGAACGGAGTTGCAGGGACAGGAAAGTTTAGCTGATCGGGCTGGAAGCCCGACCGCTGCGCCCCCATGATCCACCCATGGCCGATGACCAGCGTCCCGCCCAGAAAGCTTCCGATCCGAATGCCGCCAAGCCAAAGCCGGCGGTGACGCCGCACGCGACGGCCGCACCCCGCAACGAACGCGCAAGCGCGACCACGACGGAAGCCTCCGCCAACCAATTGACGACATCGGACAAGGCCCGTTCCCGCGGCGGCACGCTGCGGGTACTGGGCATGCTGTGGCCGTACATCCGCGGCTTTCCGGTGCGCATGGCGATTGCCGCGGCGCTGCTGGTGATCGCGAAGATGGCGACGGTGTACGTGCCAATCGCATTCAAGGACATCGTCAACCACCTCGACCCGCGCATCGCCGCGCTCACCGTGCCGATCGCGCTCATCGCGCTGTACGGCGTACTGCGCCTGATCGGCGCGCTGTTCGGGCAGCTTCGCGACACCGTGTTCGAACGCGTCAGCCAGCGCGCGATGCGTGCGTCGGGACTCGACGCGTTCCGGCATCTGCACCAGCTTTCGCTGCGTTTCCACCTCGACCGCCACACCGGCGGCGTCGGACGCGATATCTCGCGCGGCACCCGCGGCGTCTACAACCTGCTCGGCTGGGTGGTGTTCAACATCGTGCCCACCATCTTCGAGATCGCGGTGGTGATCGCGTTCATGCTGCGCGCGCTGGACTGGCGCTATGCCATCGTCACGCTGGTGACGATGGCGGTCTACATCGCCGTCACGATCTGGATCACCGAATGGCGCACCGCCGGCGTGCGCGTGATGAACGATGTCGAGAGCCTCGCCAACGCGCGCGCGGTGGACAGTCTGCTCAATTACGAGACGGTGAAGTATTTCGGCAACGAGGAATTCGAGGCGCGCCGCTACGACGCCGACCTGCGGCGCTACGAGGATGCCGCGGTGAAAACCGAGTCCTCGCTGGCGGTGCTGAATGGCGCGCAGGCCCTGGTGATCGCGATCGGCGTGACCGTGCTGATGGCGATGGCCGCATCCGAGGTGGTCACGCACAAACTTTCGGTCGGTGACATCGTGATGGTGAACGGCTGGCTGCTGCAGCTCGCGATCCCGCTCAACATGCTGGGCTTCACCTGGCGGCAGATCAAACAGGGCGTGATCGACATGGAACACATGTTCTCCCTGCTGGACGAGCATGCCGAGGTGCAGGACGCGTCGGACGCGAAACCGCTGGCGACGCACGGCGGCGAAGTGCGTTTCGAGCACGTGTCGTTCCGCTACAACCCGGACCGCGCGATCCTCAACGACATCGACTTTACGATTCCGCCGGGCAAGACACTGGCGGTGGTGGGCGAAACCGGCGCCGGGAAGTCCACCCTGTCGCGCCTGCTGTTCCGCTTCTATGACGTCACCGGCGGGCGCATCACGATCGACGGGCAAGACATCCGCGACGTCACGCAGGAATCACTGCGTGCCGCCATCGGGATCGTCCCGCAGGACACCGTGTTGTTCAACGATACCATTTACTACAACATCGCCTACGGCCGCACCGGTGCCAGCCGCGGCGAGGTGGAAGCCGCGGCGCGTGCCGCGCACATTCACGATTTCGTGGTGTCCCTGCCGCAGGGCTACGACACCACGGTCGGCGAGCGGGGATTGAAACTTTCGGGCGGCGAAAAGCAGCGCGTCGCCATCGCACGCGCGCTGCTGAAGAACCCCGCCATCCTGGTATTTGACGAGGCGACCAGCGCGCTCGACACACGCACCGAAAAGATCATCCAGGCGGAGCTGGCCGAAATTGCGCGCGGCCGCACCACCCTGATCGTCGCGCACCGGCTGTCGACCATCGTGGATGCCGACCGCATCCTGGTGCTGGACCGTGGCCGCATCGTCGAAAGCGGCACCCACGCGGAGTTGCTCGCGTCGGGAGGCCGCTACGCCGCCCTGTGGTCCATGCAGGCACAGCGGACTTTCGAGCCGGTCCCGGCGTGACCGACACTTGCGCGTAACCAAAGTTTACGTTGCGACACGTGTCCCGGCGGTTTCCCCTGCCTAGACTGGCACGCGCGTTGCAGCTACCGGTCCGGAGAGGGCCCTTTCCGGTCCGGCCATGGCCGTATTGGATTCAAAAGGAATACCGATATGCAAGCTCACGACGAAGTCAGTTTCGATCCGGATCCGGTCATCCCGCCTGCTCCCCGCACCACGGCAGCCGGTCTCGAAGCGTGGCTTTCCGGCATGCACGACGACGAGCCGCTCGATCAGGGTGAACCGGACATCGTGGCGAGCACCGAGCCGGCAGCGATGGTGACTCCGGATCCCGCGGAAATCGGCCCCGTCAACGCGGCCGAGGCGCTGGCACTGAATACGTTCTCCACCCCGCGCAAGCTGACCGGACCCGATGGCGCGGAACTCATCGTGGACCCGGAGCGGAACGTTTACCACTTCGAAACCACCTCGCTGAAGCCGCTTGCGCCGCTCCTGCAGCAATCCGCCTCGGCGTGGACGCCGGTCTACTCCGAAACCATGCACGCGGCGCGCACGGCGAATCCGGCCCAGCCGCTGGAACGCTTGCGCTGGTATGCCGGGCTGATCGCCACGCCGGGCATCCTGAGCCGCAAACTGAGCCGCACGGAACGCTACAAATTGTCGGGCTGGCCCGAAACCGAGCGCGAATTTCCGAAGCACTTCCGCATCGCCAAGGCGATGCTGAAGGATCCCGCGACAGCCGATGAAATCACGGCCGCATCAGGGATGCCCTACGAGGAGGTGGTCGACTACATCAACGGCTGCCACGCCGGCGGTCGGCTAGAAGTGGCCGCTGCCGCACAGGATCCGGAAACCGCGCCGGGACCTTCGCGTCGCGAGCGCCTGTTCGCGGTGCTCAACAAGCCGCTCTTCGGCCGCTGAACGGAGCAGGATGATCGCAAGGCCGCGCGGCGCGATCCGCGCGGCTTTTTCATGGGAGCGGCCTCACGCCGTCCTTTCGAGCCGCGTCGAGCGCAGCCGCAGCGCATTGGACACCACCGACACCGACGACAGGCTCATCGCCAGCGCCGCGATCATCGGCGATAACACGATCCCGAACGCGGGATACAGCACGCCCGCCGCGATCGGAATCCCGATGGCGTTGTAGACGAACGCGAAGAACAGATTCTGGTGGATGTTGCGCACGGTGGCCTGCGACAACACACGGGCGCGGGCGATCGCCGACAGCTCGCCTCTGACTAGGGTCACCTGCGCGCTCTCCATCGCGACGTCGGTGCCGCTGCCCATCGCGATGCCGACATCCGCGGCGACCAGCGCCGGTGCGTCGTTGATCCCGTCGCCCGCCATCGCGACCCGGCGATCTTCCCGCCGCAGGCGCTCGACCACCGCAGCCTTGTCCTCGGACGAGACATCCGCATGGACCTCTTCGATGCCGAGCGCGCGTGCAACCGCCTGCGCGGTGACGCGGTTGTCGCCGGACAGCATCACGATCCGCAAGCCTTCCGCCCGAAGCGCGGCGAGCGCGACGGGGGTGTCATCCTTGATGCGATCGGCGATCGCCAACAGCGCGGCCACTTTTCCGTCGATCGCCAGGAACATCACCGTCGCGCCTTCGCCGCGCAACGCGTCGGCGTGTGTCGTCATGGCGTCGTCCAGTGGCACGCCGGCAGCGTGTATCAACGCGGCGTTGCCGAGTGCAGCGTCGTGTCCTTCCACGCGCCCACGCACGCCCTGCCCCGTCATGGTCTGGAAATCCCCGACCGCCGGAATCGCGATGCCGCGCTCTTCCACCGCGGCAATGATCGCCCGCGCCAGCGGATGCTCGCTCGGACGTTCCAGCGCGGCGGCGAACGCCAGCGCGCGTGGTTCATCGAAGCCGCCGAGCGCTTCCACCGCACGCAATGACGGCTTGCCCTCGGTCAAGGTGCCGGTCTTGTCCACGACCAGCGTGTCGACCTCGCGCAACGCTTCGATGGCCGCAGCGTCCCGGAACAGCACGCCAGCGCAAGCACCGCGCCCGCTCGCGACCATGATCGAGATCGGCGTCGCCAGGCCCAGCGCACAGGGACAGGCGATGATCAGCACCGACACCGCCGCGATCAGGGCGTGCGTCCACCGAGGGTCGGGTCCGATCGCGGCCCAGGCGATGAACGCCAGCACCGCGACCGTGACCACCGCGGGCACAAACCAACTGGCGACGCGATCGGCGATGCGCTGCAGCGGCGCCTTGCTGCGCTGTGCGCGCGCCACCAGCGCGACGATCCGGGACAGCATCGTCTCCGCGCCGACGCGCTGCGCGCGCATCGTCAGTGCACCATCCTGATTGATGGTGCCAGCCGTTACGCCATCGCCCGCCGCCTTCGCGACCGGCATCGGTTCGCCGGTCAGCATCGCTTCGTCGACATGGCTCGTGCCTTCGATTACCTCGCCGTCCACCGGCACGCGCTCGCCGGGGCGCACGCGCAGCACGTCGCCGGACTTCACTTGATCGAGCGGGACATCCGCCTCGCTCCCATCGGGAGCGATGCGGCGCGCCATCTTTGGCGCGAGGTCGAGCAGCGCACGCAACGCCGAGCCGGTGCGGCGGCGAGCCCGGAATTCCAGGAAGTCGCCCATCGTCACCAGCGTCACGATCACCGCGGCGGATTCGAAGTACACGCCAACGGTTCCGTGCGCATCGCGAAAACTCGCCGGGAACAGGCCGGGCGCGAGGAACGCGATGGCGCTGTACACCCAGGCGACGCCGGTGCCCAGCGCGATCAACGTGTACATGTTGGGATTCCACGGTTTCAGCGAGCGCCAGCCGCGCGCAAAGAACGGCGACCCGCCCCACAGCACCACCGCGGTGGCGAGCACGGCTTCGATCCAGGCCGCGATCGATCCCCATGGCGGCACAAAGTGCCAGCCGAACAGGTGTGGCCCCATCGCCAGCAGGAATACCGGAACGGTGAGCGCGACCAGCGCCCAGAAACGTGAAGCCATCGCATGCAGTTCACCGTCGTCCGCGGCGCCCGCCGCGGGCAGCAACGGCTCGAGCGCCATTCCGCATTTCGGGCAGTGGCCGGGGCCTATTTGCTGTACCTCGGGATGCATCGGGCAGGTGTAGAGGCTGCCCGCCGGCACCGCCGCTTCGGCCGCCACGGTCTGCGTGCCGCCCCCGGATGCGAGATAGCGCGCCGGGTCAGCCACGAATTTTTCGCGGCAAGGCGCGGAGCAGAAGTGGTAAGTGTGGCCGGAATGCACAGCGCGATGCTTCGAGGTGTGCGGATCGACCGTCATCCCGCAGACCGGGTCGATCGCGCTTTGCGCAATCGGGCTGATGGAGTCGCCTGCACACGCGGGATGCGTTTCCGGCGCCGCACTGCCGCAGGAAGAACGGCCGCGGTCATGGTCGTAAGGCGCGCTCACGGGCGATCCTCCCCGCCCAGCGCGCGCAGGATCGGGCAGTGCTCGAGCGCGCCGTGTCCGGGGCATGCGTCGATGAGTTGCCTGAGGCCGCGCTTCACGCGCTGCAGTTCGCGGATGCGTTGCTCGACCTGGTCCAGCCGCGCCTCGGCGCGTCGCTTGACGTTTTTCACGCCGCGCTCGCGGTCCGTCGAAAGGGCCAGAAGCTCGCGGATCTCCTCCAGTGTGAAACCAAGATCCTTGGCGCGCCGGATGAAGCGCAGACGCTCTATGGTGCCGGTCCCGTACTCGCGATAACCCGAGGCGCGCCTGGGCGGCTCGGGCAAAAGGCCCTCGCGCTCGTAGTAACGGATGGTGTCGATGCGGACACCGGCCCGGCGCGCGACCGCGCCGATGGTGAGGTGTTGTCCGGTTTGCCGCTCAATGGATATGTTCATGCGGCCATCCTAAACCCTTGACCGTGGTCCAGAGTCAAGTGTTTGGGATGAACAAACGCCGCCCGATCGCCGAGCGCGATCCGGCGGCGTTTGGCAGAACAGAAGAGTCAGTGCGTGCTGGATGCAGAGGGCGGCGCAACAACCGTGGCAGGCGGCATGGGCGCGGACGCGGCACTAGACGGCGCAGACTCCTGCCCTTCCATTCCCGCTGCATTCGCGGTCAGGGCATGAAACTCCGCCGCACTCATCTTCGGCTGCTTCTGCAGATATGCGACCATCGCCCAGATCTCATGGTCTCCATGGCTCTTCCCCCATGCCGGCATGGCGGTCATCTTGAGACCATGCTTGATGATCCAGAACGCCTCGGCGGGGTTGGGCGCGAACCGTGTGAGGTTCGGCGGCGTCGGGTACAAGCCTTCGCGCAAATCCGAATGATCCAGTCCGGGCGCCAGATGGCAAGCCACGCACATCTTCGAATAATGCTCCGCGCCCAACTTGACCAAGGCAGGATCGTCGAGGTTGGGCGGCGTGATGTCCGCCGCGCGCTTGTCCACTGTGTGCTCGCGCAGGAATCCAATGGCCTGCTTCGTGACGCCCCAGTGCGGCACGTCGGCTCCGACCTGGTACGCACCCGTAAAGGCCACGACGAAATAGGCGATGATCCCGATGATGATCCAGACAATCAGCGCACCGATGAAACGCATGGCAATCTCCCGTGAGTGTCCGCGGCCGTGACCGAAGTGGCTGCAATCCTACACTTGGCCTGCAATCGATGCAGAGAGCCGCTTTGGCGTCCGCAGGCAATGCGCAATGCACGGGTGACGGCAAGCGTGTCGACAACGCATGATGCAGGCTGGCATCTTCGACAGGTCGAGCACACGAGGCTTGCGACAGTCCGGGGGACTGTCGCGCCGCGGGTGAGGAGGAGGCGTGGATGCCGACTGGACGGTCGCGCCAAGGATGGTTTCTTGCCAAAATGCCCAGCAACGCGCCCGTAGCTCAATCCGGATAGAGCATCGGCCTTCTAAGCCGACGGTTGCTGGTTCGATTCCAGTCGGGCGCGCCAGCTTGCAATCGAAACAATGGTCGGGGCAGAGGGATTCGAACCCCCGACATCCAGCTCCCAAAGCTGGCGCTCTACCAGACTGAGCTATACCCCGATGCTCACGCAATAAACGTGGCAATGGCTTGCAATGGTACGTTCGCGCAGCTACGCGGGTCAACGCGCCGGGACGCACGCCCAACCCTGAAACGACGAAGCCGACGGGAATGCCGTCGGCTTCGTCGTTGAATGGCGCGCCCGGAGAGATTCGAACTCCCGACCACCAAGTTCGTAGCCTGGTACTCTATCCAGCTGAGCTACGGGCGCATTGAAACTGATGTACTTCGAACCGTCCATGGTGCAAACGTCCAGTCGGCATCCATGCCTCCTCCTCACGCTCGGCGCGACAGTCCACCGGACTGTCGCAAACGCCTCGCGTTCGACCAGCTGAGCTACGGGCGCATTGAAACGCTCAAGCGAGCCGCGAATTATCCGTGGTCGCTGCAATCACGTCAACGAACGAACTGGCGGAGAGGGAGGGATTCGAACCCTCGATCAGGCTTTGTGGCCCGATACTCCCTTAGCAGGGGAGCCCCTTCGGCCTCTCGGGCACCTCTCCGAATCATTTTCGACGTGCATCGCGGCTGTGCCGTCAACCAGCATGCAGCGTGCAATTGGCGGGCCGCTCAGGGTAAATGCATACCCCACCGGGTAAAGCGACAGCACGTCACGCGTCAGCTATTGGCCGCTTCGTGCTTGACCGGACCATCACCGGACTCGGCACCCGCGCCGCCCGCATGCTCCTGCTGGATGCGCTGATAAATCTCTTCACGGTGAACGGCAACATCTTTCGGAGCCGTGATGCCGATGCGCACCTGGTTGCCCTTGACGCCCAAAACCGTAACCGTTACCTGGTCGCCGATCATCAAGGTTTCCCCCACGCGGCGAGTCAAAATCAACATGACAGAAACTCCGTGTACTCGGGTAGCTTCGACCCGAAACTGACTTGCGCGTTCCCCTCCGGACTGCGCTGCATCGCATTAAAAGGCGACCGCGACCCCGCGCGGGCAAGCCGCGACTATTCTGGTTTCTCCGTCACCCGCACCAGAACGGGTGCAGGCAATCGGTGCAATTGACGATAGTATCCGAGCGGATACGGTTCACGCAACGAAACAGGCGTGACTTCTGGCAGGGTCCGGTCCGCTACTGCAGGCGCTGCATCAGCCACGTTGCCAGGCCACGGAGCGCCTCGTCCAACGCTGGCGAATCGACACCGCCGCCCTGGGCCAGGTCCGGCCGACCGCCACCCTTGCCGCCGATCTGGCCGGCCACGTGCGCCACGAGTTCGCCTGCCTTGACCTTGCCCAATGCCGTCCCGCCGACACCGCCGACCAGCGCGACCTTGCCGCCCTGCCCGGACGCCAGCAACACCACGCAGTCGCCCAGCTTCTGCTTCAGGCTATCGACCGCTTCGCGCAAGGCCTTCGCATCCATGCCATCCATACGCGCGGCTACCAGTTTGGCCCCACCCAGCTCATGCGCTTGTGCGGCAAGATCACCCGTCACCGCGCCCGCCTGTTTGGCCTTCAATGCGTCCAACTCACGCTCGAGCTTTTTCTGGCGCTCGAGTACCTGGCGCAGCTTGTCCGTGACGTCGTCTGGGTTCGATGACAGCAGGCCCGCAACGTCTGCAAGACGGCGTTCCTCGTTCACCACGTGTGCCATCGCGCCTTCACCGGTGAGTGCTTCGATGCGGCGGATGCCGGCCGCGACGCCCGACTCCGACACGATCTTGAACAGGCCGATATCGCCCGTGCGCGCGACGTGGGTGCCACCGCACAACTCCGTCGAGAAGTCACCCATGCGCAGGACGCGCACGTTGTCACCGTACTTCTCGCCGAACAGCGCCATCGCACCGGTCGCGATCGCGTCATCGTAGGCCATGTGCCGGATTTCGGCCTCGTCGTTGCGGCGGATCTGCTGATTGACACGATCCTCGATCCGGCGCAGTTCTTCGGGTTTGACCGGCTGGAAATGCGAGAAATCGAAACGCAGCCGGTCGGGGGCAACCAGCGAGCCCTTTTGCGTCACATGGTCGCCCAGGGTTTCGCGCAATGCTGCGTGCAACAAGTGCGTTGCGGAATGGTTCAACACCGTGGCCTGCCGGCGCGCGCCATCCACACGCGCCAGCACCTTGTCGCCGACGCGCAGTGGCGCATTGCCCTTCCACTCGCCGACGTGACCGTGGAATTGGCCGCCAATCTTCTGCGTGTCGCTGACGACGAAACGTCCCCCCGCAACTTCTAGAGTGCCCGCATCACCGACCTGCCCGCCCGACTCGGCATAAAACGGCGTACTGTCCAGGATGACCGTACCCGCTTCGCCGGGCGTGAGCGCGGCGACGGCCTGACCGTCGTGAAGGATCGCCACCACTTTGCAATCCTTCGCAAGCAGCGTCTCGTAGCCGAGGAATTGCGTCGGCGAGAGCTTGCTCGCGATCTCGGCCGGCAACTGCGTCTTGCTTTCGAACTTGCTGGCCGCTCGTGCGCGTTCGCGTTGCGCTTCCATCGCGCGCTCAAAACCTGCCATGTCCACGTTCAAGCCGCGCTCGCGCGCGATATCGGCGGTCAGGTCCACCGGAAACCCGTACGTATCGTATAGGCGAAACGCGTCTTCACCCGGAATCGTTCCATTCGATTGCGATGCGACCTCGTCGAACACCTTCATGCCGTGTTCCAGTGTTTCACCGAAACGTTGTTCCTCGGCGCGCAAGGCTTCTTGTACGAACATGCGCTTCGACGCAAGTTCGGGGTAGGCCTCGCCCATTTCCGCAACCAGCGGTGCCACCATTTTCCAGAAGAATTCGCCGCGAACGCCGAGCATCCAGCCGTGTCGCAATGCGCGCCGGATGATCCGGCGCAGCACGTAACCGCGGCCTTCGTTGGACGGCAGCACGCCATCGACGATCAGGAACGCGCAGGCGCGGATGTGGTCGGCAATCACCCGCAGTGACTTGTTCTCGCGATCGTTGCAACCGGTGATCTTTTGTGCGGCGGCGATCAGGTGCTGGAACAGGTCGATCTCGTAATTGGAATGCACGCCCTGCAACACGGCCGCAAGGCGTTCCAGACCCATCCCCGTATCCACGCACGGCGCCGGCAATGGCGAGAGTGTGCCGTCCGCCGCCCGGTCGAATTGCATGAACACCAGGTTCCAGATCTCGATGTAGCGGTCGCCCTCCTCTTCCTTCGACCCGGGCGGCCCGCCCGGAATCCCCGGCCCATGGTCGTAGAAGATTTCCGTGCAGGGTCCGCAAGGACCGGTGTCGGCCATCTGCCAGAAGTTGTCGGAAGCGAACGGCGCGCCTTTGTTGTCGCCGATCCGCACGATGCGCTCGGCCGGCACGCCGACCACGCGGTGCCAGATGTCATACGCCTCGTCGTCGGTGTGGTAGACCGTCACCCAGAGTTTTTCTGGCGGCAGCCCGAACACCTTGGTGAGCAATTCCCATGCCCACTCGATCGCTTCCTTCTTGAAGTAATCGCCGAACGACCAATTGCCCAGCATCTCGAAGAAGGTGTGGTGGCGCGCGGTGTAGCCGACCGAGTCGAGGTCGTTGTGCTTGCCGCCCGCGCGCAGGCAGCGCTGCACGTCGACCGCGCGCACGTAAGGTAGTTTTTCGCTGCCCAGGAACACGTTCTTGAACTGCACCATTCCCGAGTTCGTGAACAACAGGGTCGGATCGTTGGCGGGCACCAGTGGTGCGGAGGGCACGATGGTATGGCCGCGCTCCTTGAAAAATTCAAGAAAGCGCGCGCGAATCTCGGCAGTTTTCATGCGGTTGCGTCGGAAAGCTTAGATGGTGGCGAGTCAAGGCGGCGCAACCGCCGATCCGCCAAAACCATGGCGGAACTTATTCGCCGGAATCGCCAACCTCGGAATGGGTGACGATTCTAACTGTGGCGGCGGTGAAACCGCGACGCAAGAGGAAGGCCGCGCGCTTGCCGCGTTCGGCGTGATCGGCGGCGGGCTTGGCGCCGTACTTCTTGCGGAGTTGCACTTTGGCCAGCGCTTCCCAATCGGTTTTCGCGGCATCGAGCAGCGCGCGGATCGCCGCCTCGGCAAGCCCATGGGAGCGCAGTTCGGCCCGGACCCTGGCTGGTCCATAGCCCTGCCCCACCCGCGCCCGCACGATCATTTCCCCGAAGCGCGCATCATCCTGATATTTCCGTTCGCGCAGTTTCCTGAGGGCCGTTTCGGACTCGGTTTCGTCGCAGCCGGCATGCTCCAGCCGCGCGCGCAGTTCGCGTTGCGAATACTCGCGGCGCGCCAACATGCCCAGCGCGCGGTCATAGGCGCTGCGGTCGGCCGCACCGTCCCGCAGCCCTTTCCTGCGCATTTCGTCAGGCTTCGATTTCCTCGGCATCTTCGGTCGCGGCGACACCGCCGCCCGCGCGCGCAGCATCCAGCAGCTTGGCGCGCAATGCCGTGTCGAGTTCCTTGGCGGCAGCCGGGTTGTCCTTGAACCACTGGCGCGCGTTTTCCTTGCCCTGACCGATCCGCTCGCCGCCGTAGCTGTACCAGGCGCCGGATTTCTCGACCAGATTCTGGGCGACGCCCAGTTCGATCAACTCGCCCTCGTACGACGTGCCTTCGCCATACAGGATCTCGAACTCGGCCTGCCGGAACGGCGGCGCGACCTTGTTTTTCACCACCTTGACGCGGGTCTGCGAACCGATCACTTCCTCGCCCTTCTTGACCGCGCCGATGCGGCGGATGTCCAGGCGCACCGAAGCGTAGAACTTCAGCGCGTTGCCGCCAGTCGTGGTTTCCGGGTTGCCGAACATCACCCCGATCTTCATGCGGATCTGGTTGATGAAGATCACCAGCGTGTTGGAGCGCTTGATGTTGGCGGTGAGCTTGCGCAGCGCCTGGCTCATCAGGCGCGCGTGCAGGCCGACATGCGAATCGCCCATCTCGCCCTCGATCTCCGCCTTGGGCGTCAGCGCGGCGACCGAATCGATCACCACCACGTCCACCGCGTTCGAACGCACCAGCATGTCGGCGATTTCCAGTGCCTGCTCCCCGGTATCGGGCTGCGAAACCAGCAGGTCATCCACCTTCACGCCGAGTTTTTCCGCGTAAGTCGGATCGAGCGCGTGCTCGGCATCCACGAAGGCCGCTGTGCCGCCGTTTTTCTGGCAATGCGCGATCACCTGCAAGGTCAACGTGGTCTTGCCCGAGGATTCCGGCCCGTAGATTTCCACCACGCGACCGCGCGGCAGGCCACCGACGCCCAGCGCGACATCGAGCCCGAGTGAGCCCGTGGAAACCACGTCGATCGCTTCGTTGCTGCGATCGCCCATGCGCATCACCGCGCCTTTGCCGAACTGTTTCTCGATCTGGCCCAGAGCGGAAGCCAGTGCGCGGCGCTTGTTGTCGTCCATTGCATAGTCCTCGGGGGTTGTGCTGAGTGAAGTCTCGCGGAACGGGCTCTCACGGTTTGAGACGGCGCCGTCGCGACAATGGTGCCATTATTCCACAGCGCCCGGATGCGAACAGCGGCGCACGCCGTGTCATGCCGTCAGACATTTCCGAACACCTTCCAGCGCGGTCACGACGGTTTGTCGGCGCACCGCTTCGCGGTCGCCGTCGAAATGAAACAATTCGGCGCTTGCATCTGCACCGAGGCGCTGCCATGCGATCCATACGGTGCCGACCGGCTTGTCCGGCGTGCCGCCGCCGGGCCCCGCAATGCCGGTCACGGCGACCGCGATACTTGCGTCGGAGCGCGCCAGCGCACCCGACACCATTTCCAGCGCGCATTCCCGGCTGACCGCGCCGCACCGTTCCAGAGTGGCCGTGCTGACGCCCAGCAACGTCTGCTTGGCCCGATTGCTGTAAGTCACCGCCGCAGTGTCAAACCATTCGGAGCTTCCGGGGATGTCGGTGAGCACTTTCGCGATCCAGCCTCCCGTGCAGGATTCCGCAGCCGCAAGCATCTCTCCCTGCTTGCGCAAGGCGGTGGCCACGGAGTCACCGACCGAGCGCAGCGTGGCGTCGTTGGGAATCGTGTTCATCGGCGGGCCTCACGGCTGATGAAAGGGTCCGTTCTACCCCAACCCGTGGCGCAGGCCAAGAGGCCGCATGCGTCCATCCCCGACTTGGGTGCGGCAACCGCGCGTGCGACACTGCGCGCTTTCCGATCCACCGCACCCAGATGGACCAGGCCGATCTCACCCGCCACACGCCGCTGATGCGCCAGTATTTCGCCGCCAAGGCCGAGTACCCGGACACGCTGCTGTTCTTCCGGATGGGTGATTTCTACGAGCTGTTCTACGACGACGCGCGCAAGGCCGCGCGGCTGCTGGACATCACCCTGACCCAACGCGGTGAATCAGCCGGCGCGCCGATCCCGATGGC
Source organism: Gammaproteobacteria bacterium (assembly GCA_021324095.1). GTDB lineage: Bacteria > Pseudomonadota > Gammaproteobacteria > Xanthomonadales > Rhodanobacteraceae > 66-474. The sequence goes on from JAJPJT010000062.1 coordinate 31,787, forward strand.
GGGCGTGCCCTACCACGCGATGGAATCGTATCTCGCCAAGCTGGTGCGCGCGGGTCAGTCGGTGGCGATCTGCGAGCAGATCGGCGATCCGAACGGCAAGGGTCCGATGGAGCGCAAGGTGGTGCGGGTGGTGACGCCGGGCACGCTCACGGACGAAGCCCTGCTGCCGGAGCGCCGCGATAACCTGCTGCTGGCGATTGCCGACGGAAAGCGGGGCTTCGGACTCGCGTGGGTCGATCTCGCGGGCGGACGCTTCGTGCTTTCCGAGGTCGCCGATGCGGATGCGCTGGCCGCGGAACTCGCGCGCTTAGCGCCCGCGGAAACATTGGTGTGCGAAGACGTGGCTTGGCCCTCAGCGGTCGCGACACTGACGGGCCTGCGCAAACGACCGCCTTGGCATTTCGATGAAACCAGCGCGCGGCGCGAATTGACGCGATTCTTCAACACGCGCGATCTTTCGGGTTTCGGCGCCGGCAGCGTGCCGCTGGCGATCGCCGCGGCCGGTTGCCTGCTTGGGTATCTGCAGGAAACCCAGAAGGCCGCGCTGCCGCACCTCACGGGGCTCGCCGTCGAATCGGCCGACGAAACCGTGGCGATGGATGCAGCCACCCGCCGCAACCTCGAACTCGACACGCATCCTTCGGGCGACGCGCGCTTCACGCTGCTTGGCGTGCTGGATTCAACCATCACGCCGATGGGATCGCGCGTGCTGCGGCGCTGGCTGCACCGGCCGCTGCGCGACCACGCGACGTTGCAATTGCGCCACCAATCCCTTGGCGCGCTGGCCGAGTCGGGTGCACTGATGCCATTGCGCGAAAAGCTGCACGCGATCGGAGATCTCGAACGCATCCTCGCGCGCGTGGCATTGCGCAGTGCGCGACCGCGCGATCTCGCGACGCTGCGCGACGGGTTGGCCGCCGCGCCGTCTTTGCGGAAAATGATCGCGAACGTCGATTCGCCGCTGCTGCACCAATTGCTGCAACATCTTGGCGAGCACCAGGACATGGTGCGCCTGCTGCAAGCCGCCATCGTGGAACGTCCGCCCGCGCTGCTGCGCGAAGGCGGCGCGATCGCGGACGGCTACGATGCCGAACTCGACGAACTGCGCCGGCTTTCGACCCACGCCGACCAATACCTCATCGAGTTGGAACAACGCGAGCGCGCCGCGACCGGCATCGCCACGCTCAAGGTCGGCTACAACCGCGTGCACGGCTACTACATCGAGCTCGGCAAGGCGCAGGCCGGCAAGGCGCCCGCGCACTACACCCGCCGTCAGACCACCAAGAATGCCGAGCGCTACATCACCGGGGAACTGAAGACTTTCGAGGACAAGGTGCTGTCCGCGAAGGAACGCTCACTGATGCGCGAGCGCGCGCTGTACGACCTTGTGCTGGATGCGTTGATCGAAAAGCTCGCGCCGCTGAAACAGGCCGCGCAGGCGCTGGCCGAACTGGACGTGCTGGCGGCGCTGGCGGAACGCGCGGATGCGCTGAACTGGTCGCGCCCGCAACTGGTGGACGAACCCTGCATTGCGATCGAACGCGGCCGGCATCCCGTGATCGAGGCCGTGCGCACCGAACCCTTCGAGCCGAATGACCTCGCACTCGACGATTCACACCGCATGCTGGTGATCACCGGCCCCAACATGGGTGGCAAGAGCACCTACATGCGACAGAACGCGCTGATCGTGCTGCTGGCGCATATCGGCAGCTGCGTGCCTGCGACCAGCGCGCGGATGGGCCCGATCGACCGCATTTTCACCCGCATCGGCGCCGGTGACGACCTCGCGCGCGGGCAATCGACTTTCATGGTCGAGATGAGCGAAACCGCCAACATCCTGCACAACGCGACGGAAAGATCGCTGGTGCTGATGGATGAAGTCGGGCGCGGCACCAGCACGTACGATGGCCTCGCACTGGCGCGTGGCGCAGCGGTGCATCTTGCCACCGTGAATCGCGCGTTCACGCTGTTCGCGACGCACTATTTCGAGCTTACGGAGCTCGCCTTGCAATTCGACGCCATCGCCAACGTGCACCTCGACGCGGTCGAATACCACGACACGAAACAAGGCGATCAACTGGTTTTCATGCACGCCGTGAAGGAAGGCCCGGCGAACCGGAGCTTCGGATTGCAGGTGGCAGCCCTGGCGGGTTTGCCAAAAGCGGTGATCGCAGATGCGAAGCGGACGCTGACCCAGCTGGAACAGAGCACGCACGGAAACGTCGGCATGCGAAAACACGACGGCGCGAATCCCGCGTCGCCCCAGTCCGACCTGTTTGCGGCCAAACCTCCCGACCCGCGGCTGACGGAACTCGCCGAAACGCTGCGCGGCATCGATCCGGATTCGATGACGCCGCGGGAGGCGCTGGATGTCCTTTACCGGCTGCGCAAGAACCTGCCCGCCAGTTGAGATCACGACGGCGGCAGCGCGGCGGCGTTACGCTCAATCGCCGGTTTCGTTCTTGGCCGCAGCCACGGCTTGTCCGGACGTTTCCTGCGCAGATGTGTGCCCTGACACGGCATCGCGATGCATGGTCATGGACGGAACGGCGCCTGGAACATGGCGCGGCCGGCCGCTGATCGAAGGACGCATCGGCAAGCTCGCGGCAGCCATGGACCACCTTCGCGTGGGGGTCTGGCTTGGCAGCGCGCCGACCGGGATCTGTGCTGTCAGAGCCACCGGGACCACGGACGACGGGGAAGCGGCGGCCAGGTGCGCCGGATCAGGCATGCCTATCTCCGGAATGGCGTTCCATTCCTCCCGCGTGATGCCTTCAGGAATCGCGTCCACCGGCGCAGGCTCGACGCGCGCGGTCATGCGCCCGGCCTGGACCAGCAATCGGATGGCCTGAAAGACGTCGATGCGGCCGAACGGCTTCTTGACGAACCCGTCGGCACCGAAGCGCTGCACGTAAAACTGTTCGGTCGCCTGCTGATTGCCACTCATCATCACGATCGGCGTCATGCGGGTGCGGCCATCGCGCCGCAGCGCGCGCAAGACGGCAAACCCCGACATGCCCGGCAGGACGATATCCAGGAAGATCAGGTCGGGCATTTCCGTTTGCGCGATCGCGACCGCGCTTTCGCCGTCGGGCGCCTTCAGCACCTTGTAGCCGTCCTGCAGCAGCATCTTGCCGAGCACGGCGCGGATCGTGGTGGAATCGTCCACCACCAGCACGCGCGCGCCCAGCGATGCGCGCACGCGTTCGTCCGTGCGGCGCTCGACCGGCGCCGCATTCTGATTGACCAACCGCTTGAGAAGATCGAACACGGCCATCAGCGTTCCCACGCTCCCCGCGGCTAGTTTCTGCGACGCGCCTGGCACGCGCAAGCACGTGGGTCGCAGATCGAGCTTGGCGACCGCCCTCATCCGTGAACCAGCCTTATATTGCCACTGCAAGTTGCTGAATAATATCGTTTACAAGCCATTCCGGCCGCGCGAAATTCAGAACGTCAGCACATCGCCCACCACGACTTGCGGACGCCGCCGCACCCCGATATCGGTGCGCAACGGCTCGGCGATCGTGAAATACAACACGCGGTTGAACGAGCCGCGCAGGTTGCCGATCCGGAAACCGGCACCGACGCTGGAGTACCACGGGCTCCAGCCCTGCCCCGCAGGCCGGTCGATGATGGCGTCGTCGTTGAACACCACGAAGCCGACCTGGAAGGTATGGAACCACACCATCGGCGTCACGATGCGATCCGCGATCGTGATGCGCACGCGCTGCGTCCCAGTGGCGTAAAAGTTCGGGTAACCGCGCAGCGCCTGAAAGCCGCCGATGTACAGGCGGTTCTCGGGATCGGGGTGCAACAGCGATGCGTAGTCGACGTGAAATACCAACGTCTGCCGCCGCCACGGCTGCCCGTAGGCAGTCGCCTCGGCGTCCAGCGCTTCGTTGCGCCAACTGCCGCTGTCGCGCCGCGCCATCAACGAGCCGTCGGTCAGCACCAGCCATTGCGGCCACGGCTCGAAGCCCTTGCTGGCCTTCACCGAAACGTTCGGACCGTCGGCGGTCGCGCCCAGCGCCGTCGAGTCGTACAGCACTTGCGCCGAAACGTCCCACCCAAGGTTGTAGTCCTCGACGCGCCCGACTTCACGCAGGTTCTCGAAACTCGCGTAATGGTCCTGATGCAGGCTCACGATGGGCCCGACGCCGGCGAGCGTGCGCGGATAGGGGACGGGCGGCGGCGAGTCGCCCGGGCTCGCCCGCACCGGCATGCCGTAGGCGTAGTGTTCGTAATCCATCGCGATGCCCGCGCGAAGCGCAGTTTCGCCATCGAAATCCAGCAGCTTCTGCCAGTCACCTTCGAGCTGCCGTTCTCGTTGCGGCAGGTACCACTGCTGCATGCCGGCATCGTAGAAATTCAAGTTCAGATACTGGTCGAGCGCCGAAACGTCCGCGGCCCAGGGCGTGGTATCGAGCAGAAAAGGCTTCGACAGCGCCAGCGACTCGAGCTTGCCATCGGAAAGATCCTCGTAGTACGCGGCCGCGGTCCAATCCGTGTCCAGCAGCGCCGGCGAGAGGAACTCCAGCACATTCATGCTGCGCTCGACCGTTTTCTGATGGCCGATCGCGAGCGTCTGTCCGCTCCCCAGAAAATTGGAATCCTCCAGCTTGAAACGCCATTCGTTGGCGTTGCCCGCGCGCGCAAACCGGGTGTCGAGTTTCAGCGTCCATGCGTCGCGGACGTCAACCAGCACGCGCACCGCGCCGTCCGTGCAAGTGATGGGCGTGATATCCGCGCCCCGCACGAAGCTTTGCTCGCGCAAATGGCGGATCGCTTCGTAGACCTGTCGCGCGTTCACAGGCTCGCCCGGCCGGATCAGCAACAGGTGATGCACCACCCAATCGCGGGTGCGGATATGCAGGAAATCGGCGGTGCGCGTATACCAGACGTCCTCGCGCGGATTGGCCAGGTTGTAAACGTTGTCCACCCTGACGTCGATCGCGCCGTAGTGCAGTCCCGCGCGCTGGATGGCAAGCCACTGCGCCTCGCCGGCCCAGCGCTCATGCGCGATTTCCATGGGTTGTGGGCACGCCAGCGCCGCTCTCGCGGCCGGCGCGCACGCGCCGAGGCCGACCAGAATGGCTCCGCATGCCAGAAGCGAGCGCGACATGACTGCACCCGATCGGGCAGCATTACTTCACGCTGCGCGACCGAAGTGCCGATCGTACTCCTGCGCTCATCCAGATTTCGTCGCGGCAGCGGACGCCGGAATCAGGCGTCGAAGATCACGCTGCAGCAGGTGACGCCGCCCTCGGCCTTTTCCGTTTCCGACATGTCCACGCTGCGGACGTCGATGCGGAGGGCCCGCAACTTTTCCACGGTACGCGGGCAGGACGCGGGATAAATCACCGACGCGCCGACGCGCAGCGCGTTGGCACCGTGCGGTTCGGCCGGATCGACCGCGACGGTTGCCCAGCCGGAAAACCGTCGTGCATCCACCCATTGCGGATTCAACAACAAGCGGTCAGGTGCCACCTGCGTCACTGCGCTCTTGAGGTGCAGGCAACCGTGGACGGGTACGCCTTCGACTCGGTACCCCAATGGCGCGACCAGGTGTGCCAGTTGTGCGATGCCATCGCTGTTGCTGCGCGCAGTCGTGCCGACATGCAACACGCGACCGAGCTTCAGGACATCGCCGCCGTCCAGCGTGCCCGGCGGTTCGATCCATAGAACTTTGCGCCAATCGGCCAGCATCGCGGCCATCGATTCGACTTCGCCGCGGCGCGATGGCGCGCCCGGACGCGCGGCCACGGCGACCTCGTCGAGCACGATCACGGTGTCCTCGACGAAAACGGAATCGGGCTGGTCCGGTTGCTCGGGAAGCTGGCGCACCTCGCAGCCGGCTTCGCACAAGGCCGCTTCATAGGCAGCGTGCTGACGGCGCGCCAGTCCGAGATCGATGGGACGGCGCGGCAGATGGCTCAATTCGCAATGTTGCATTGCGCGGCTGATGGCGCGGGTGATGGCGATACGGGCGATGGTCGTCTCCCGATGCGAGGAATGACCAGAGTAATCCATGGGCGAACTGCCTGCCGGGCATTCCCCCTCCCCGGCCCTCCCCCGCTGGGGGAGGGAGCGGCGGCTTCCACTTTCCCAAGCGGCGGAAGTCGGCGCGTAGCGCCGGATGGGGCTGGTCGTCCATGCACTGACGCTTGTCGATCACTTCGGCAAGCCTGAAGGCCCGCCAGACCGTGCGCGCGTACAATCGCCCGGCGCAAGATCGGCACGGACGGGAAACCGCATGAATGGCTCGAAGCGCCAGATCGGCCTCGTCATCGCGACCGCGCTGGTCCTCGGCAACATGGTTGGATCGGGCGTGTTCCTGCTGCCCGCATCGCTGGCGCCCTATGGCGGGTACAGCCTGATCGGCTGGATGATCAGCGCGGCAGGCGCGCTGCTGCTGGCTGGCGTGTTCTACCGCCTCGCCAAACGCGCACCGCGTGCCGGGGGACCGTATGCCTACACCCGTGAGGCGTTCGGCGATTGCGTCGGTTTCCTGGTGGCTTGGGTGTACTGGATTGCGCTGGTCGGGGGCAACGCCGCCATCGCGGTCGGCTTCGCGAGCTACCTGTCGGCGCTCGTTCCGGCAATCGGCGCGAATCCCTTATGGGGCGCGGCGGCGGCGATGGCGGCGGTGTGGTTCCTGGTTGCCGTCAACATTGCCGGCGTGCGCAGCGCGGGTGCCGTGCAGGTCGCGACCACGATCTTGAAGCTGCTGCCGTTGCTGGCACTGGCGTTGTTCGGGTTCACGCGCTTCGACCCGCATCTGCTTGCACCCGGTCCGCACTCGGGATCGCCATGGAGCGCCATCAACATCAGCGTCGCGGCGACCCTGTTTGCATTCATCGGCGTCGAATGCGCCTCGATTCCCGCCGGCCACGTCCGGGATCCCGGCAAAACCATTCCACGTGCCACGGTGCTCGGTACCGCGATCGCCGCGGCTCTCTACATCGCCTGTACGGCGGTGGTGATGGGCATGCTGCCCGCGACGGAACTCGCGAAATCGCAGGCGCCGTTCGCTGAAGTCGGACGTCTGTTGTGGGGTGGCTGGGCGGGATGGCTGATCGCGGGCGCGGCGGCCATCTCCTGCTTCGGTGCCTTGAACGGCTGGACCCTGATCGCCGGGCAGTTCCCGCAGGCCGTGGCAAAGGACGGTTTGTTCCCGCGCTTCTTCGCGCACGAATCCGCGCTCGGAACACCCGTGCCGGCGCTGCTGGTCGCGGGCGCGATCAATACCGTGATGGTGCTCGCCAACTATAGCCAAGGCATGGTGGCGATGTTCACCTTCATGGTGCTGCTGACGACCCTCGGCAACGTGGTGTGCTATCTGTTCAGCGCGATGGCGGATGTCGTGCTGGCGTACCGCAGCGAACGCCCGGTGCCGGTGCGCGATCCACTCCTCGCCTGCGCAGCCTTCGGGTTTTGCCTGTGGGCCGTGATCGGCGCGGGCAAGGACGCGGTGTTCTGGAATTTCGTCCTGCTGGCGCTGGGCATCCCGCTGTATGTCTGGCAGGTGCGGCGCACGCCGGGTGCTGCGGAACGCCCGGCCGTTCCCTGACATCACCTCAGCAACGTCTACGCGCGTGATTTCGCGAGCTGGTCGGGGAGCTGCCGGTCACCGCGCGTCCGCGGGACGGACCAGCGAGCGGCGCGGTAGGAATCCGCCACGACCCAGCCGGCGACCGTAAACAGCAGTGAGCTGGTGAATTCACGCCATTGACCGGTGTTGGCGTGCCCATTCGCGATGATCGGCACCCATACCAGCACCGTGAACAGGCCCATCTGCACTGCCGCGAGCACGGCGGCGAGCCGTGCATACATGCCAACCAGCACGGCCACACCCGCCGCGAGGTACGTCGCGCCGAAGAAATACGCCCAGCCCACGTGCCAGGATAGCCACGCCGGCACGAGCGGAGCAGTCAGATTGAGATAGGCAAAATGCGCCTGGCCAAAGCAGAGCATGGCGAGACCGAAGAACACCCGTGCGACGCGGACGCCCTTGTCACCTGTTGCGAAGTTGAGGTGCTCCTTGTCCCAATCGCCGGCAAACCACGCATACAGCACCCAAGCCGCCGCCACGATGACCGCGGTCTCGCCCCAGCTCTCATAGGACAAGCCCGAGAGGGGCGCGAGAACGATCTCGCGCATATTGAGTGCCAGCATCCGCAGCAGCTCATAAACGAGCAGCACGCGCGCCGCGTGGGGGGCGATTCGGCGCCAGAAGAGGCCGACGCCGCAGGCAACGAAAACAGCGACATGCAAGTACCCCAGCGCTTCGTGCGCGCGGGAGCCCATGGCCAGTCCTTCCCCGGTCGCACCGAAGTCGCCTTTGACGAGGAAGAGGATGCCGACGGCAATCAGGACGGCTGCGAAAACCGCATGGCCCACACTGGCGATGCGCATTGTTCCAAGCCTCCGGCGGAATTCGGCGGGAAGCTTACGCGCATTCCTGTCTGCGCGCGCTCAATTCGCGTCGATGTCGCCCAGCGCGCGAATCAGTCGTCGTGCACGCTTGTCCGGCCGCTTTGGCGGCGGCTGGTAGCCCGCGCGTTCGGCGCGGCGTTGCTCGATCGCCGCCTTGCGTGCCGCGACCGACGCTTCGGATTCGCGATAAAGCGTCTGCGCCAGCGCCGCCGAACCGCGCTTGTGCGCAAGCCCGGAAACCTCGACCTCGAATATTTCCTCGCCGCGTGTCACGCGCAAGCTGTCGCCGACCTTCACCGTGCTGGAAGGTTTGCACGGTTTGCCCGTGATCGTCACCCGTCCGCGCTCGATCGCCTGCTTCGCAAGCGAACGGGTCTTGAAAAAACGCGCGGCCCACAGCCACGCATCGATTCGAGCTCCCTCCCCTTCAAGAGAAGGCGGCGCGCAGCGCTGGATGGGTTCGCTGGGCGACACTCTTCAACCCCGCCCCCATCCCGACCTTCCCCCTGAGGGGGAAGGAGCAGAGCGCCGCACCTTCACGATCCACCCAACAGGCGATTCATCCGCTGCACGAACGCCGCGGGATCGGGCAAAGCCGCGCCGGCCGTGATCTCGGCCTGTTCCAGCAGCAGCATCGCAAGGTCCTTGGCCTTCGCTTCGTCGGATTCCGATTCGACGCGTTTCACCAGTTCATGAGCGGGATTGATTTCGAGGGTGGGTTTGGAATCCGGCACGTCCTGCCCTGCTTCGCGCAGCAACCGTGCGAGGTGCGGCGCAAGGTCGTAATCCGACAGCGCAAGGCACGACGGCGAATCGGTGAGCCGCGCGGAAACCCGCACGTCGCTCACACCGTCACCCAGGAGATCCTTCAGCTTCTTCACCAGCGGCTCGGCTTCCTTGGCGACTTCTTCCTGCTTCTTCTTGTCGGCTTCGTCCAGCGGCAGTTCGCCTTTGGCGGCGCTCTTGAGCGGCTTGCCTTCGTATTCGGTGAACTGACCCAGGATCCATTCGTCCACGCGATCGAACATCAGCAGCACCTCGATGCCCTTGGCCTTGAATGCCTCGAGTTGCGGACTGCCGGCCGCCGCCTTGTAGCTGTCCGCGGTGACGTACCAGATCGCATCCTGGCCCGGCTGCATGCGCGCGATGTAATCGTCCAGCGACACGTTCTGCTCGGCGCCCTCGCCCTTCGTCGAAGCAAAACGCAGCAGCTTGGCGATGCGCTCGCGATTGGACGGGTCCTCGACGATGCCTTCCTTCAATGTGCTGCCGAACGCCTTGCGGAAGGTCTTGAACTTTTCGGGTTCGTCCTTCGCCAGCTTCTCGATGAGGTCCAGCACGCGCTTCACGCATGACGCCTTGATCCGATCGATCTGGCGGTTGTGCTGCAGGATTTCGCGGCTGACGTTGAGCGGCAGATCGTCGGCATCCACCACGCCGCGCACGAAACGCAGGTAATTCGGCAGCAATTCCTCGGCCGCGTCCATGATGAAGACGCGCTTGATGTACAGCTTCACGCCGCGGCGTTCGTCGCGCGCGCCCATCAGCAGGTCGAATGGCGGCTGCGCAGGGATATAGAGCAGCGTGGTGAAGCGCTGCGCACCTTCGACGCGGTTGTGGGTCCACGCCAGCGGATCGTTGAAATCGTGGCCCAGCGATTTGTAGAACTTTTTGTAATCGTCGTCGCTGATTTCGGATTTCGGCTTGGCCCACAACGCCGACGCGTCGTTGACGGTTTCCCATTCGTCGGTGGGCTTGCCATCCTTTTGCTTCTTCATCCGGATCGGGAACGCGACGTGATCGGAATACTTGCGGATCAGGTCGCGCAGCTTCCAGTTGTCGAGGAACTCGGTGTCGTCGCCTTTCAGGTGCAGGATCACGGACGTGCCGCGCACGGCGATGTCTTCCGCGCGCAGCGAATATTCGCCCTGGCCATCGCTTTCCCAGCGCACCCCGTCTTTCGGTTCAGCGCTGGCGCGGCGGGTCAACACCGTCACCTTGTCCGCCACGACGAACGCCGAATAGAAACCCACGCCGAACTGGCCGATCAGGCGCGCGTCGGCCTGCTGTTCGCCGGAAAGCGACTCGAGGAACCGGCGCGTGCCGGAACTGGCGATCGAGCCCAGGTTCGCCACCACTTCGTCGCGGCTCATTCCGATGCCGTTGTCGCGCACGGTGACCGTCTTCGCGTCCTTGTCGAACTCGACCTCGATGTGCAGTTCGCCGTCGTCGCCCAGCAGTTCGGGCTTGCCAATCGCCTCGAAACGCAGCTTGTCGCAGGCGTCGGATGCGTTGGAGACCAGCTCACGCAGGAAGATTTCCTTGTGCGAATACAGCGAATGGGTGACGAGGCGCAGGACCTGCGCGACTTCGGCTTCGAAGGGGCGGGTTTCGGTTTCGGTACTCATGGCAGTCAAAGTCGATGAAATGATTGGGTTGCCCACGCCGCGTCATCGAGGCGCACGGGCAGATCCCAAGATTGGTGACGCGGCCGCGCTTTCTCAAGCCGGCACGCAGGCGACCAAGTGCGGCGGCTCAGGCGGCCGTTCCGGCGCGGCCCATGCGAATGATCCACCGGTACAGCACGATCACCAGCACGGCAAACACCACCCCGCCGATGATGATCGAGGGCGTCGCGAAATTGTTGCCCACCAATACGACGAGGTTCTGCTTGCCCGTAACACCGATCAGAAAGGCGAAGATCACGGCCAGCAGGCTTTCGCCGACGATCAGTCCCGACGCCAGCAGTACGCCGAGTTGCTTGGTCGCCTCGGCGCCTGGATGGCGGTCGGCGCGGCGGTCGAACCACGCGCCAACCAGCGCACCGACCACGACCATCAGCGTGGTCGAGGTCGGAAGATAGATGCCCAGCCCCACTGCGAGCGGCGGCAGGCGCGGGCCTTTCTTCGCCAGGCCGAGCAACTCATCAAGGATGATGATTGCCACGCCGATCCCGCAGCCGATGCCGATCAGGCTCCAGTCGATGTTGTGCGTGATCACGCCCTGCGCCAGCGCCGAAATCAGCCCCGCCTGCGGAGCGGGCAGCGCTGTCGCGGGATTGGCGCCGGGCGCGCCGAGGAACCCGTAGGTGTGCTGCAACAGGTCGAGGACCGGCGGAATCACCACGGCACCGACCAGCACGCCGATCACCAGCGCCCATTGCTGCATCGCCGGCGTGGCGTCCACGAGCTGTCCGGTTTTCAGGTCCTGCAGGTTGTTGTTGGCGATCGAGGCCACCGCGAACACGATCGCCGTGATGAACAGCGCGAATCCGACCAGTGCCTTGTCCGCGCCCGGCGGCAGGAACGGCTTGACGCCGAACACCAGCAACAGCGCGGCGATCACGACCACCAGGATGCCGACGCCCGACAGCGGACTGTTGGACGACCCGATCAGACCAGCCATGTAGCCGCACACCGCGGATACGAGGAAACTCAGCAGCACCACGAAGATCACCCCGCCGATCACCAGCGTCGCGACCGTGGCGCCGAGTCCGTTGTGGACCGCGAAATGCCAGAGCAGGAACGCAATCGGGATGAAGCAGATCAGCGAGATGATCCCCACCGTTCCGATCGGCATGTCGTGTTCCGTACGCGGCAGTTCGTGCAACGTGCCCGCCTTGCGCGCGCGCGAGGCGCGGAATGCGCCGGCAAGGCCGCTCACCAGCGGCTGGACCAGTTTCGCCAATGTCCAGATCGCGGCCACACCGATCGTGCCGGCACCGATGAAGCGTACGTAATGGCTCCAGCCTTCCTGCGCCACGGTCGCCGCCGCGCCCGCGGCCCAGTGCAGGTGCGTGAAGTACGGCACTGCCCAGGCCCAGCCGATCAGCGCGCCGACCAGCATCGCGACGCCCACCCATAGTCCGACCAGATGCCCGATCGCGAACAGCGCGAACGACAGCCCGAAATCGAAACCGGTCGCACCGCCCCGGGTACCGCCGACCCGGAAGTAATCGGTCACGGCAGCAGCGAACACCTTCGTCTGCACGATGATGTAGAAGATCGCGGAGATGATCGCTCCCCACAATACGGCCTTCAGTCCGGCGGCACTCGCCTGCGCCGCCCCGGCGGCATCCGGCGCTTCGGCCCGCACGACCGTGCCGTCGCCCGCAGCGGGAACCCCGTCCGCCTCGGCCATGCGGCCGATGTCTTCCGAACCCGCGCTCCCGACCTTCAGCACTTCCGCACACGCGACGCCTTCCGGATACGGCAGGTCGGAATCGGTGACCAGCGCGCGCCGCAGCGGGATCGTGTACATCACGCCCAGGATGCCGCCGGTCGCGCAGATCCCGACGGAAATCCAGAACGGAAAGCCGGTCCAGTAACCGACGATCACCAGTCCCGGCAGCACGAAGATGATCGAGGACAGCGTGCCCGCCGCCGACGCGACGGTCTGCACGATGTTGTTTTCCTGGATCGTCGCGTCACGCATCGCCTTCAGGATCGCCATCGAGATCACCGCGGCGGGAATCGACGTCGAGAACGTCAGCCCCGCCTTCAAACCGAAATACACGTTGGCGGCCGTGAACACGATCGTGATCACGATACCGATGATGACCCCGCGGATCGTCAGTTCGTGGCGCGTCGGCATTCCGCTGATTGCATTCATGGGTGGATTCCGGTGATGTGATTCCCCGCCGCGCTTCGCACGCGGCCCGCCGGGCGCCGATTCAGGCTGGCGCGCCTGCCGCATACTAGCCGCCGTCCCGGATTACGCAAAGGAGGCGGCATGGTGTACCGCGGCCGTTTCGCACCCTCGCCGACCGGCGAACTGCATGCCGGCTCGCTGCTGGCGGCGCTTGCAAGCTGGCTGCGGGCGCGACACGCCGAAGGCCAATGGCTGGTCCGAGTCGAGGACATCGATCCGCCGCGCGAAGTGCCGGGATCCAAGCGATCGATCCTCGCGGCGCTGGAGAGCTTGGAGCTGTACGCCGACGAGCCGGTCCTGTTCCAGTCGCGCCGCGTCGACGCGTATGCGGAAGCACTGCGACGCCTGCAGGCGGACGGCCACGCCTTCCCGTGCTGGTGCAGCCGCGCGGAACTCGAAGCTGCCGGCATCGTGCACCGTGATGGCCGCTGCATCAGCCCGCCACGCGATGATCGCCAGCCTGCATGGAGGTTGCGCGTGCCCGATGCCGAAATCACCTTTGAAGACGTCTTGCAAGGGCCGCAAAATCAGAATGTGCGCGACGCGGTCGGTGATTTCGTGCTGAAGCGCGCCGACGGGCTGTGGAGCTATCAGCTCGCCTGCGTGGTCGACGATATCTTCCAGGACATCACCGAGGTCGTGCGCAGTTGCGACCTGCTCGATTCCACGCCGCGCCAGATCCTGTTGCAGTGCCTGCTTGGATTGCCCACACCCGCGTATCTGCACCTGCCGCTGCTGGTGGATGCAGAAGGAAGGAAGCTCTCGAAATCCACCGGCGCGCCGGCAGTACCCGCGCACGACCCGCAGACGGCACTGGCGCAAGCCTTGCGCCTCCTCGATCAGGACGTGCCGGACGCGCTCGATGCAGGGACGATGCTGCAGATCGCGGCACGACGCTTCGATCTGTCACCGCTGCGCGGCGTGACCGCGCTCAGCGTGCGCGATGTGTGTTAGAGGACGCTTGATCATTCGTCCTTTAGCTCAGAGCCCGCCTCGGCCGGCGCCAAGCCGGGAACGAACGGCCGCTGCACACCCATTCGCGGTGATGCTTCGACTGCACACAGCACAGGTACGCTTCACGTAGCGAACCCGGAAAGGGATGTGCACAAGCGAAAGAGCGTAGCAGGTTGCCCAACAATCGTAGAAGCCTCGCCCACCCTGCACGCAGGGCGTAGGATGGCCACTCCACCACCAGATCAAGGAACCGTCATGAGCGCACGCGTGGCACTGGTAACGGGGGGTACCGGAGGCATCGGCACCGCGATCGTCTGCAGGCTGGCAAAGGCGGGACACAAGGTCGCAACCAACTATCGCAATGAGGAGAAGACCAAAGCCTGGCGCGACGAGCTGGCGGGCGAAGGCATCGACGTGCTGACCGTCAAGGGCGACGTGTCCAATCCCGAATCGTGCCAGGAGATGGTGCGCGAGATCGAGGACCGGCTCGGTGGCATCGACATCCTTGTCAACAACGCCGGAATTACCCGCGACACCACGTTCCACAAGATGAATTACCAACAGTGGATGGACGTGGTGAACACGAATTTGAACGCCTGTTTCAACGTCACCCGCCCGATCATCGAAGGGATGCGCGCGCGCAAGTGGGGCCGCATCGTGCAGATCAGTTCAATCAACGGGCAGAAGGGCCAGTACGGGCAAGCCAATTACGCCGCATCGAAAGCCGGCATGCACGGTTTCACGATTTCGCTGGCACAGGAAAACGCAAAGTTCGGCATCACCGTCAACACCGTTTCACCGGGCTACATCGGCACCGACATGGTGATGGCCGTCCCCGAAGAGGTCCGCGCCAAGATCGTCGCTCAGATTCCGCTGGGCCGGCTTGGTGAGCCCGACGAAATCGCCTACGCCGTGGCGTTCTTCCTCGACGACAAGGCCGCGTGGATCACCGGCGCGAATCTCGCGATCAACGGTGGGCACTACATGGGGTGGTAAGCGCATCTGTTCCCCTCTCCCTCCGGGAGAGGGTGGCGCGAAGCGCCGGGTGAGGGTCCGGTTCACGCAAGATGTCGTGACATCCATGGAAGTCAGTATGTCCCAACACGATCGCTCGGCTTCACAATTTCGCTGGGCTTCCCCCATCCGCCCTTTGGGCACCTTCCCCGCAAAACGGGGGAAGGGAAAGTGCGGCCGTGCGATAATCCACGACCGTTTTCCGATCGCCAAGCGAAACAATGCCCCGCGAAATCCTGGTTACCAGCGCCCTGCCCTATGCGAACGGCCGCATCCACCTCGGCCATGTCGTCGAGCATGTCCAGAGCGACATCTGGGTACGCGCGATGCGGATGGCGGGGCACACGGTGCATTACGTCTGCGCGGACGACGCGCATGGCACCTCGATCATGCTGCGCGCGGAGAAGGAAGGCATCACGCCGGAGGCGCTGATCGATGGCGTGTGGACGGAACACACGGCCGACCTGCGCGACTTCGGCGTCATCTACGACCACTACTCAAGCACACACTCCGAAACAAACCGTGGACTGACTTATCGCATCTGGCGCGCGCTGGAGCAGAACGGCCACGTCGAGTCGAAACCGGTCAAGCAGTTGTTCGATCCCGAACGGCAGATGTTCCTGCCCGACCGCTTCATCAAGGGCGAGTGTCCGGTCTGCCATTCAAAGGATCAGTACGGCGATGCCTGCGAGGTGTGCGGCAGCACCTACACGCCAACGGATTTGATCGAACCGTATTCGGTGGTCTCGGGCGCCACGCCGATCCAAAAGGAATCGCTGCACTTTTTCGTGAAGTTGGCGGATTTCGAAGCACTGCTGAAGTCGTGGCTGGAAGAACGCAGGGCCGCGGGCGGTCTGCAATCGGAAGTCGCCAACAAGCTGAAGGAATGGTTTGCCGATGGCCTGCGCAGTTGGGACGTGTCGCGTGACGCGCCGTATTTCGGATTCGAGATTCCCGACCAATCCGGCAAGTATTTCTACGTGTGGGTGGACGCGCCGGTGGGTTATCTCGCCGCGTTCAAGGAGCTGTGCGAAAGCGGCAGGAAGCAGGAACTCGGACCCGCTCATTTCGAGCGTTTCGTCCGCGCCGAAAGCGACACGGAAATGGTGCACTTCATCGGCAAGGACATCATCTATTTCCACACGCTGTTCTGGCCGGCGATGCTGCACGGCGCGAGCCTGCGCATGCCGACCGCGGTGAACGTGCACGGATTCCTCACCGTCGACGGGGCCAAGATGTCGAAGTCGCGCGGCACCTTCGTCAACGCGCGCACCTACCTCGACCATCTCGATGCGGATTACCTGCGCTATTACCTCGCTTCGATGCTCGGCCCGACACTTGCCGACATCGACCTCGACCTGAAAGCCTTCGAGGAGCGCGTGAATTCGCACCTTGTCGGCAAATGGGTGAACATCGCCAGTCGTTGCGCCGGATTCCTGCACAAAAATTTCGACGGAAAACTCGCCGACACGCTGCCCCAAACCGCACGGGCACGCTATGGCGCAGCCGCTGCCAGGCTTGAAGCCTGCGCCGCGCTGTACGAAGCCCGCGACTACGCGGCCGCGATGCGCGCGATCGTCGAGGTAGCCGATGAAGCGAACGCGTACGTCGCCGATCATGCACCCTGGACGATGGCCAAGGACGAAAGCAGGCACGCCGAGCTGCACACGGTGCTGACCCTGGCGTTGAATTATTTCCGTCTGTTGACGATCTGGCTCGCGCCCGTGGTGCCCGCGACCGCCGCACGCGCATTCGAATTTCTGGGTGAAGCGCCGAACCGCTTCACCGCGGCGCGCACGCCGCTGCTGGGCCAAGGCATCAATCCGTTCAAGACGCTCGCCACCCGCATCGATACCAGGCAGATCGCGGCCATGATCGAAGCTTCGAAGGAATCGATGCAATCACCGGACTTGCAAACAGCCCCCGCACCCCAGCCCTCTCCCCACGGGGGAGGGGGGGGAAAGCTTGGTCCTCCAACCATCTCCATCGACGACTTCGCCAGGCTGGATTTGCGCGTCGCCAAGGTCCTGGTGTGCGAGCCGGTGGACGGCTCCGACAAGTTGTTGCGCTTTGAATTGGATGCCGGCGATTTGGGCAAGCGGCAGATTTTTTCCGGGATCAAGGCCGCGTATCCGGAACCGGCGAAGCTGGTCGGCCGCAACGTGGTGTTCATCGCCAACCTGGCGCCACGCAAGATGCGCTTCGGCGTCAGCGAAGGCATGATCCTCTCCGCCGGAACCGGCGGCACGGATTTGTTTCTGCTCGACGCGGACCAGGGCGCCGCGCCCGGCGCGCCCGTGAAGTAGCGAGCTGTAAGAACCCTCTGAAGCGGCCGGCAAGCCGGCGCCGTTGCGGCGCATCGCGACTTTGGTATCGTGAACGCCTTCACGATGGCGGCAGCAGGTGCGGGCAATGGAAAGGGCGGCTGATCGTTCACGATGCACCTGGTTGCGGCTGCTGTCCGCGCTTCTGGTGCTCGCCACCCTGTCCGCCTGCGCGGCAACCGGATCGAAGCGAATCGCACCGGACGCAAGCGCCGCAAAAACGCCGCGCCACGTGTTCGTGATCGTGCTGGAGAACGAACCCTTCGAGGTCACCTTCGGCGACCACTCGCCCGCGCCCTACCTCGCCCGCGAACTCCCGAAGCAGGGCGCGCTGCTGACGCAGTATTTCGCGACCGGGCATTACAGCCTCGACAACTATGTTTCCATCATCAGCGGACAGGCGCCGAATCCCGCCACGCAAGATGACTGCCACGTCTACAGCGCATTCAAGCGCAGCGTGCCCGGATTCGACGCCAACGGCCAGATCCGCGGCACGGGCTGCGTGTATCCCGCCGACGTGAAAACGCTGGCCAACCAGTTGCAGGACGCCGGCTACACGTGGAAGGGCTACATGGAAGGCATGGGCTCCAATCCCGCGCGCGAAGCGGCGGCCTGTGCGCACCCCGCGATCGACGCGGTCGACCAGACCAACACGGCGACCGTCAAGGACCGTTACGCCGACAAGCACGATCCCTTCGTGTATTTCCATTCGATCATCGACGATCGCGCCAACTGCGCCGCGCACGTGGTGAACCTCGACGATCTGCCGCGCGACCTGCGAAGCATCGCGACCACGCCAAACTTTTCGTTCATCACACCGGACCTTTGTCACGACGGTCACAATGCGCCATGCCTCGACGGCGAGCCGGGCGGCCTCGAGTCCGCCGATCAATTCCTGCGCGAGTGGGTGCCGCGAATAACCGCATCGCCTGCGTTCAAGCAGGACGGGGTGCTCGTCATCACCTTCGACGAAGGAGTCGACGCCAAGGCCTGCTGCGGCGAGACGAGGCCCGCGGGCGCACCCGATCCCGGACAATCCGGTCCCGGCGGCGGCCGTATCGGTGCGGTGGTGCTGTCGCCGTTCGTGAAGCCGGGTACGATTTCGGACATGCCCTACAACCACTACAGCCTGTTGCGCAGCATCGAGGACTGGTTCGGTCTGTCGCACCTCGGCTACGCGGGACAGACGGGACTGCGCGCGTTCGGTACCGACGTACTCACGCGCGAATCCGCAGCGACCAAAGCAAAGCTCTGACACGGATAAAGACGGATAAAAACTTGATCCTGATCCATGTCGCTCCGTGAAAAAGCCTTTCATCGACACCGCAAACGTTCTGATTACGGCGACCTCACCATGAAAATCCAGTCCACGCTCGCTGCAATCGCGGCAACCTTTGTTGTCATTGCAGCAGTATCGTCGCGAGCCGCCGCGCCCGCGGGTACGAAGGGCGCTCCCACGATGGACCAGATCCTGAAGGCTTCCAAACCTTCCGACTGGCGCACACTGAATCCGGACGACACGTTGTACATGGACTTGCCGCAGGGCCGGGTGGTGATCGAGCTCGATCCCGCCTACGCGCCGCTGCACGCCGCGAACATCCGCACGCTCGCACACGAGCATTACTGGGACGGACTCGCGATCCTGCGCGTGCAGGACGATTTCGTCACCCAGTGGGGCGACCCCGCGGCCGAAGAAAAACATCCCGCACATCCACCGCGTTCGCTCGGCAAAGCCAAGGCAACCATCGCGCCGGAATTCGAACGCGACATCACGCCCGACCTGCCCTTCACACGATTGCCCGACGGCGACGTATACGCGCCGGTCGTCGGCTTCAGTGACGGGTTTCCGATGGCGCTCGATCCCGCGACCGGCAAGACTTGGCTGGTGCACTGCTACGGCATGGTCGGGGCGGGCCGCGACAATGCGCCGGATTCCGGTCCCGGCACCGAACTCTACGCCGTGATCGGACAGGCGCCGCGCCAGCTCGATCGCAACATCGCGCTGGTGGGGCGCGTGGTCGAAGGCATGCAATACCTCGCAGCGCTGCCGCGCGGCAACGGACCGATGGGCTTCTACAAAATTCCCGCGCACGAGACGAAGATCCTGCGCGTGCGCCTGGTTTCCGACCTGCCGCCTTCGGAGCGCATGCACCTCGAAGTGCTGCGCACCGACACGCCGACGTTCGAAGCGCTGATCGAATCGCGCCGTAACCGATCGGATGCCTGGTACCACTACAAAGCCGGCAAGATCGATGTCTGCAACGTGCCGTTGCCGGTGCGTACGACCCCAGCACCGTAGCGCGCTGTGTGCACTACCCCTGCCACCGCACCGTCGCGTGCGCTCTGCGCACGACTTCCGCAGGTCCGCGTGCGCGGAGCGCACACTACGCACTACGTGCGCGACGCGACGGCTCCGGCTTAGAACGCCACCGCTCCCTGCAGCATCACGCTGCCGGCGCGCGCCTGCTGGTCCTGTTCGCGCATGTACCCCAGACGCAGCCCGAAGTTCTGGCTGGGCCACAACGACAGGCCCGCACGCAGGATCGCCGTGTTGCGCGACAAGCCGATCCCCTCCACCGGCAGCCAGTCGTCGAAGCCCGTGAAGCTCGCATTGAACACGCTGCCGTATTGATGCAACGCATGCTGCCAGCCGGCACTGCCATCGAGCTGCATGCGCATCCCATCGCTCAGGTACCAGCCGCGCTCGGCGCGCAGCCCCAAGCCCGCCTGCACACGCTCCACCGAGCGGGCATCGGCCATCAGGCCGAACCCAAGCCCGCCCTGCTCGGTGAAACCGCCCACATCGAGCCGCTGGTAGCGGACGTCGGCAAACGGCACCACCCGCGTGCCGCCGAGCTGTAACAGGCGACCGCCTTCCAGCGCGCCCGCCATGTAGTGGCCGGTCGAGCCGGTGCCCACCAGTGAACC